>NZ_RJJY01000001.1:4800000-5157548 GCF_003751085.1 Micromonospora sp. Llam0 | reverse complement strand
TCGGTGACCGGTGCGCCCCGGTCGTCGATGGGAACCCGGTCTGGGAAGACCGTGGTCAGCCGAACGGCCTGGTCTACTTCTGCCGGCCCACGCACAGCCCGGCGGCGGGGGAGTCGTTCCACTACCCGTTCCAGGTGGAGATCGTCGGCGCGGCCGGTGCCGCCGGCTCGATCGTCATCGACGGCGGCGTGCAGGACCCGGACACCGACAACAACACCGCCGAGATCACCCTCGGCAGCGGTGGCGAAGGTGCCGGCGGCGGGCTGCCGGTGACCGGAGCCAACGCCGGGCTGCTCGCCGGCGTCGGCGCGGTCCTCGTCGTCGCAGGTGCGGTGGCCGTGGTGCTGTTCCGTCGCCGTCGGATCGTCACGATCGTCGACTGACCTCCATAGGAGCATCCGACCGTACGCCGTCCATTCGGACCCCGCCGGGCTCATCCGGTGGGGTCCGAATGCTGTCTGTCCAGAGCGATAGGCAGTGAAATCTCGCTTCATGCGCGTATAGCGTGATTTATCCTGGTCGTGCATCGGGCGTCGACTGATACGGACATCGTGGTCAGAGATGAACTTCGAGACAGCTGTCCTGACCATAGGTACGACGATCGACATCCTCGGCGTGCTGATCATCCTCACCGGGCTGGTCGTCGGCACGGTGTTCTACCTGCGTGGCGCGATCCGTCACCAGAACATGCGGGCGACCTACCGCCGGTACCGGCAGGACGTCGGCCGGGCGATCCTGCTCGGGCTGGAGTTCCTCGTCGCCGGGGACATCATCCGTACCGTCGCGATCTCGCCGACCTTCGAGAGCGTCGGCGTGCTGGCCATGATCGTCGCGGTGCGTACCTTCCTCAGCTTCTCGCTGGAGGTCGAACTGGAGGGCCGGTGGCCGTGGGGCAGGCGGCGTGGCACCGCCGGCGACGCCGCGGCGATGAAACCGCAGGCATGACCGGCGGCGTCGTGGGTACGGGATGTGGTACGGCGAAACTCAGTGCCGCCCCCGGCGCAGACGACGTCCGTGAGGAGGAACGATGGCCGGCAAGCGGGAAAAGGCCGACAAGCACCAGCAGGCCGAGCAGATGCGCGACGACGTGCCCAGCACGATCGCCCGCTCCGACGACAAGGCCGTACGGACCTACAAGAAGACCCTGGAGTCGGCCGAGGAGAGTTACGGCGACCCGGCGCGGGCGCACCGTGCGGCACACGCCTCGTTGAAACACAGCCACGAGAAGGTCGGCGACCACTGGCAGCCGAAGGACAGCCTGGGCCCGTCCGATCCACAGGCGGCTCAGGGCACGCCCCGGTCGCTGCGCCAGCCCCGGGAGACTGCCCAGGGGGTCGACGCCAACGCCGGCAAAGGCCACCTCGACGACGTGGCGCGCCAGGTCGGCATCGACCACCCGCAGGACATGAACAAGGACGAACTGGTCAAGGCAATCGAGAAGGCGAACGCGCGGGCGACCGCGAAGGCCCGCAAGAAGTGACCGCCTGACACACCTGAAACGTCCGCGACTGACCGCGTGACCCGGTCCCGGCTACAGCCGGGACCGGGTCACGCGTCCTTGCGGGTGGTCCGGGGGCTGCGAACCACCATCCCGGAATTCTTCCGGGCCGGGCTCCAGCGCGTCCTCTCCGAGAATGCCGTTTCTCGGCTGCCCCGGTCGGCGATTGTGGGCAATATTCGGCAAGCGGTGCGGTGAATCATGCCGTATCGGATTTCGCTGCCCGCCGGGGCAAGGCAACACCAAAGAAGCGTGCCGGATCGGTACTTGTGATGCTCGTACCGCGGCGGGCCTACCGGAGGCTGCACTGTCGAAATCCGGATTGTACGGCCGAGCGGCCAAGGTCACCTGCGCGCATTTTTCGTTGCCCGACCGGAAAGAGGGAACCGAGATGATGGTGCTGGAAACCGTGAACCTCGAGATGGACGGCCCGGTGGCCACCATCTACCTGAACCGCCCGGCCAAGAAGAACGCGATGAACCCGCAGATGCACCGGGACATGAACCAGGCCCTCGACACCATCGAGGCGGCCGGCAACATCAAGGCGGTCGTGGTGACCGGCGTCGGCGACAGCTTCAGCGCCGGGATGGACCTCGAGGAGTGCTTCCTCCAGCCGTTCGACGATCCGCAGTTGTTCTACCGGACCAACCTGGTCGCGCTGAACTGGTTCAAGCGGCTCAAGGCCTTCCCGGCGGTGACCATCGCCAAGGTCAACGGGTTCGCGTTCGGCGGCGGACTGCTGGTCACCGGTCTTTGCGACCTGGCGGTGACGTCGGAGACCGCGCTGTTCGGCCTGTCGGAGATCAACTTCGGGATCTTCCCGGCCGGCGGCGCGACCTGGGCGGCCACCCACAACCTGCCTCGCAAGCAGGCGCTGTACTACATCCTGACCGGCGACACCATGACCGGCCAGCAGGCACAGGAGTACGGCCTGGTCAACAAGGCGGTGCCGGCCGACCAGCTGGACGCCGAGACCGACCGGATCGTGCGGAAGATCGTCAAGAAGAACCCGATCACCCTGGAACTGGCCAAGCAGGTCTACGAGCGCACCACCACGATGGACCTGCCGACCGCCATCGACTACGACCAGGCCAAGCTCTGGGAGCTGTCCCGGCTCAGCGGCAACGAGTGGGTCAACGTCGCCCTGAAGCAGTTCGAGAAGCGTGCCTACCAGCCGGGGCTGAGCACCTACGACCGGGCCGAGGCCAAGTCATGACCACCACAATCCCCGATTCCGGTGCGAAGCTGCTGGTGACCGTACCGCCCAAGGTGCCCAAGGTGCTGGCACCGACCGCTGCATCGACTCCTTACCGGCACGACGCGGGCCTGTGAGGTCGATGCTGAACAATCATCCGGCGAGGACGTCGATCGCGGCAGCCTTCAGTGGTCTGTGGCCACCGGACATGCTCGTCACCAGGCGGCGGTCGGGTAGCCGGTAGGGCCGCCGAGGGTGGACTGCGGAGTTCGAGTGGCCACCCGCTACGACGGATCCGACGTTGTCGGGCCTGCCTCGCCGCTGCCTGCGATGAGTGACCCACCGCGTGTCCTGATGATTCGACGGATAGGCTTGAAGTGTTCGATGAAACCCGTACACTCCACCGTACGTAGCTTGTTGAACACTCGCTTGCCAGAGTCCTGTGAAGGCGGTCCGGCGTGTCCATCGAAGAGAAACAAGCTGTCCCCGGCGGGGCGGTTCCCGAAGCTCCCTACGCCAAGCGGTGGGTGATGCTACCTGTGCTGCTTGCGTCCATGTTCATGGTCCAGTTCGACCTGTTCGTGGTGAACATCGCCGCTCCGTCGTTGGAGCGCGACCTGCCGGCCACTCAGGGCGCCTTGGAGCTGATCGTGGCCGGGTACGGGTTCACCTACGCGGCCGGCCTGGTCACCGGCGGTCGCCTCGGTGACCTGTTCGGCCAGCGTGGGATGTTCCTGGGCGGTACGCTGGCGTTCACCGCAGCTTCGTTGCTGTGTGGCCTGGCGCAGAGCGACGGCCAGCTCGTCGCATTCCGGTTGCTGCAGGGCCTTACCGGTGCCGCGATGGTGCCGCAGGTACTCGCACTGATCACCCGCGTCTTTCCAGGCAACGAGCGCTTCAAGGCGCTCGGCTACTACGGGATGGCCATGGGGATCGGCGGCGTGGCCGGCCAGGTGCTCGGTGGCGCGCTTGTGCAGGGTGACGTGTTCGGGCTGGGGTGGCGCGTCATCTTCCTGATCAATGTCCCGATCGGCATCCTCGCGGTGATCCTATCGCTGGGGCTGGTGCCGAAGCTGCCCCGCGGGGCCCGACCCCGGCTCGACTTCCTCGGCGCGATCGGGATCTCCGGTGCCCTCGCGCTGGCACTGGTCCCGCTGGCCCTGGGGCGCACCGAGGGCTGGCCGGCGTGGTGCTGGATCTGCCTGGTCGCATCGGTGCCAGTCATGATCCTCACGTTGCGCTGGGAAGCGTCACTCGGCGGCCGCGGCGGTGAGCCGATTCTCGACCTGGCGCTGTTCCGCAACAGCGTGTTCACCCGTGGCCTGATCATGTCCGTCGGCGTCTTCGCGGCGTTCTACAGTTTCATGTTCTGCCTTACCCTGGTTCTGCAGTCCGGCATGGGCCTGAGCCCGCTCGAGGCCGGCTGGACCTTCGCCCCGCTGGCCGTCGGCTTCGCCGGTGCGTCACTGGTGGCACCGCGCAAAGTCGCCAAGTACGGAGCCACGCTGATCACCATGGGTGTCGCGATCGCCGCCGTAGGCATGATCGGTCTGGCCGTCACGCTGCAGGTCTCCGGCGAGAGCGCCAGCGCCCTGCGGGTCACCGGGCTGCTGTTCCTGATCGGCGTCGGCAACGGCCTGGCCGTACCGGTGCTCGCTGGTGTGGTGCTCGCCGGCGCGCGGGTGGCCAACGCTGGCGCTGCGTCCGGCCTGCTCACCACCACTCAGCAGTTCGCCAGCGCGATCGGCGTGGCCGCGATCGGCTCACTGTTCTTTACCATCCTGGGAGATAGGCGCGACGTAGTCTCGTTCGGGAACTCGCTCGTGTGGGTGCTCGGGCTGGGCCTGGTCCTGCTCCTGATCGTCGCCCTCACGGCGAGTTCGCTGCCCAAGCCGCCCAGGCACGCAGGCTGATGCCAGGTGCCGCCTGCTGTTGTGACCTGGGCGATGTCTCCCGAACAGTGACCGGATTACTCTGGACGGAGTTGACTTGCGGCATCCCGGGAGGGCGACATGGCAACAGGCAACAGGCAACAGCACGGCGGGCCGGGTTGCCCCAAGCCATACTGAACCCAAGGACGTTCCGCTGACCGTGGCGCTGGCCGCGCTCGCCGATCCGATCCGTCTGGCGATCGTTCGGCAGGTAAGCCAGGTCGGCGACTGGGAGCGTACCTGCGCCTCGTTCGACCTGCCAGTCGGCAAGGCTTCGCGTACGCACCACTTCAGCGTGCTGCGTGACGCTGGCGTGATCGAGCAGCGCGACGAGGGCCCACACCGTCTCACCCGGCTGCGCCGCAAGGAGTTCGACGAGTGCTTCCCCGGCCTGCTGGACCTGGTTCTCAACGAGCCGAGGTGGGACAAGCCCATCGGCGTCCGATCTGCCGACGGGGCAGAGAGAGGCAGGCGCCGAACCTCACAACACTCATCTCATAGTTCACGTGGAGGAAACCATGGCCGCTGACGCAGCGGAACTCAAGGCCCGCGCCGATCTGCTCCGCGACCTGCACAGCGGAGACCTGCTCATCCTGCCGAACGTGTGGGATGCGGCCAGCGCGAAGGTCGTGGTCGACGCGGGCTTCCCCGTCGCCGCCACCGCCAGCGCCGCCATTTCCGCGATGCTCGGCTACCCCGATGGCGAGGTCGCGCCCTGGCAGGAGTTGTTCGCTGCGGCTAGCCGCGTCGCCGGTGCCGTGACGGTGCCTACCACAGTGGACGCAGAGGCTGGATACGGGCTGCCGCCGGCCGATCTGGTGGAGCGCCTGCTGGAGACCGGCGCGGTCGGCTGCAACCTGGAGGACAGCGACCACCGTGCCGGCGGTCTCACCGACGCGGAGGCTTTTGCGGGCCGGCTCGCCCAGGTGCGTGCGGCTGCGGAGAATACTGGAGTCCCGATCGTCATCAATGCGCGGGTTGACGTGTTCCTGCCGGGTTCCCGTGTCCCCGAGCCCGACCGGGTCGCCGAAGCGGTCAGGCGGGGCCGGCTCTACCGCGATGCTGGTGCCGACTGTATCTACCCCATCGGCGTCCGCAGCCGGGATGACCTGGCCACGCTCGTCACCGAGCTGGACTGCCCCGTAAACGGTAACGTGAGCGATCAGCTCGACCTCGCCGTACACCGTGAGATCGGCACAGCGCGGGTGTCGTTCGGTCCGCGCTTCTTCCGTGCAGCCCTGGCCGGCTTCGAGAAGTCCGTCAAGGCGCTGACCAACTGAGCTGACGTGACGGCCGATGGGTTACCCCTCGAGGAGTAACCCATCGGCCGGCCTTGTAGTCAATCGATCTCTATCGAGTGGATCGCAGGCACGACATTCTCGCCGATCGAGCGCAGCAGACGGTCGTAGTCGGTGAACGTGTTGAGCCGGAGCACGATGTGTCGGCACCCGTTGTCGACGTATTCGCCGAGTCGTGCCGCCAGTTCCTTGTCGGTGCCGCCGAAATAGTTCTGGTAGTTCGACATGGTTGTCACCGGCAACTGGTAGTAGCGCGTCGTGTATTCGTTGAGTGCCATCTCGGCGGACGCGCCGTCCGGATTGGTGTTGACATTGATGTACAACGACGGAACGACGTCGTCAGGATTCCGGCCGGCCGACGTCGCGGTTTCCCGGATACTTCCCAGAGCGCGGCCGTACCACTCGGGGTCGATGTGCACAGGCATCCAGCCGTCGTACATTGTGCCGGTGCGGCGGATCGCCTTGGGCTTGCCGTTGCTCGCAAGCCAGATTCCGGGGCCACCGGGCGTTTTGGGCGGACCCTGCTGGCGCAGTTCATCGAGGTTGTAGTAGCGGCCTTGTAGATCGCCCTTCTCGCCGCGCCACACCTTCTTGAAGGCTGTGATGGCCTCGTCGACGCGGGTGATCCGCTCGGTGTACGACATGGTCACCGCGTCGCTCTCGTTGTTCACCGGCAGCGGTTCACCCATGCCGAGGCCCATGACCAGTCGGCCGTCGGCGAGCTGGTCGAGCGTGGTGATGCCGTGCGCCAGCGACTTAGGCTCACGCAGCACCGCTGTCAGCGCCGCCGTACCGACGGTGACGTTCCGGGTCACCATCGCAATCGCGCCGAGCAGGGACAGCGGTTCCAATCGCGGCCGGGTGACGAACGAGTCCCCCACCCACACCGAGTCGAAACCGAGCTCCTCCACCTGTTTGGCCAGCTCGATGACGGTGCCTGCCGCGTCGGACGGTTTCATCATCGACATCTCGCGGACGGGCAGCGCGACGCCGATTTTCGGATTTGCCATTCATTCCTCCCTGGCGGGTCACGGTGCTGAAAGCCTACGGCGAAATCGGCTGTGGTCTGTCTTCGAAAGTGCTCAATCACCGAACCGGAGCCAAGCGGGGTAACTTGATCATAACCGGGATGAGCCGAGGGGGATGGGGGCACTGACCTAAACTTTGGCCGTTTTGCTGGCTTTGGGTAGGTCGGTCTGGGTGATGGTTATCTCGTAGGTGACGTCGCGGGTGCGTTGTGTTCGTCGTTGTCGTTTGGTGCGGGGGCCGGTGCGGGTGCGGGTGTGTCGGTTGTGGGGTTGGGCGGCGATCGCGGTGAGCAGGGTGGTGGTGGGGTCGGGGTCGTCGTGTCCGCAGTTGACGCAGGGTGCGGGGTCCTGGCTTGCGAGGTGTGCGCGGGTCAGGGCGAGGACGGTGGCGAAGCTGACCGCGTCGGGGTCGATGTTCAGGTCGACGGCGGTGGTCACGGCGAGTCGGACGAGGGCGTTGTAGACGGTCAGTAGCGCCCAGAGTTCCTGGTAGGCGAGTTCGGGGGTGTGTCCGCGTGGTCGGGTGCGGGGTCCCCGCAGGGTGGTCTTCAGTCGTCCGTAGGTGAGTTCGATCTGCCATCGTTCGGCGTAGAGCGCGGCGAGTGTGGTGGCGGGGTGACGGTGGTGGTCGAGCAGGGTGGTCAGGACGCGGTAGCGGCTGTGGGTGGTGCGGCCGGCGCGGTCGCGGGTGGTGACGGTGAACTCGACCAGACGGGCGAGTGTCGGACGGAGTCGGGGCAGGGTGCGGTCGGCGCGGGTGGTGCGGCGGCGGGACAGCATCGCGTCGGACTCGGCGAGTTGCACGAGCGCGGAGCCGTCGGGGAGGACCTCGACCAGTCGGGCGGGCAGGCTCCGGGCGCCGTTCTTGACCCGCCACAGCAGGTGCGCCCCGGTGGCGGCCGCCCGCGTCCAGCGGTCCATGGAGAAGAAGCCCCGGTCGGCGAGGTTGATGGTGCCGGGTTGGAGTTCGCCGATCAGGTCGTCGGCGAGGGCCTGTTCGCTGGTCCCGGAGGAGGCGATGCGGGCGGCGAGGATCCAGCGGGTGCCGCAGGCGACCAGGGCGACCATCCGGGCCTGGGGGAACCGGCCGCCGGTCGGGGTGGTGAACCCGGCCCGTGTCCGTGTCGTGTCGGCCAGGTCGAACACGGTGCCGTCGATCGCGGTGACCAGCAGACCGAACGCGTACGACTCGGGCCCGAACGTCGGTGTGGACCGGGCGGCGTCGGTGAACACCCGCTGGTGCACCGCTGCGGGGAGTCTGCCCCGGGCTTTCGACACCGCCGCGGCGGTCGGTGCGCCCTCCACCCGGGTCCGGGGGAGCCGTGAGGTCACCCGTGCGGTCACCACCGATGTGCTCTCCCGCCGGAACAGGCACAGCCCGAGCACGATCATCACCGTGACCGCTCCGGTCAGCACCCGCCGCCGGGCGTCGACGTGCCCGACCGTGGCCCGCGCCCGTTCGATCAGTGCGGCATCGGCCAGGAGTGGCCACAACCGGCCGGTCACCTGCTCGTCGAGGGTCCCGACACCGGCGGGCCCGGCGATCACCGCTGCCCGCAGCGTCTCCCGCTGATCGGCGGCCTGTCGCACCGCGCTGGCGGACAGCATGGCAGAATTCGACACCGAAGCTCCTGGTTGGAACATGTTGATCTAGTCAATCCATGTCCTACCAGGAGCTTCTTCACGTCCCGCACCCGACCCACACCCACCCCGAAACCGGCGCTATTACCCACAAAACGACCAAAGTTTAGGTCAGTGGGGATGGGGGTCGTTGGCGTTCCGGCGTTTCCTGACATGCTGATCTTGAAATGTCTGGCGAGATGGTGATTGCGAGATCGTGGTGCCCGGCCATGGCTGCCGCGCCGATGCTAGTCCGTTACGCCCGTCTTATCCGTATCTGGGACCGGTGGTAGAGGTGCATCATGGGTGGGCGATTATCTCGGCACGTAGGGTGCGCGGCCCTTGTTGTCGTTCGTTTGTTGACCGTCAAGCTGATTAATCGCCACCTCGTCGTATGGCACATTCCTCAGCCTTAAGAATGGAGTGCTGCGCCAATTCTGCAAACCCGGAGTCGGTGATCTGATGGTGCGGGTTGAATGATTTCTATCGGTTTCCTCTGGGGCGATGTGGGGGGCTGTGAGATTCATGCTGGATATTCGCCGATGGTCCGACCGTTGTTGATTTGATCTAGGATAATGATCTTTGACATTTCTGTCGTTCATGCGCGTCTTGGGGGATGTTGGCGCTTTTTTCTGACTGGGAATTGGTGAGACGGCCGGCAAGGCAACGCCAGAGAGGCGTGTCTGATCAACACCTGTGACGCTGGTATTGCGGCGGGGCCTACCGGAGACTTGCGCTGTCGAAGTCCGGTTTTCGTGGCCGAGTGGCCGTGGTCGCCTGCGCGCATTTCTGTTGCCCGACCGGAAAGAAGGACCCGAGATGATGGTGCTGGAAACCGTGAACCTCGAGATGGACGGCCCGGTGGCCACCATCTACCTGAACCGCCCGGCCAAGAAGAACGCGATGAACCCGCAGATGCACCGGGACATGAACCAGGCCCTCGACACCATCGAGGCGGCCGGCAACATCAAGGCGGTCGTGGTGACCGGCGTCGGCGACAGCTTCAGCGCCGGGATGGACCTCGAGGAGTGCTTCCTCCAGCCGTTCGACGATCCGCAGTTGTTCTACCGGACCAACCTGGTCGCGCTGAACTGGTTCAAGCGGCTCAAGGCCTTCCCGGCGGTGACCATCGCCAAGGTCAACGGGTTCGCGTTCGGCGGCGGACTGCTGGTCACCGGCCTTTGCGACCTGGCGGTGACGTCGGAGACCGCGCTGTTCGGCCTGTCGGAGATCAACTTCGGGATCTTCCCGGCCGGCGGCGCGACCTGGGCGGCCACCCACAACCTGCCTCGCAAGCAGGCGCTGTACTACATCCTGACCGGCGACACCATGACCGGCCAGCAGGCACAGGAGTACGGCCTGGTCAACAAGGCGGTGCCGGCCGACCAGCTGGACGCCGAGACCGACCGGATCGTGCGGAAGATCGTCAAGAAGAACCCGATCACCCTGGAACTGGCCAAGCAGGTCTACGAGCGCACCACCACGATGGACCTGCCGACCGCCATCGACTACGACCAGGCCAAGCTCTGGGAGCTGTCCCGGCTCAGCGGCAACGAGTGGGTCAACGTCGCCCTGAAGCAGTTCGAGAAGCGTGCCTACCAGCCGGGGCTGAGCACCTACGACCGGGCCGAGGCCAAGTCATGACCACCACAATCCCGACGCCGACGACGATCGACATCCCGAATCTGTCGCTGCCGTCGTTCCTGCTACAGCGCGTCGAGCTGTACGGCGACCGCACGGCGCTGGTCGACGTGGCAGGCGGCGACGGCTACACGTACCGCCAACTGGCGTCGATGGTGCGTCGGCTGGCTGCCGGGCTGTATGCCCGCGGCTTCCGCAAGGGCGACGTGCTGGCGATGCTCGCGCCGAACGTGCCCGAGTTCCCGATCGTGGTGCTCGCCGCGTCGCTGGCCGGTGGCACGGTCGTCGTGCTCAACCCGATCGACACGCCGGACGACGTGGTCGGCCATCTCACCGAAGCCGGCGCGAAGCTGCTGGTGACCGTGCCGTCCGAGGTGCCCAAGGCGACGGCGCTGACCGCGCGTACCAAGGTCGAGGAAATCGTGGTGATGGGCGAGGCGGACGGCGCGACGCCGCTGTCCGAGCTGCTCAGCGACGACCCGCTACCGGAGGTGGCCATCGACCCGGCGCAGGACGTCGCGGCGCTGCTGCACTCCAGCGGCAGCACCGGACGCCCGAAGGGGGTGATGCTGACGCACCGCAACATCGTGGCGACCGTGCTGCAGACCAGGACGGTCGCGCCGCTCGGCGCGGACGAGAAGGTGCTCGCCATGCCGCCGTTCCACCACGCGTTCGGTCTGATCATGGTGATGAGCGCCAGCCTGCTGCAGGGCGCGACGATCGTGACGATGCCGCGGTTCGACCCGGAGGGGTACGTCATAGCGATCCACGAGCACCGGATCACCCGCCTCTACATCGTTCCCACGCTCGCCGTACTGCTGGCCCGCAGCCCGCTGCCGGACCGGTACGACCTGTCGTCGGTGCGGTCGATCGTCTCCGGCGGCGCCGCGCTCGACCCCGAGATCGCCCGGCTCTGCCGGGAACGTCTCGGCTGCCACATCGCCCAGGGATACGGCCTCACCGAGGCGATGACGTCGTTCATGCAGCTCGAGGAGCCGTTGGTGCCCGCGTCGGTGGGCCGGACGGCACCCAACGTCGAATGCCGGATCGTCGACGTGACCACCGGTGCGGAGCTCGGCGCACACCAGCGGGGCGAGATCCTGATCCGGGGTCCGCACGTGATGAAGGGGTACCTCAACGCCGCCGAGGTGACCAGCAAGGTGCTCCGGCCGGACGGGTTCCTGCACACCGGTGACCTCGGCTACCTCGACGACGACGGCGAGTTGTTCCTGGTCGACCGGATCAAGGAGCTCATCAAGTACAAGGGCCAGCAGGTCTCCCCGGTCGAGCTCGAAGCGGTCCTGATGACCCACCCGAAGGTGGCGGACGCGGCGGTGATCGGCGTGCCGGACGAGGAGGCCAGCGAGATCCCGAAGGCCTTCGTGGTCGCCAAGGAGCCGACCACCGAGCAGGAGCTCATGGCGTTCGTGGCCGAACGGGTGGCGCCGTACAAGAAGATCCGGCAGATCGAGTTCATCGAGCAGATCCCCCGTACCCCGGTGGGCAAGATCGAGCGGCGTCGGCTGAAGGAGCGGGCGTTCAGCTCGTAGTCGGTGCCGGGCAAGCGGGGAGAAGTCCCGGCGACCAGTTCCCTGTCATTCTGGCCATGGATGGTTCCGGCCGAAGTTCTGAGGAGATCTGATGAACCCTCCGAAAGTTGTCTCCAGACAAGAATGGCTGGTGGCTCGCACAGCGCTGCTGGAGAAGGAGAAGGAAGTCACCAAGGCGCGGGACATGATTGCGGAGGAGCGCCGCAATCTCCCGATGGTCAAGGTGGAGAAGGAGTACCTCTTCGAGGGGCCGAACGGCACGCTGACGCTGCTCGACCTGTTCGAGGGACGCCGCCAGCTCGTCGTCCGGCACTTCATGTACGCTCCGGGCGACAAGGAGGGCTGCATCGGCTGTTCGATGCAGGCCGACAGCGTCGGCGAGCTGTCGCACATGTGGGCCAGGGACACCACGTTCGTCATGGTCTCCCGGGCTCCGCTGGCCGACTTCCAGGCGTTCAAGGCCCGGATGGGCTGGGAGATCCCCTGGTACTCCTCGTTCGGCAGCGACTTCAACTACGACTACGAGGTGTCCACCGAGCAGGGCGAGTCGCCCGGCGTCAGCGCCTTCTACCGGGATGGCGACGACGTCTACTTCACCTACTCGATCTTCGACCGGGGCGGTGAGATCTTCAAGAACTTCTACAACTACCTGGACATCACCCACCTCGGCCGGCGCGAGGACGAGCTCGAGCACCCGTGGGACTGGTGGCGTCACAAGGACCGGTACGACGTGGAGAACGCGGCGGGGCCGGGCACGAACTGGTGGAACGGCACCAGGTTCCAGAAGTAGCCGCTGATCCGGGCGGAACGGCTCCGGCTTCTGGCGAATCAACGGATTCGTCAGAGGCCGGAGCCGTAGCCCTGTGTCGGCGTCCGGAGCGGCGAGCCGGCCCACCGGCCGTCAGCGAGCCGGAGCAGCCATCCAGCAGAGCCCCATCGCCCCAACACAGTGGAGGAAACATGAGTGACATGTCGGGCCGGACCACGATCGTGGTCGGGGCGAGCCGTGGCCTGGGCCACGGGGTCGCCACCGCCTTCGCTGACGCCGGTGCGCCGGTGATCGCGGTGGCCCGTACCGTGATGGACTTCCCGGCGCCGGCCAACGGCGCCGGATCGATCCAACCGGAGATCGCCGACGCGGGCGAAGCCACCGTCCCGGCCACCCTGATCGACCAGTACGAGCCGGAGGCCGTCATCCTGGTCGCCGGGGCCACCCCGCACATGCGTCCGCTGCAGGAGCAGACCTGGGAGACGTTCTCGGTCAACTGGGAGACCGACGTACGGATCACCTTCCACTGGCTGCGCGAGGTGCTGCTCAAGCCGCTACGTCCGGGTAGCCGGGTGATCGTGGTCAGCAGCGGTGCCGTGCTCGGCGGCTCGCCGCTCAGCGGCGGGTACGCCGGCGCCAAGGCGACCCAGCGCTACATCACCGGCTACGCCCAGGACGAGGCGAAGCGGGCCGGTCTGGACATCACCTTCACCACGGTGCTGCCGAGGTTCGCGCCGATGACCGGGGTGGGGCTGCCCGCGGTGCGGGCGTACGCGGCCCGGGCCGGCAAGTCGATGGACGACTTCGTCAACCGGATCGGGCCGCCGCTGACCCCGCAGATCGCCGGTGCCGCGCTGGTCGACCTGGTCCGGTCGGACGCCGCGACGGTCGCGCCGGGCTACGAGCTCAATGGGGCCGGGCTGCAGAAACTGTCCTGACCCCGGACCGACGGTGATGCCCCGCGGGTAGCGTGCTACCCGCGGGGCATGTCGTGTCACCCTGGTCGGTGCCGGCGGTCAGGAGGCCGTCAGCCAGTCGGCGAGCCGCTCGCCGATCATGATCGAGGTCAGGTTGGTGTTGCAGTTGACGATCGACGGCATGACCGAGGCGTCGCCCACGTACAGGTTCTCCGTGCCGTGCACCCGCAGTCGTTCGTCGACGACCGCTTCGGCGTCGTCGGCGGTGCCCATCCGGGTGGTGCCGACCGGGTGGTAGCCGCTGTCCAGGCTGAGCCGGACGTAGTGGCCGAGGATGTCGTCGTCGGCGACCATCTCCTCGCCGAGGACGACGAACCGGTCGCCGCGGTCGACGATGCCCGGGGTCTGCATCAGCTGCCAGCAGGTGCGGACCGCGTCGACCAGGATCTTGATGTCCTGCTCGGTGGCGAGGAAGTTCAGGTCGATGTCCGGCGGTGACGTCGGGTCGGCCGAGGCGAGCACCAGCCGTCCCCGGGACTGTGGCCGCTGGTGCACCACCATCACCCCGAAGATCGTCTTCGCCGCGGCCAGCATCTGCAGCTCGGGGAAGAGCGTCAGATCGAAGTGATTGATCATGTAGTACTGCAGGTCGTTGAACTCGTCCGAGCCCGGTGCGGTGGTGCGCACCATGGTCTGCAGGAAGGCGTCCTGCGGGTCGAACGTGCCCTCCTTCGGCACCATGAACGCGCCGGTGCGCGGGTGGTCGATCAGGGTGCCGCCGACCCCGGGACGGTCGAGCAGCACGTCGATGCCGAGCCGGCGCAGATCGCTGGCCGGACCGATGCCCGAGCGCATCAGGATGGCCGGCGAGTTGACCGCCCCGGCGGCCAGCACGACGTTGCGGGCGTGGATCTCCTCGGTGCCGCCGGCCGGGTTGGTGACCTCCACGCCGTGCGCCCGGGTCCCGGTGAACAGCACCCGGTTGACCTGCGCCCCGGAGTAGATGGTCAGGTTCGCCCGGCCGCGGGCCATGCCCAGGTAGCCCATCGCGGTGGAGAACCGGGTACGGGTGTCGTTGCGGTTCGACGGGATGGGACCGACCCCGGTGGCCTCGGGATGGTTGTGGTCCTCCACGTCGGGGAAGCCGGCCTTGAGGGCGGCTTCGTGGAAGACGTGCTGCACCGGGGCCAGCTCGTCGGGCCGCCACCGGCGGATCGGGATGGGACCGCCCTGACCGTGGTACTCGTTGTCGAAGTCCAGGTCGTTCTCGAGTCGCTTGTAGTACGGCAGGACCTCGTTCCAGGCCCACGCCGGATTGCCCAGCGACGCCCATTCGTCGAAGTTGTTCGGCGTACCACGCAGGGCGATGGTCGCGCCGACCGCGGACGAACCACCGGTCAGTTTTCCACGCGGGAAGATGATGCGCCGGCGGTCGGTGATTTCGGCCTTGAAGTGCCAGTCGTACGTGGACATCGACATGGCGCTGCCGTCGAGGATCTCGTCCGGTGTATCGGCGACGGTGGCGTAGTCCGGACCCGCTTCCAGCAGCAGCACCCTACGCTGCGGGTCCTCGCTCAGACGGGCGGCCAGTGCGGCTCCGGCGGACCCGGCTCCGACCACCAGATAATCGAATTCGTTCATCAGCGGCGTCCTTCGGCAGTGTCGAGTTGGCGATCCTGGGCGTTTTTCGCAGGAGTGGATGCGCATCCATCACAGGGCCTTCACGTCCCCCGATGAGCATCACATTTGCCAATTCGCGGTGCTTCTCCGCCGTTGCTCAGGGCGTTGGTTCTCCGCTGTTGCTCAGGGGCGTCGGAGCGGGGCGTGGCGGCCGTCGGCGGCGGGCCCGGGCCAGCGAGATCATGGTGTCCTCGTGGCTGTCGCCGGCACCCACCATCAGCGAGCGCAGCTGGGTCTCGAAGCACAGGTCCGCGTCGTACGGGTCGATCAGGTAGCCGCCCAGTTCGAGGGTGACCAGGCCGTGCAGCGCGATCCACATGGTCTGCCCGACGAGCAGTGGGTCGGCTGGCCGGAAGCGACCCTGCTCGGTCGCCCGGGACACGGCGTCGACCAGCGGCTCCAGGGTGTACCGGCCGTGCTGTCGATCGCCCTCGCCGAGGGCGAACCCGCCGAGCGCCGCGCTGCCGAACATGACCAGGTAGAGCTGCGGGTGGTCGAGGGCGTTGGCGCGGTACGCGTGACCGAGCGCCATCACATCGGCCACAGCGTCGTTGGTGGCCCGTACCGTCGCCATCCGTCGGTGCAGTCGGGCGAAGCCCTCGTGCACCATCGCTCGGACCAGGTTGTCCATCCCGCCGTAGTACGTGTAGACGACGGTGGTCGACGTGCCGACCTCGGCGGCCAGCCGGCGGGTGGTCAGTGCCGCCGTGCCGCCTTCGGCCAGCAGCCGCGCGGCTGCTTCGAGCAGGCCGGCGGCCAGCTGCGGATCGACCCGTCGCGGACTCACGTTGACATGATCTCACGCCCGGCGTACCGTCGGGGCATAACATTGTTACGTAACTGCGAAACGTAACGCTGATACGTGACGATGCCGTCCAGGTCGCGTACGACCGATGGAGGATCCCGATGAGCGTCGTCGCCCACTCACCCCTGACCCCCGCGATCGTCCGTCGGGACAACCGGCGCCCGGTCACCCACGAGACGACCGAGACCGACCTCGTCGTCACCGGCCGGCTGCCCGTCGAACTCGACGGCTGTCTGGCCCGGATCGGCCCCAACCCGACCCGGCCCGACCCGCGGGCCCACCCGCTGGTCGGCGACGGCATGGTGCACGGTGTGCGACTGCGCCACGGTCGGGCGCTGTGGTACCGCAACCGGTGGGTCCGCAGCGACAGCGTCGCCCGGACCCGGGGAGAACTGCCCATCCCCGGCCCCCGGCACGGGCTGTGCGACAACGCCAACGCAAACCTGATCCGACACGCCGGCCGTACCCTCGCCCTCGGCGAAGCCGGCGTCCTGCCGATCGAGCTCGACGGCGAGCTCGAATCGGTCGCCCGGACGGACTTCGACGCGACCCTGCCGCACGGCTTCACCGCGCACGCCGAGACCGACCCGGTCACCGGGGAACTGTTCGCCGTCGCCTACTACCACGACCTGCCCTACGTCGAACATCTGGTCGTCGGCGTGGACGGCCGGGTGCGGCGCAGCACCCGGATCGAGGTGGCCGGCACCCCGCTCATGCACTCGGTCGCCCTGACCGACCGGCACACCGTGCTGTTCGACCTGCCGGTGGCCTTCGACCCGGCCCTGGCCCACGCCGGGTCCCGGTTCCCGTACGCCTGGTCCGCCGGCCGGCCGGCCCGGATCGGCCTGCTGCCCCACGCCGCAGCCGGGCCGGACGTGCGCTGGTTCGAGGTCGATCCGTGCTACGTCTTCCACCCGGTGAACGCCTACGAGACCGCCGACCGGTGCGTGATCGACGTCGTGCGGCACGAGCGGGTCTTCGACCGGGACCGCCGGGCACCCGGCGAGTGCGCCCCGACGCTGTGGCGCTGGACCCTCGACCTGACCACAGGATCAGTGGCAGCCGATCAGCTCGACGACATCCCGCAGGAGTTCCCGCGCATCGACGACCGGCGCAAGACCACCCCTTACCGGTACGCCTACACGGTGGCCATGCAGGACGGCGCCGGGGCGCTGGGGGGCTCGGCGTTGCTCCGACACGATCTGGACCGTCGGGACGTGGCGGTGCACGATTTCGGGCCGTACCGGGAAGCGGGGGAGGCTGTCTTCGTGCCGCGCGGCCCGGTCGGCGCGGAGGACGACGGCTGGCTGCTCACCTATGTGTACGACGGAAGGCTCGACCGCAGCAGCCTGGTGGTGCTCGACGCCGCAGATTTCACCGGCGAGCCGGTGGCCGTGGTGCACCTGCCGGTGCGGGTGCCCAGTGGCTTCCACGCCAACTGGCTTCCTGGCTGAGTCAGCAAACTGGGCAATTTTTGCTACCCACGACGCTACTCGGCCGGCTAGCTTCGCGACAGGATGTCATGCCTGTCTTACGGAAGGTATGCAGAAAATGGCACATTCCGCCGCTCACCCCGCCCCCCATTCCGCTTCCGCCGGGTCTACTGGCCTGCTGGCCCGGCTCAACGGCGCACACCACAAGCTGGCCCTGAACAGCTTCCTCGTCATCGTTCTTGCACACTGGGCCGAACACCTGGTCCAGGCATACCAGATCTGGGTGCTCGGCAACCCCCGGCCACAGGCCCGCGGCGTGCTCGGCCAGTGGTTCCCGTGGCTGGTCAGCTCCGAGTGGCTGCACTACGGGTACGCCATCGTGATGCTCGTCTTCCTGTTCCTGCTCCGGCCCGGGTTCACCGGGCGGGCCCGGACCTGGTGGACGATCGCGCTGGCCATCCAGTTCTGGCACCACATCGAACATCTGCTGTTGCTGATCCAGGCGCAGACCGGCACCATCTTCTTCGGTCAGCCGGTGGTGACCAGTGTGGTGCAACTGATCGTGCCCCGCGTCGAACTGCACCTGTTCTACAACTCGGTGGTCTTCATCCCGATGGTGGTCGCCATGTATCTGCATCTGCGCCCGAACGAGCGTGAGCGGGAACAGATGAGCTGCAGCTGCGCCGGCCACCGGTCGGAAGTCCGACCGCTCGCCCCCCATGCGGCCTGACCCGGGTCCAGGAGTACCGGCCGGCGTCCGGTTGCCGGCAGCCACCGACGGGGCGGCCGGCAACCGCACGCCGGCCGGCGTCGTCACGCTGGCCGCCGTGGTCGCGGTGATGCTGCTGGCCACTCCCGGCAGCGCCCGGGCCGACCAGGGCGGTCGACTGCTCCAGGCGGACCCGCCGGTCGGCGCGGCGCTCAGCGTCGCGCCGACCGGCGTGACCCTGTCCTTCACCGACACCGTGCAACCGGAACTGTCCCACGTCGAGGTGTTCGACGGAGCCGGCGAGGAGGTCACCGACGGCGACTACCGGCAGGTCGCGCCGGACCGGGTACACCAGCCGGTGCGGACCGGTGTCGACGGTGACTACACGGTCGCGTACCACGTGACCTTCCCCGACGGTTCGGACGTGACGGACGTCTACCGATTCAGTGTGGGCACCGGCGCGCCGCCGGCAGCGCTGGACGCCGCGACCCGCGAGGCCCGTACGGACGCGGTGTCCGATCATGCTCACGAGATCGACGGATTCAGCGCGACCCTGCTGGTCATCGACGGTCTGGTGCTGTTCGTGGTGATCGCAATGCTGTGGCTGCGCCCGCGCGACGGCCGACCGATGTCGCTGCGCTACCGCGACGACGGGTCGACACCGTCGGACCGCCGGCCGGACGGGCCGAGCTCGTCGCCCCCGACTGACTGATGGATCAGGCAGTCGGGGCGGGTCCGTGGGTCGCTGCCCGTGCCGGGACACGGCTGATCGGCGCCAGCGGCTGAAACCGCCGGCGCCGATCAGCCGTGGGTCACGGTCAGGGGATGGGGAAGAACGCGCGGACGAACCGGTCCCAGTTGCGGTCGCCGATCGCCGCCCGCATCCGGGTCAGCAGCCGGGCGGGCACCCCGAGCCGGTACCGGATGCGTGGATTGGGGTGGGTGACGGCGGTCTCGATGACCTTGGCGACATGCTCGGCCCGGACCGCCATCTTGCCGCGCAGCGGCGGATTGTCGCTGAGCCGGTACGCCTGGTGCCACTGTACGAAGTAGTCCCAGAAGTCCTTGTACAGCGCCGGGTTGCCGTGTGACTGCATGCCGAGATCGGCGACGCTGTCCGGGACGAAGCCGCCGAGGATCGGCGAGGGTTCGATCAGTACGACCTTGATGTCGAACCGGGCCACCTCGTGCCGCAGCGAGTCGCCGATCGCCTCCAGTGCGTGCTTGGTGGCCTGGTAGTAGCCCCGACCCGGGGTGGCGAACAGCCCGAAGATCGACGACATCAGGACCACCCGGCCGCCGCCCTGCTCCCGCATCCCGGGCAGGACCATCTGGGTGAGCCGGCACAGGCCGAAGACGTTCGTCTCGAACTGGGCCCGTACCTCGTCCATCGGGGTCTCGCCGATGGTGCCGTTGAGGCTGTACGCGGCGTTGTTGATCAGCGTACCCACCGCGCCGTGCTCGTCGGTGATCCGCTTGACCGCGGCGGCCATCGACTCCTCGTCGGTGACGTCGAGATGCATCACGGTGATGCCCTCGGCGGCCAGATCGGCCAGCGCGTCGACGTTGCGGCCGGTGGCGTAGACCGGCCAGCCGGCCCGGTGCAGGCGCAGCGCGGCCGCCCGGCCGGAGCCGGACGACATACCGGTGCCCGACGACGCGCCGGTCAGCAGGATCGCGCGGGATCGTGTCACGACCGGACTCCCTTCCGGATGGTGGTCATTCGTCGCCCTGTCGGGCGATCCGGCTGCGGTCGGTCGACGTACCCAACCCGGTCGCGTCGACCAGCCGGTTGATGAAGGCGAACAGACTGGCGCAGAAGACCGCCTCCAGCATCTCGGCGTCGCTCCAACCGGCGGCGGCGGCCCGTTCCCAGTCCGCGTCGGTGATCTTGTACGCCCCGGTGCTCACCTTCTCGACCAGCTTCATCAGCGGCCGGGTCCGCTCGTCGACCGGCAGCTCCTCGGCGGTCGAGGCGACTGAGACTGCCTCGACCAGCTCCTCGCTGCCGCCGAACTCACTGAGGAACCAGCTGTGCGTGCCCACGCAGTACGGGCAGCCGTTCAGCTTGGAGGTCCAGGCCGAGATCAGCTCCTTGAGGTCGCGGGGCAGGGTGTCGCCCTTGAAGATGCCCCCGTAGCCCGCGACGACCACCTCGAGCAGCCGGGGATTGGTCGAGGTGAGCCGGAACATGTCCGGCACGAACGGCAGCCCGGTGACCGCCTTGATCTGCTCGTAGAGTTCGGCGGTGCGGCCTTCGGCGTGCTCCTCGTCAATCAGCGGGACCCGGATTCCCGGCTGCTTTGTCGTCGTTTCCATTGAGTGTTCTCCTCAGTGGGTGAGCGGGTGCCGGGTCTGCCCGTGCGTCAACTCTCCGCATCAGACCCGAACCGGGGACGACACCTGCCGTGCCAGCCGCGACGGTGAACCAGGGCGCGGCAGGCGGCACCTGTGGGCAACGGTCGACAGGCATTTTGGTCGCCTCATGATGGCATGCGCGGCAGGGGGTCATGCTCTCCCAGATTGCCTACTCGGGTCACCATTTTGAAGACGGGTGAAAGGAGGGGGGTGATCTCCGATAGCTCTGGCTATGTGGCAGTATCAGCCGATAGCCTGTCACCAATCAATAGGAACGGATGAGGTCATGATGCCGGGAAGTCTGTTGCGTCCGGTGCTGAGCGGCCTGGGGCTGACTCAGATTCGCTACGTCTCCGCGGTGCGGCGAGGGAGAGCGATTGGTCTCGTGTCTCAGGTGTACCGACAGATGGAGGACGACTTCGGGGTGCTGGCGCCCCCGGTCGCCCTGCACTCCGCGGCGCCCGAGATGCTCGCCGCAGCGTGGGTGTTGCTGCGTGAGTCGTTGATCGTGCCCGGGCTGGCGTCCCGGGCGGCCAAGGAGGCGGTGGCCTCTGCGGTGTCCGCCGGCAACGCCTGCCCGTATTGCGCGATGATCCACAACAGTGCGTTCACCGTGCTCGGTCCGGGCCGGCACGACCGGAGCGCTCCAGAGCTGGACGGCGTCGTCGAGTGGGTGATGTCGGTGGATCAGCCGGGCAAACCGGTCGATTCGCGGTTCCCGCCCGAACAGTTCGCCGACCTGGCCGGTGTGGCGGTGCTGTTGCACTATCTCAACCGGATGGTCAACGTGTTCCTTCGTGACGTACCGCTGCCGCCTGTGGTGCCGGAGGTCGCGCTGCCGCCGGTGTTGTGGGTGCTCGGTCGTCAGATGGCCGCCGCCGCACGACAGGTGCACCTGCCCGGCGCCGCGCTCGGCCTGCTACCCGCCGCCGACCTGCCCGCCGACCTGTCCTGGGCGGCCGGCAACGAGACCGTCGCCCAGGCGTACGCGCGAGCCTGCGCCGCGATCGACGACGCCGGTGCTCGCGCGTTGCCGGCGGACATCCGGTCACTGGTGTCGGACAACCTCGCCCAGTGGCGTGGCGGGCCACGCGGGATCAGCCGGGTCTGGGTCGAGGAGCTGATCGCGCCGTTGCCCGCCGATCAGCGCCCGGTGGCCCGGTTGGCGCTGTTGGTCGCCTTCGCCTCGTACCAGGTGGATCCCGGTGTCATCGAGCGCTGTCGGCAGGTCGGCACCGACGACCGTACGCTGCTCGAACTCTCCTCCTGGGCGGCGATGGCGGCGGCCCGCCGGGTGGGCAGTTTGCTCCCGATGGGTGGGTAGGTGACTTCCGTTCGGACAGAAGGGCATCGCTGAGTATTGCGGGGTATTCGCTACGGATGGTGCTCGATGCTCGCCATTGAGAGAGCAAGAAAGTCGAAATTTAGCGGCACTTATTGTTCTCGATTTATGGTAGAGTCCTAAGTCATCCAGACCGGTCAGGGCCTAGATGGTGGAGCGTTGTCTGACACTTTGCCCGCCTCCTGTTGGTCGGCGCGCGGCAGTGTGGGCGCGTCGGCGACTACTCTCAGTGTATCGTCTCGGTCGCTTCCAGCCAGGGTGGTGGCGACCCTGCGATGCCTCTGAGCTGGGTTAATGGGTCGACGTCGATGCTCCCGGGAACCTGTAGTGGGTGACCAGCGCGCGAGCGCACTGTTCGAGAGGCGACTTCGTCGCCGACAGCCGAATGGAGTTGATCCGCAGTGCCTAACGCCGTCGAACGGGCTATTGCCATCATGTGGGACCGCTACCATGAGCCGCTCTCACTCGACGCTATGGCCGATTCCGCCTTTCTGAGTCGTTTCTACTTTTCCAGATTGTTTCGGTCCAAGACGGGCACGTCGCCTGGCCGTTTCCTGACAGCGATCCGGCTCTACAAGGCAAAACATCTGCTGCTGGAGACCGACATGAGCGTCACCGACATCGCCTACGCGGTCGGCTACAACAGCCTGGGTACCTTCATCAGCCGGTTCACCCGCAGCGTCGGCATCTCGCCGGCACGCTACCGGTGGCTCTCCGAGCACGGCATCCCGCAACTGTCCCAGCCCCGGCCGGCCGGCAGCCGGCGGTCGGCCACGATCAGCGGAAAGGTCGTGCTGCCGCCGATCGACGTCCCGGTCAAGGTCTACGTCGGAGTGTTCGACAGCCCGATCGTGCAGGGACTGCCCGCAGCCTGTGACATTCTCGAAGCGTCCGGCGACTACCTGCTCACCGACGTGCCGGAGGGCGACTGGTACCTGCGGGCCGCCGCGATCGCGTTGGACGACATCACCGCCCGCCCGTCGACCCGTCGTCCGCTGGCGGTCGGCGCGCACGAGACACTCTCGGTGACAGCCGGCACCGACCTCGCCGTGGACCTGGAGTTGCACGCCACCGGGGTCTTCGACCTTCCCATCCTCATCGCACTGCCCGAACTCGACGGACACGCGGCCGGCGGTCGGAGCCGTCGGTCCCGCAGCCGCGACGAGCGGCGCGTCGCCGGGCGGACCCGGGTGGTCGGCGCGATCAGGTCGTGACCGGAAAAGCCGTTGCGGTCGCCCGGCCGGTAGCTCACGCTACCGGCCGGGCGACCGCAACGGCTTTTCGCAAGGTCACCGAGCGGGAACGACGAACGGCCCCCAGGTGAACGCCGGAATCCACGGCGCCGGGTCGATGCTCCAGCGCAACCCTCGGATGCGGTCCTCGGTCAGCCGGCCGGACATCGCTTGATAGATGTCGTACCAGGAGCCGGCGACGGTGGCCGCGGGTTCGCCCTCCCCGACCAGCCACTGGCCGAGTTCGGATTCGACCCGCAGCGCCGGCAGAGCGTGACCACGGGTCGACAGGGACAGCCCCTTCGCCAGGATGCCCATCGCCACCGGCAACGCCGGGTGCTCCGGCGTCGGCGGTGCCACCCCGAGCGCTTGGCGTAGATCCAGCTCATGGGTGAACGCGTCCATCACGAGAATGCCCCGCCGGATGGAGAACGCTTCGCTGAGGAACTGTTCGACCGGCCCGCTCAGGCGCGCCCAGTCGTCGAGGAGCTCACCGATCCCGCCGGCCGGCAGCGGCGCGGTCGCGCGGTCCGCAGGTAGCAGCGAGAACTGGATTCCGGCTGGTGGCGGTCCGCCGCCGGCGCCTTCCGCGGCCGCCTCACCCGAGATGATCCGGTCGTGCACCATGGCGCAGACCTGGACCAGGTGGCTGGCCAACTGCCCGACGTTCCAGTCCGGGCAGCCGGGCACGGCCGCGGCCAGGTCCGGTGGACCGGAGACGAGCAGATCGGTCATGTTGCGGCGGACCTGCCGGTACCCGGCCATTGCCGGCCCCGGCCGGGCCGGCTCGTTGTGGGCCGGCTCGTTGTAGGTCGACCCAGCCGCTGTCGACCCATTGTGGGCCGACCCGGCGCCTGAGGTGCCTGGCTCGGCACGGACGGACTCGCTGTCGGACATGCATGCCTCCCTGGTACGGCCGTGTCACCACGGCGGATCACTGTCGGTCGGCCGATGGCTGTCCGGCCGGGTCGGTCGACAGGCGTCCGGCCTGCTCGTCGGAGAGCCGCCCGGTCCGGTGCAGCCAGCGCACCGTTTCGGCGACCGTCCGGTCGAACGGTCGAGCGGTCGGCCCCAGCGGCGGTGCGTCCTGCGGTGGCTGCGCCGCGCAGGCACAGACGTAGCAGGCGCCGTACTCGGCCGGGATGTGCCACGGCCAGACCCGCTGCACCAGGTCGGTGAGTCGGGCGAACGGCAGCATCGCCCGGGCCGGCAGGAACAGCGTGGGCAGCCGCCGCCCGGTCACCGCGCGGACGGTGGCCACATAGTCGCGGGTGCTGACGTAGCGTCCCGGTCCGAAGTAGCGGTCCAGGCCGTCGCTCGGCGCGGTGAGCAGCGCCGCGTGCAAGGCGGCGGTGTCGCGGACGTCGCCGAGCGGGAAGCCACCGGTCGGCCAGACCGGCATCATGCCGCGCAGCACGTACCGCAGCCGGGCGGTCTGGTCACCGACCTTCGGATCGTCCGGGCCGAGCAGCGCCGGCGGGTAACTGATCACCACCGGCGCGCCCTGTTCCTGGTGGCGGCGGGCGACCCGTTCCGCCGCCGCCTTGCTGGCCAGGTAGGGCTCGCTTGCGGTGCCGACCGGCGAACGCGGACCGACCGTCGAGCCGGCCGCCGGCAGCAACGCGCCCACCGTGGAGACGTACACCGTGCGGGCCACCCCCAGGTCACGCGCCGCCGCCAGGACCAGCTCGGTGCCGCGTACGTTGGTCCGGCGGGTCGCGGCGTGGTGCCGGCTGTCGAACGAGTAGACCGAGGCGGCGTGCACCACCGCGTCGGTGCCCCGGACCGCCCGGTCGGCCGCTGCCGGGTCGGTGACGTCACCGACCACCACCTCGACCGCCGTGTCGGGCACTCCCAGCGGTGCCACCGCCCGGGCCACCCCGGCGGCGTCGCGGGCCAGCACCCGGACCCGGTGGCCGGCGGCGACCGTCGCCGCGACCGTGTGCGCGCCGACGAATCCGGTGCCGCCGGTGACCAGGACCAACATCGGTCTCCTCCATTCTGGAATCCACTCATGCGCCTCGGGTCGGGTATCGTGCGTCGACCAGCCGGAGCCTGAGCAAACAAATTTCCCGTACGGGCGTAGGGTGCCCGCACAGGTCGTCCTGCGGTGTGTAGCCCAGCAATTAAGTAGGTGTCGGTCCGGTCCGATCGTGCCCCGGAGAGCGATGGTGGTCTTCTCTCAAAGTGCTGTTGTTGAGGCAGCTCAGCCGCAGGTCGCAGGGCAATCGGGAAGTGGCGATCAGACTGTCGCCACGGGACGATCAATGATGATGCTTGTCTGATCTGGATGAATGGGAGCGATAGGTGACCGGAATCATCCGAGGGCTCAGGCGCCGAGTCCTGACCCCTGACATTTCGCAGACCCGGGTATCTGTTCGAGGCTTCCACAACAAAGGGCCGGAAGCGGTTGAGGTCCTGGAATCCGTCGGTGCCGCGTTCCTCGCCGGGCTGTCGTCGGCCGCCGGCGCCCGTCGGGTCACCGACGTCGACACCGACCTCGCTCCGCTACCGACCCGCTTCCAGGGGTTCGCCTACGAGGGCGCGGCGATGGGCTTCGCGCTTGTCGACGCGATCACCCCGGGGACACCCCGCCGCAGCGCCGAGTTCCTCGCCGGGACCGGTGACCGGCACGTCTACATGGCGTACGTCGGCATCGGCTGGGCGATGGCCCGGCTGCCCCGGTTCCTCTGGGGCCGGGCCAGCGCGGCCGCCGCCGACCCGCTGCTGCGCTGGCTGGTGCTCGACGGATACGGCTTCCATCAGGCGTACTTCCACACCCCTGAGTACGTCGTCGACCGGCGGCCGGTACGCGGCTTCCCCTGGCCGCCGGAAGGCCCGGCGTGGTACGCCGACCGCGTCGTCGACCAGGGCATCGGCCGGGCCATCTGGTTCGTCGCCGGCTCCGACCCGGGGCTCGCCGCCGACCTGATCGACGCCTTCCCGGTCACCCGGCACCAGGACCTGTACAGCGGTGCCGGGCTGGCCGCGACGTACGCCGGTGGTGCCACCGAGGAGGAACTCGCCCTCTTCCTGCGCCGTTCCGGCGACCACGCCCCGTTCGTCGCTCAGGCCAGCGCGTTCGCCGCCCAGGCCCGGATCCGAGCCGGGCTGCTGACGCCGCACACCGAGCTGGCCACCGAGGTGTTCTGCCGCACCAGCGCGGTCGAGGCGGCCCGGATCACCGACGAGGAGATTCCGTCCGTCACGGCGGAGTCCGACCTGCCGGCGTACGAGGTGTGGCGATGTGCCGTCGCCGCGCGGTTCCGCGCCGACGTCGGGGCGCAGTCGTGACCGCGCTCGCCGACCGGCCCAGCCGGCTGCGTCCGCCCGGGCCGTCGCCCTGGTCGGCGCCGAGGCTGCTGGCCCGGATGGCCCGCAACCGGCTGGACGTGATGCGGTCGGTGTCGGCCCGCTACGGCGACGCCGTCCGGCTGCCGCTGGGGCCGAAGACGCTGTACTTCTTCAATCACCCCGACCACGCCAAGCACGTGCTCGCCGAGAACCCGGGCAACTACCACAAGGGGATCGGGCTGGTCCACGCTCGCCGTACCCTCGGCGACGGCCTGCTGACCAGTGAGGGCGAGCTGTGGCGCAAGCAGCGCAAGACGATCCAGCCGGTGTTCCAGGCCCGGCGCATCGCCCGGCAGGCCGGCGCGATCGCCGAGGAGGCGGTCGGGCTGGCCGACCGGCTGCACACCATGGTCGGCCGCGACGAACCGGTCGACATCCGGCACGAGATGACCGACCTGACCCTCGGGGTGCTGGGGCGGACGCTGCTCGACACCGACCTGAGTGAGTTCGGTGGCATCGGCGACGCGTTCGAAGCCGTTCAGGACCAGGCCATCTTCGAGATGATGTCGCTGGGCGCGGTGCCGACCTGGGTGCCGCTGCGCCGGCAGCGGCGGTTCCGTCAGGCCCGCGCCGAGCTGCAGGACGTCGTCGACCAGCTGGTCGCCCGGCGACGGGCGGCCGGCGGGATCGCCGAACGCGACGACGTGGTGTCCCGGTTGATCGGATCGACCAGCGAGGAGGCCGACCCGCGGGTCGCCCGGCAGCGGATGCGCGACGAGCTGGTGACCCTGCTGCTGGCCGGCCACGAGACCACCGCCAGCACGCTGACCTGGGCGTTCCATCTGCTCGACCGGCACCACGACGTCTGGGAGCGGGTGCACGCCGAGGCGGTCGAGGTGCTCGGCGACCGGACGCCGGTCTACGAGGACCTGCACGGGCTGCGGTACACCGCGATGGTCGTCGACGAGGTGATGCGGCTCTACCCGCCGGTCTGGCTGCTGCCCCGGATCGCCCAGGGCGACGACGTCGTCGGCGGCTACCACGTGCCGGCCGGCGCGGACCTGGTGCTCTGCCCGTACACCCTGCACCGGCATCCGGAATTCTGGCCGCATCCGGACCGGTTCGACCCGGACCGGTTCGATCCCGACCGCGGCACCGACCGGCCCCGGTACGCGTACATTCCGTTCGGCGCCGGCCCCCGCTTCTGCGTCGGCAACAACCTGGGGCTGATGGAGGCGGTGTTCGTGATTGCCTGCGTGGCGCGCCGGATGCGGTTGTCGGTGCAGCCCGGCTACCGCCTGGTCCCCGAGCCGATGCTGACGCTGCGGGTCCGGGGCGGCCTGCCGATGCGGGTCCACGAGGCCTGACCGACCCGCCCACCCGCCGCAGCCGGCGCTCGCACCCGCGAGCGCCGGCTGTGTCATGTCCGGCCGGCGACGGGGCACCGGCTGTCTGACATGGACCGCATGATGCGGTGAAAGGGACCGGGCGGCCCCGCTGCGCGCGGGACCGCCCGGTCGGGTGGCGGGTCGGGTCAGCCTCGGTCGGCGACCTCGACGAAACGGCCACCATGGAACAACAACGCGTCGCGGCTGTCGCCGCGGCCGGTGCCCAGCACCGAGCCGAGGAAGATGGAGTGGTCGCCACCGTCGTAGACGGCGGCCAGCTTGCACTCCACCCAGGCCAGGCTGCCGGAGATGATCGGGGCGCCGGTGTGCCGCCCCGCCCAGTGGTCGACCGTCTCGAACTCCCGTTCGTCCCGCGGCCGGGACGAGCTGGCGAAGTAGCGGGCCAACCCTTCCTGGTCGGAGCCCAGGATCGACACCGCGAAGGTGCCCTGGGCCAGGACCGTCGCGTGCAGGACCGCGGTGCGCTTGACGCACACCAGCACCAACGCCGGGTCCAGCGACACCGAGGTGAACGCGTTCGCGGTCATCCCGTGCGGCAGGTCGGTCCCGGACGTCACCAGGGTGACGCCGGTGGCGAACATGCCCATGACGGTCCGTAGCTCGGCGTGGTCGCCCCTGCCCGTACCGTTGGATCCGGCCGGCGCGGTGCCCGGCGCGGTCTGCTTGTCGGTAGCCACGGTCAGCCCTCCCTGACGTCTTCGAGCACCCGGCGCTGCCCGTTGCCGTTGCCGCCGCTGACGGCGTAGTGCGACAGCGCGATCCGCAACGGGTCCGGCACCCGGGCCGGGCGGGTGTCGGTGTTCGGCCCGCGCATGCACGCGATCCGCTGCCGGCCGCGGGCGACCAGCTCCTCGAAGCCGTCCCGCAGCCGGACGTAGTCGAACGCGAAGCCGATCTGGGTCTGGGTCAGGTCCTCCAACCGCATCCGGATCGACAACTCGTCGAAGGCGCTGATCTCGGCGAAGAACTCACACTCGCACTTGAGGGTGAACAGCTTGAGATCGTCCCGGATGTCGGCCAGCACCTCCGGCGCGCGGTCCCGCAGGAACATCTCCCGGCACCGGCCCTGCCAGCGCAGATAGTTGACGTAGTAGACGTTGCCCACCAGGTTGGTCTCCTCGAAACCCACCAGGTGCCGGTACTCGTAGTAGGACTCCATGACTCACCTGCCTCCGTCGGCGGACATCGCGAAGACCACCGGGTCGTCGATCCCCTGCAGCGCGGTGGCGAAGGTGGCGATCCGGGTGGTCCCGGACCGCAGCGCCACCCAACCGGCCGGTGCGTTCGGCTCGGCGGCCAGGTCGACCCGCGCGTGGCCGTTCTTGCGTAGGCACTCGATCGCGCCCCACACCCGGGTCGCCGACACCGACAACTCCTCGCCCTGTTCCCGGGCGACCAGCGCGGCCAGCGCCAGGTTCTCCGCCCCGAGCAGGTCGGCCCACTCCTCGTCGGAACGGCCGGCGGCCACCTCGACGTCGCAGCCGACCGCCGCCGGGCCGGTGACCGCCACGGTCACCCCGGCACCGTGCGAAGCCGAGATCTGCGGGCCGCCGGTGACCTCCGGTTTGCCGTCCGGCCGGTAGCGCACCTGCGTGTCGCCGCCCAGCGCCCAGCTGACCGCCTTGCGGGTCTGCTCGCGCCGGTCGGCCACCTCGGTCGCCTGTGGGTCGTCCGGGCGGACCACCACCCGCAGTTCGGTCGGCAGGAACGCACCGACCCGCCGCTCCAGGTAGGGCCCGACCAGCGCCGGCAGCCACGGACCGGAACCGTCCAGTTTGCGTACGGCGTGCAGCCGCAGCCCCACCCACCGTTCGACGAGGTTGCCGTCCGGGTCACAGACGTCCACGTCGTACAGGTAGGTGTCGCCCTCCCGGGACCGTTCCAGCGCGTGGATGGTGACGGTGTCCAGGGTGGCGGCGACCTTCGCGTCGGCCAGGTGCAGCCGTTCGATCGCCCCCGGCAGCAGCGTGGCGTCCGGTACGCAGCACTGCAGGGCGTGCATCACCGTGTCCCGGGTGCCGGGGTCGCCGAGCACCAGCTCACCCGGCCGGAACCGGGCGAACCACGGCGCCACCGACCGGTTCGACACCCGCGCCACGCAGTTGGTGGCGGCCAGATCCAGGTAGCCCTGCAGCCGCTGGAACCGCGACCCCTGGAACAGCACCGGCCCGTACAGCTCGTTGGCCGGGTCGATGGGCAGCAGCTCGGTGGCGGCGGTCGCTGGCCGTACCTCGGGACGGGCCGGCAGGTCGTAGCGCAGCCGGGCCCGGAAGTGGTCGGCCGCGAACCCGGTGTCGCTGCTGCGGACCACCGCGTCGACGGCACCGTCCGGCGCGGCGAGCACCGCGATCCGGATGGTGTTGCTGCCGTCCGGCGGCACCACGATCGGCCGGAGCAGTTCGACGTTCTCCAGCACCGGCGTCTCGATCCGCCCGGTCAGCGCCCGCGCCGCCTGGGCCATCGCCTCCATGCCGAGCACCGCCGGCAGCAGCAGGTCCCCGTCGAGCAGGTGGTCCGGCAGGTAGAGGTCGTCGTCGGCGGTCAGGTCGGCGTCGACGACGAGCTCGACGCCCGGGTAGTGCACCTGCGGCCGGTCGACGAAGCGCAGCAGCGGCAGCTCCCGCCGCTCCATGGTGACCGTCGGCAGCCCGTCGGAGCGGCTCATCACCACCATCGCCTGCGGCGCGGACGGGCTGGCCAGCACCTCCTTGAGGATGGCGATGCCGTCCTCGACCGGGATCGGGGAGATGCCGTCGCGGGTCAGCGACTCCAGCACCCCGAGCCGTTCACCCATGCCGGCGCCCGACCACACCGACCATTCCAGGGCGAGGCAGCGGATGTGCGGGTGGTCCTCGCCGACCTTGCGGGTCAGGTCGGTCATCCAGTCGTTGGCGGTGGCGTAGTGCGCCTCGCCGCGCAGACCGGCCCGGCCGATGATGCTGCCGAAGGTGATCAGCAGCCGCAGCGCCTGCGGGTCGGTCGCGGCGAGCACCGCGTCCAGGCCGTCGATCTTCGGAGCCAGGGTACGGCGGAAAGCGGCCTCGTCGAGTGCGGCCAACGGCGTCGGTTCGTTGCGTCCGGCGCCGTGCAGCACCCCGGTGACCTGGCCGAGCGCCTGCTCGACGGCGTTCACCGCCGCCTTGACCTGGTCCACCGCGGTGATGTCCGCCCGGGCGTAGTGGAACCGGACACCAGCGGCCCGCAACCGGTCCAGGTTGGCGGCCAGTTCGGCGTCGTCGGCCGGGTCGGAGCGGCCGAGCAGACCGACGGCGGTGCCGGTGTCCCGGCCCAGCGCCAAGGCGCACTCGGCGGTGATGCCCTTGCCGCCGCCGGTGACCAGCAGCACGTCGTCCGGGCCGATCCCGGCACCGCCGTTGGGCGGCAGCTGGATCGGCCGCAGCACCGGTTCGTACCGCTCACCGGCGGCGTCGTAGTGCACCTCGCTGAACCCGGTCGTGGCACCGACGTCGGCGACGAGCCGGCGCACCACCTCGTCGCGGTCCGCCGGATCGGCCCCGTCTGTCGGGTGCTCCGGCAACGGCAGCAGCACCACCGTGGTGTCGACTTCCGGATGCTCCTGGTGCAGCGTCTTGGCCAGACCGGCGGCGGACCGCCGGTCACCGACCGCGACGAACCGGACCGGCCCGCCGGCGGACAGCGCCGCGCGGGCGGCCCGCAGCAGCACCGGGACATGCTCCGGCTGACCGTCGCGGGGCAGACTGAGCAGCACCCCGTCGCCCACTCCGGCCGTCCGTAGCGCCGCCGCCAGCGGCTCGGCGAGCGGGTTGTGGCCGGCGGTGAAGACCTGCCAGTCACCGTCGACACCCGACCCGGCGGACGGGGCGACCCCGGTCGGCACCAGGTCCACGGCGAACGCCCGGACCCAGGGGGCCACCCCGGCGACGACCGGCTCCGCGTCGTCGCCGGCCGGTGCGGCACCGGCGGCGTCGTCGAGGATCTGCGCGATCTCGGCCACCGTCGCGGTGGCGTAGCTGGACGTCAGCGTCGGCGCCGGAACGTCGAGCTCGCGGGCCGCCTGGTTGACGATCTGGCCTACGGTGATCGAGCTCAGATGCAGCTCGTCGAGGGGCCGGCTGTCCGGGCGTACCGCCTCCAGCGGCAGCTCGGCCCGTTCGGCGGCGAGCCGACGGAGCACCTCGAGACTGTCCGCACCGGAGCGCCCCGTCGCTTGGTCCCGGGAGCCGTTCGCGGATCCCGGGGCGTGATCGGTCGGCTGGGCTCCGGCCTGCCGGGCGACGGCGAAGTCGCCGGCCGGGGCCGACTCGGCCGGGCTGGCGAGGAAGCGCAGCGGCCGACCGGGTTCCAGCGGCCGGGTGAACCGGCCCTGAAACAACGCATCATGGTCGATCGAAGCGCCCAGCGCGTACGCCGCCCCGACGGCGTTGAGCAGCCCGGACAGCGACAGGCTGTCGGTCTCCAGCGAGATCGTCGGTACGTCCGGGGCGATCTCACCGGCCAGGCCCCGCAGGATCCGACCCGGGCCGACCTCCAGCAGCAGGTCACTGCTCTGCGCCAGCCGGCTCACCGCCTGGGTGAACCGCACCGGGTCGAGCACCTGCCGGCGCAGCAGGTCGACGACGTCGGTGTCGGCCGGCAGCGGCTCACCGGTGACGGTGGAGACCATCGACCTGGCCAGCGGGGTGAACGACTGGTCGGCCAGGTGCTCGCCGAACGCCACCGCCGCCGGGGCGACCGCCTCGGAGTGGAAGGCGTGCGACACGGCGATCCGGGTCCAGAACAGGCCCTGCCGTTCGGCCCGGGCACCGACCTCCTCGACCGCGGCGACCGGGCCGGAGACCACGGTCTGCTGCGGACTGTTGTAGCCGGCGATCACCGCCGCCGTGCCGGCCAGCAGCGGCTGCACCACCTCGGGTGCGGCCGAGATGCTGGCCATCGTGCCGTCACCGGCGCTGGCGTCGGCCATGATCCGGCCCCGGGCGGCGGCCGTGGCCAGCAGCGTCGGCTCGTCCATCGCCCCGGCCCAGTGCAGCGCGGTCAGCTCACCGAGGCTGTGCCCGGCGGCGCCGGTGGCCTCGATGCCCATCATGGACAGCACCCGCAGACCGGCGGCCGATCCGGTGACGATCCGTGGCTGGGCGACCGCCGTGGCTACCAGGTCGGTGCCGGCCGGCGGCTGGTACGTCCGGTACAGCGTGTCGACCTCGGCGAACCGGCGACGCAGCGCGCCACCGTCGGCCCGCCGGCCGGCACCCTGCCCGGGGAACAGGTACCCGATGCGCGGGTTGCCGCCGGCGGCGCCGAGGAACACGCCGTCGGTGGCGTCGACCACCGTACGCTCACCGGCGGCGACCGCCTCGGCCAGCCGGCTGAGCCGGCCGGCGGCCTGTTCCGGGGAGCCGGCGACCACCGCGGCCCGGACCGGCTGGCCGGCCAGCTGCCCGGCCAGCGCGGCGGCCAGGTCGCCGAGTTCGGCGTAGGACAGCCGGGCCACCCACGGGGCCAGCCCGGCGAGCCGTTCGCCGAGTTCCTGTGGGGTCCGGGCGTCGAACAGCAGCAGTTCGGTGTCCTGCCGGGACCGGACCAGTGCCGTCGTCGCGGTGCCGACCCGGGTCCGCCGGCTGGTTTCGGCGGTCTCCACCACCACGTGGGCGTTGATCCCGCCGAAGCCCATCGACGAGACCGCGGCCCGGATCGGCTTGTCCGCCGGCCACAGCTGGGCGCTGTCCGGTACCCGCAGCGCGGGCTGCTCGACGTCCAGTTCCGGGTGGGTCTCGACGTGTCCGGTGGCCGGCGGGATCACCTGCTGGCGGACCGCCAGGATCGCCTTGAGCAGACCGGCGACCCCGGCGGCGGCCTTGGTGTGGCCGAAGTTGCCCTTGACCGTACTGATCGCGGCCGGCTCGGCCTCCGGCGCCGCCTCCCGGCGGGCCTCGGTGAACGCGCGCAGCTCGGTGGCGTCGCCGACCGCCGTCCCGGTGCCGTGCCCCTCCAGGTAGGCGACCGAGTCGATGCCGAAACCGGCCCGCTGGTACGCCCGCCGGATGGCCAGCCGGTGACCGCTGGCCTCCGGCCGGGTGATGCCGCCCTTGCCGTCGGAGGAGTAGCCCCAGCCGGCGATGACCGCGTGCCGACGCAGACCCCGGGCGACGGCGTCCTCGTCGCGCATCAGCACCAGCATGCCGCAGCCCTCACCGGGCCAGAAGCCGTTGGAGTTGCGGTCGTACACCCGCATCTCGGCGGTGGCCAGCGCGCCGGTCTTGGCGAAGCCGATCACCTCGAACGGGTCGATGCTCAGGTCCACCCCGCCGGCGACCGCCGCGTCCAGTTCGCCGTTGCTCAGCGCGTTGCAGGCGGTGGCGACCGACAGCAGCGACGACGAGCAGGCACCGTCCACGGTGTACCCGCCGCCCTTGAAGTCGAAGTGGTTGCAGATCCGCCCGGCGATGGTGTTGGCCAGCCCACCGGCGAGGGTGTCCTCGTCGATCGGCGGGAACGGCGCCTTGTAGCGCGGCTCCAGATCGTCCAGGAAGGCGGTCACCGCGGGGTCGTCCCAGCCCTGCTCGCGCAGGGCCGCGCCGACCGTGCGCCGGACGTACGGCCAGCGCAGCCGCAGCAGGTTCGCCCGGCTGAACTCACCGGTCAGGGTGTTGCCGATGACCACGCCGGTGCTGGCCGCCGGCAGCCCTTCACCGTCGGCGAAGCCGGCGTCGGCCAGGGCCCGGGCGACGGTGTCCAGGGCCAGCCAGTGGGTCATGTCGGTGGACCGGAAGGTGCTGCCGGCGATCCGGTACTTGACCCGGTCGAACTCGAACCCCTCCAGCACCGCCGCCTTGGCCGAGTAGAACCGGTCCGGCGCGGCCGGGTCGGGGGAGTAGTAGTCCTCGTGGTTCATCCGCTCGTCCGGCAGCCGGCGGAAGGCCCGGCGGCCGGTGAGCACGTTCTCCCACAGTTGGTTGGGGGAGTCGGCGTCGGGATACCGGCAGGCGATCCCGACCACCGCGATACGGTCACTCATCAGATACCTTCCCTCACGCCGCCGCGCCGGCCACCGGCGCGGGGGCGGGTGCCACCGCCGCCTGCTGCTGGGCGCGCTTGCGCAGGTGGACCATCCACCAGTAGATGCCGCGCGCGCCGCAGACCACGACGACGGCGAAGAACAGCGTGTAGACGACGTTGAACAGCATCAGTACGCCGTAGACCATGGCCACCGACGACCCGAACATGAACTGGTGGATCGGCTTGACCGGGGTGGTCCCCGGGTCGGTGATCATGTAGTTGGTGAACAGCACGAACGCCACCCCGGCCATCACGCCGAGCGCGGAGAACAGCGCCACGTCCCAGATCCAGTGCCGCAGCAGCGCCTGGATGGCGAAGCCGCCCAGCCAGCCGACGATCAACGCCACCTTGCGGGTCAGCATGGCGTTGATCACCGTACCGGCGGTGACGATGATGATCGGGATCATGATCCGGAAGAAGGTGTTGGCACCCTCGGTGAACTGGTACGGCGGGGCGATCGAGATCCACGAGCCGAAGCAGACCAGGGCCACGGTGATGCCCAGGTTGGACGGGTTCATGTAGTGCCGCATCCGGCCGTACACCGGGGCCTGGAAGACGTACTTGCCGGTGACCCCGACGATCACTGCGAACGCGATCGGCAGGAACATGTCGTTGGCGTACAGCAGCATGTTGCAGGCCAGCGCGGTGATGTGGGCGGGCAGCAGGAACTCGTACAGGCCGCGTCCGCCGCGTCCGGCGTACCGGGGTGCCCGCTGCTGCATCCGGGCGCTGAAGGTCTCGAAGACCAGCTCGGTGGCGTAGCCCACCAGCACCGCCAGGATCGGCCACAGCCACGGCTGCTCGAAGCCCAGGACGGTGTACCCGAGGATGTTGAACACGGTCATCGAGATGGCGAAGTTGCGCAGCGCCAGGTAGCGGCGGTCCGGTTCCTTCGCCGCCGGCGCGGGTGGGCCGGCGGGGGCCGTCGTCGTACCGACGGTCTGTTGGCGTTCGGCGGTCGTGGTCATCGGTTCGGAACCTCCTGGACACGGTCGGTCAGCACGAGGGTGTGCGTGCCGGCCGACAGCTGCTGGGTGGTGCTGTGCAGATCGCCGTCGAGGTCACGCCAGCGCAGGTCGACGGTGACCGGGCCGGTGGCGTCGCCGAGTCCGAGGTGGACCTCGAAGCTGCGCTTGCCGCCGTGGCCACTGCCGCCGTCGAGCTGGGAGACCTGCCGGCGTCCGTCTGCGGTGGTGACCGTGACGGTGGCGCCGTAGGCGGGCGTGCCGGGCAGGTCGGCGTCGGTGCCGTCCAGCGTCGGCCGGTACAGCCGCAGGTTGAGGTAGTCACCGAGGTCCGGTGCCTCGTTGGTGTAGAACGCCGGGGCGGCCCACTGCCGGGCCACGGCCAGGTCGAGCGCGCCGGTCGCCCGGGTGTCGGCGGTGGCGATACCGCGGGTCGGGATCGGCACGTCCAGGCCGAGCTGCTCGGTGATGTTGGTGAACTCGCCGCTGTCGGTGCGGGCGAAGAAGGCGAGCGGCTGGCCGCCGGCGATGTCGTCGCCGGGCTGCATGTTCGGCCACATCGCCGGGTTGGACAGCAGGTTGTCGTTGGACATCGCCATCTCCTGCAGCCACGGCCACCGGTCGATGTCGCCCTTGACGAAGCCGAGCGTCTGCACGACCTCCAGGTCACCGTCGTTGCGGAAGTCGGCGAACTTCACGTCCCAGCCCCAGCCGCTCCAGGCCATGCCGAGCGGCCGGGCCTGCTGGATGAACGGCGCGGTACCGGCGGAGAGACTCTGCAGGGCCTCCTCCTCGGAGCCGGCCTGGTTCACCCAGACGAAGTTGCTCTCCTCCAGCCCCCAGGCGGTGGTGATGTTGGAGACCACCATGTCGAAGCTGCCGTTGGCGTCCAGGTCGCCGAAGTCGACGCCCATCCCCTTGAACGAGTCCTTGCCCAGCTGGAACGACTTCGGGGTGCCGTGGCTGCGCTCGCCGTACGTCGCCTCGAACTTGATCCGACCGGGCCGGGAGACGTTGTGCAGCAGGGCGTCGAAGGTGAAGTCGTTCGCGACGTACATGTCCGGCAGGCCGCGACCGGTCAGGTCGGCGGAGCTCAGCGCCAGGGTCCAGCCGGTGCTCTTGGCGAACGGGACCGCGCCGCGCTCCGGCACGAACGTCACCGACGGCGTCTCGCCGGCGGTCGCCGCGTGCCAGCGCAGCACCTGCAGCCCGCCGCCGTTGGTCGCGGTGGAGAGCGAGTCGTTCATCTCGACGTTGTCCTGGCCGTCCGGGTCGAGCACGTCGGACTCGGGGAAGTAGTTGCCGATCACCACGTCGGGCCTGCCGTCGCCGTCGAAGTCGTTGACCGTGGCGGCGTTGGTGTGCCACTTCGGACCGTGGTAGCGGCCGTCCGGCGAGTCCTGCGGCAGGATCTCCTGCCGGTGGTACGCGTCGTTGGCGGGCAGCTCGGTGCCGGCCTTGCGCAGGAACAGGATCGGCACCCGGCCCCAGTAGGTCACCATGATGTCCATCCGGCCGTCCAAGTTGTAGTCACCCGGTACGCAGCCCATCGGCGCCATCGTGTGGTCGATCGGCAGCGGCGCCGGGTCGAGCAGGAACGGCTCGAACCGGTCGGCGGCCGGCGCGGTCGGCGCGTAGGTGACCACCACCTCGTTGGTCCGCACGTCGACGAAGCACAGGCTGTTGGCCACCCCGTGGCCGGTCAGGTCGTTGACGGCGATGCTCGCGCCCACCGAGGAGATCCAGGACCGGATCTTGTGGTACGACTCGTTGACCTCACGGATGTTCCGTTTAGGTAGTTGGTCGTAACCTTCCGGATAGTCGATCTCAAGCTCGGTGAACCGGTACTTTTGGGCAACCTCGTCAGCGCCGGCCACCGACACGCGAGCGTCGATGACGAAGAACATCACGACGAGAAGTAAAATCGCCGTTATTCCGGGGCTGATCGAGCGCAGGCGTTGACCCAGCACGGTCTGGTCTCCTTACTGCGGGAACCATCGGCTGTTGTCCAGGCCGACGGAGTTGACAGGGCGGACGTCGTTGCCGCAACGCCGATCCGATGAATTTCCGGAAATGGCGTGCGGTGAACGGGAGCCCTCGTGGCTCCCGGCTCGCCGGGGGATCCTCCTGATGCCGAGGGTGGGTGGAGATGGGGAGGCCGCGCGGCACGGTCGGCCACCGGGATCATCGTCCGACGGCCGTACGGTGCAGCGCTTCTTTCACATTGCCTCCGGTGATTCGCTGCATTCTCGGATCTGTCACAATCCGTCGCCGATCCGATCGGCTGGAAAGACGGCAATATTGCGAAACCCTTGGCGACGGGAGCTGGCTAGCCTGAGTGAGGTGTCGCATGACGCGTCATCCGGACACCGTGCACCGTCGTATTGCGGTCGGCTGTCCGGCTCACCGCGCAGAGAAGGAGCCGTCGTGTCTGTCGAGGGATTCTGGAAGGTCGCCGTGGCCACCCCGCTGGGTACCCGGAACACCGTGCTCGAACTGTTCACCAAGGACGGTGTGCTGCAGGGGATCTCCCGTGGGGAGAAGGAGGAACTTGTCCTGCAGGACCTGCAGCTGGCCGGCGACCGGTTGTCCTGGTTCCAGTCGATCACCAAGCCGATCCGGATGAACCTGGTGTTCGACGTGGTGGTCGACGGTGACGAGATGTCCGGCACCGCGAAGGGCGGCCCGATGCCGCCGGCGAAGGTCAGTGGCCGGCGCGAGCCGGCGACCCAGGCGGCCTGACCTCGGCCGCTGCGGCGATCCCGGGTGCCCGGCCCGTCCACCATGGCCGGGTTTCCGGGTGCCCCGGGACGTCCACCCTGGCACGGAGATCGGAATGCCGACCGGGTCGCGCAACCGCCCCTCGGACGGTCGTCGATGATCCGTACGACCGATTGACTTATGCGCATTCATCATAAAAAGTCATGGATATTCCGACCGGGGAGAGATCCATGACCGACGTGCCGCCCGCGACCACCCACCACCGGTATCTGATCGTCGGCGCCGGCCCGGCCGGGCTTCAGCTCAGCTACTACCTGCAGCAGACCGGCAGTGACTACCTCACACTGGAGCGATCCGACGCTCCCGGGGAGTTCTTCCGGCGGTTCCCCAGACACCGCGGCCTGATCTCGCTGAACAAGGTGCACACCGTCAGCGCCGACCCGGAGACCCGACTCCGCTGGGACTGGAACTCGCTGCTGCACGAGCCGTTCGAGCTGCCCTTCTCCGACTACAGCCGGGAGTACTACCCGAGCGCCGACGACCTGGTCCGCTACCTGGCCGACTTCGCCCGGCACCACCGGCTGGCCATCCGGTACGGCGTCGGCGTCGAGCGGATCGAGAAAACCGACGACGGCTTCGTGGTGTCCGCCGGTGACCAGACCTACAGCTGCGAGTGCCTGGTCGTGGCCACCGGCTGGGGCCGGCCGAACATCCCCGACGTAACCGGCATCGAACACGCGGTCGGCTACGAGGCGATGAGCACCGACCCGGCGGACTACGCCGGCCACCGGGTGCTGATCCTCGGCAAGGGCAACTCGGCGTTCGAGACCGCCTCGGCGATCCTCGGCCACGCCTCCATGGTGCACCTGGCCAGCCCCCGGCCGATGCGGCTGGCCTGGAACACCAAACACCCCGGGGACGTACGCGGCCATCACGGCGCGGTGCTGGACAGCTACCAGTTCAAGACGCTGCACTCGGTGCTGGACTGCGTGGTCGACGAGATCCGCCCGGTCGGCGACCGCTACGAGGTGCACCTCACCTACACCCACGCCGACGGCGAGACCGCGGTGATGGAGTACGAGTCGGTGCTGCGCTGCACCGGCTTCGCCATGGACACCTCGATCTTCGGTGCCAGCGCCAGTCCGAAGCTGGTCCCCAGCGGCCGGATGCCGGCCACCGACCCGGACTGGCAGTCGGTCGACGTCGACGGGCTCTACTTCGCCGGCACCGTGGCCCAGGACCGCGACTTCAAGAAGGCGTCCTCGGCGTTCATCGATGGGTTCCGGTACAACCTGCGGACCCTGACCGCGCTGCTGCGCGAGCGGTACGAGGCTGCGCCGCTGGGCTTCGACAAGGTCTCCGCCGACGCCGACTCGTTGACCCGGGCGGTGCTGGACCGGGTCAACTGGAGCTCGGCGCTGTGGACCCAGTTCGAGTTCCTGGTCGACGCCCTGGTCGTCGACCAGGCAACCGGTCACGTCCGGCACTACCACGACCTGCCTGAGGACTACGCGGTACGCCGCTTCGGCAGCGAGAGCCACTACTACACGTTCGGGCTGCGCTGGGGGCGGGACGAATACCCGGACGTCTTCTCGATCGAACGTCACCCGCAGCCCGACCGGGCGTCCGAGAGCGCCTTCATCCACCCGGTGGTGCGCCGCTACCGGGGCGGCGAACTCGTCGAGGAGCTGCACCTGCTGGAGGACCTGCTGGCCGAGTGGCGTCGACCGGACCGGCACGTCCAGCCGCTTCTCCGGTTCTTCGCCGCCGACCTGCACCGCTGACACCAGGGAAGCTGCCATCCCGGCCACCAGGTGGCCGGCGTCGCTGCCGCCTACCGGCGGACCAGGACCTCGGACAGCGGCTTGCGGGTCAGCTGCGGCACGGTCACCCCGGCCGCCGGGTAGCCGACCGGTATCACCACGCAGGCCCGTTCCTCAGCGGGGCGGTCGCAGATCTCGTTGAGGAACTTCATCGGGCTGGGAGTGTGGGTGAGGGTGGCCAGCCCGGCCAGGTGCAGCGCGGTGATCAGCACCCCGGTGGCGATGCCGACCGACTCCTTGACGTAATACGGCTTGGGTGAGTTGGGCCCCCGGTGCACCTCGAACACCACGATGACCACCGGGGCGGTCTCCAGGAACGGCTTCTGCCAGTCGGTGCCCATCGGGGCCACCGCCCGCAGCCACTCGGCGGACGCCCGCCGGGTGTAGAACTCCAACTCCTCCGCCTCGGCGGCCTGACGCAGCCGGCGCTTGCGCTGCGGGTCGGTGAGCACGACGAACCGCCACGGCTGCAGGTTCGCGCCGCTGGGCGAGCAGGCCGCCGCCCGTACCGCCGCCTCGATCACCTCCAGCGGCACCGGGTCGGGCGCGAAGTGCCGCACCGAGCGGCGGCTGGCCATCTGGTCGGCGAACCGGCGGGCGGTGGCACCCATCGCGGCCGGGTCGAGCCGGTCGAGATGGAACGGGACCGTCGCGACGTTCTGCACGGGGACCTCCAGAGCAGGTCGGGCTGTGCTTCCAGGATCACCCACCGCGGGCCGCGATGGTTACCCCGGATTGCCGTTGTCCCGTACCTCTCGGGTCAGCTGGAGGTGCACTCGGCCAGGTAGTCGACGACGGCGGCCAACCCACCCGGCCGCCGGGCGGCCAGCCGCTGCCGGCGGGCACCGGTGCCGTCGGCGAGCAGCCGGTCCACCCCGTCGACCACCATCCGGTGGGCGCGCTGGGCGTGCAGCTGCGGCTCGACCGCCGCGACCAGGTCACCGACCAGGTCGGCGGCCGGCCGGAGCCGACCGGTGCCCGGGTCCAGGCCGGCGCCGTCCAACCCGTCGCGCGCCGCCCGCCAGTACGCCACCCGCAGCAGCTCGTTCGGCATGTCGGGCGCGGGCACGCCCTGCTCGACCAGCGTCGACAGCCGGGTCACCAGGGCGCGGACCACGGCCGCGTACAGCGCGGTCTCCTCGACGGTGAGCGCGGCGTCGGCGACCCGGACCTCCACGGTCGGGCTGTGCTCGGACGGGCGGACGTCCCAGAAGATCGTGCCCCGGTCGACCAACGCACCGACGGCCAGCAGCGACTCGACCACCCGGTCGTAGTGGGCGGCCGAGTCGAACCGGGGCGGCGGACCAGCCACCGGCCAGCGCGGCCAGGTCATCGCCCGCCAACTGGCGTAGCCGGAGTCCCGGTTGTCCCAGAACGGGGAGTTCGCCGTGAGGGTCAGCAGCACCGGCAGGTACGGCCGCAGATGGTTGCCGACCTGCACCGCCCGCTCCCGGTCAGGCATCTCCACGTGCACGTGCAACGCGCAGATGGCCAATTCGTCGTGCAGGCCGCGGAACATCTCGATGCCCCGGTCCTGCCGTGGACCGGTGGTGATCGGCGGTGGCACCGGCCCGGCGACGGCGGCCGATCCGGTGGCCACCAGCAGCAGTCCGCGCTCCCGGGCGCACCCGCCGGCGACCTTGCGGGCCTCGGCCAGCTGCGCCGCCAACTCGGTGTGCCCGACGCACGGCTCGGTACGGGTCTCCACCTGCAGCGGGGTGATCTCCCCGGCCACCCGACCGGGCAGCCGGGGCGCGGCACCGGCGACGACCTCGGCGGCACGCGGCACCGGTGCCCGGGTGACCGCGTCGACGACGAGGAACTCCTCCTCCACCCCGAACCGGGGGGCGTTGTACCGGGGGGCGATGTCCGGCTGGCGGCTGGTCGGACTCATGGCGGCACGGACCTCCACGGCTGGCTCGACGTCGGCCGCGGTCCGGCCGTCCGGAGCCTAACCGGTCGGCGCGTGGTCCCGTGCCGTCGAAAGTGCACTAAGCCGATGATCGTCCAGAATGTCGATGATCATCGCAGCCAGCAATGCCGTCCTGTCCGACATCTGTGACAGGTCCGCCCATTCGCTACGGGCATGCGACCCGCCGCCGACCACCCCCAGGCCGTCCAGCGTGGGTATCCCCATCGACCCGGTGAAGTTCGCGTCGGACGCGCCCGGCGCGCGTACCCCGACCAACGGCGGCAGCCCCATCCGCCGGCCGACCCGCTGGGCCACCTCGAGCAGCGGCACCGACACCGACTCGGGCAGCGGGTACCGGTTGACCCCGCCGTCGACGTCGAGCGTGGCGTCGGCCAGCCGCGCCGGCAACGCCCGGATCATCCGGTCCACCCGGTGCAGTTCATCGCGGGTCCAGGCCCGTACGTCGACACTGAATTCGGCGGACTCCGGTACCTGGTTGGTCATCACACCGCCGTGCAGCACGGTGGGCGTGACCGTGGTGCCGTCGGCGGCCAACGACCGTACCGCCAGCACCTGGTGGGCCAGCTCGACCGCCGCGTTCACTCCACGGTGCGGCTCCACCCCGGCGTGCGCGGCCCGGCCCTGGACGGTGATCCGGTAGACCGAGCCGCCCTTGCGGGCCACCTTGAGACCGCCGTCCTCACTGCTCGGCTCGCCGACGAGCACCACCCCGGATCGGCCGGCCTGCTGCTCGATCAGCGGCCGGGAGGTCGGCGACCCGCTCTCCTCGTCGCAGGTCAGCAGCAGGCCGACCCGGGACGGGTCGGGCAGCAGCGCCAGCGCACCGAGCAGCTGCACGATCCCGCCCTTCATGTCGCACACCCCCGGCCCGGTGGCGATCGGGCCGGACACGGTGAACGGCCAGTCGGTGACGGTGCCCGCCGGCCAGACCGTGTCGTAGTGGCCGAGCAGCAGCACCTGCTGATCGACCGCCGGCCAGAGCAGATGCGGCAGCCCGTCGCGGACGATCCGGCGGGCCGGTCGGCCGAGCACCTCGCTGCCCCAGGTGTCGAGCAGGTCGGCGCAGTCGTGCAGCAGCCGTACCGCACCGGGCGGGGACTCGGCGGCCACCAGCGTGCCGAGTCGCCGTACCATTTCCGTCGCCTGGTCCCCCGCAGCGCGTCGGAGCTTGTCCAAGTCAGCCATGCGGCGATCGTGGCACCGGCTGATGGCCGGCGTCATCCGCCAGCGTGCCCACCTGGTCGCTGTGTGTGCCCAAATTGGATGGTGTGGCCGCCGGGCGACAGTCGGGGCACTTTGGAAGAACCTCGTCGGTCGAAGTTGCGGCATCATCCCGTTGGGACCGTGCCGCCGACCGACGGCGGACGACCGCCTCAGGAGGCCGCCGGATGGCACACATCGATCTTGGTCTGGACGAGACGGAACACCCGGGGATCACCGGCCTGTTCCGTTACCGGCCGGAGACCGCCGTCCCGCTCGGCGCGCTCGCCGATGTGCTGCTGCACGCGCCGCACCCGACGCTGAGCCCGGGCGAGCGCGAGCTGATCGCCGCGTACGTGTCGCAGCGCAACGAGTGCTCGTTCTGCTCCGCGTCGCATTCGGCGTTCGCCGCCGAGCAACTCGACGGTGGAATGCCGATGGTGCAGGCGGTCCAGGTGGACGTCGACGGCGCCGCGATCACGCCGAAGCTGCGCGCCCTGCTGAAGATCGCCGGCGCCGTGGCACGGTCCGGCCGGCAGGTCGACGCCGCGCTGGTCGACGCCGCCCGAGCGGCCGGCGCCACCGACCTTGAGGTCCACGACACGGTGCTGATCGCGGCGGCGTTCTGCATGTTCAACCGCTACGTGGACGGACTCGGTACGGTGCTGCCGGCCGACCCGGGCATCTACGCCGAGCGGGCAAAGCAGGTGGCCGCCAACGGATACGGCGGTTGACCCTGCGCACGCGTCAACCGGTCACCGCGGCCGCCGGCAGGTCAGCGGCTGTTGTACGGCATGGTGGGGAACCAGCCGTAGTCGAACATCGCCGGCAGCCGCACGTCCCAGTAGACGACCATGAAGACACCGAGCGCGATCAGCAGCCCGCCGGTGACTGCGGCGGTCCGGGCCGGGTCGGCGGCCAGCCAGCGGATCAGCCCGCCCCGGGTGACCATGACGAGCAGCGCGAACACCGCCGAGACAATGACGATGTTGCCCAGCGACTGCAGGACGAACGCGCCAGCGCCGTACAGCGGATTGCCGCTGTCCACCGCCCAGACGAACAGCTTGTTGAACAGCGGGTACGGCCGGCCGATCAGGAAGCCGCCGACCAGCGCGCCGAGGGTGACCACCCGGGCCACCGGCCGGCGGGCGAACGGATCCGGCAGTACGCCGAGCGCGGCCAGCCCGAGGTAGGCGAAGGCCAGCCCGATCAGCCCGAAGACCACCATCGACTGGACCAGGCGTACCGGCAGTCCGCCGACCGAGCCGGTGGACAGCTGCGGCAGCCGGTCGCCGAGCAGCACCCCGATGAAGCCGTACGCCCCGGCGACGGCGACCATGCCGAGGGTGAGCCAGCCGATCGGCCGCAGCAGGCTGCGCAGCCCGGCACGGGTCGCCGCGCCGCCGCTGGCCTGGCTCATCGGACCGATCGACGCGGCCATCGCCACGTTGCAGGCGGTGAAGGTGCCGGCCAGCCCGGTCACGAACGCGAACACCAGGCCGGCGACGGTGCCGCCGATCGCGGTCGCCTTGGCGTCGTGGCCGAGCAGCGCGTTCGCGACGTTGTCGCCGATCACGTGGTCGACGAAGTCGTACGACCAGAGCACCGCGAGCAGCACTCCGGCTGCGGCACCGATCAGCGCGATCCGGCCCCGGGAGGCCGGGGCCGGATAGCCGGACGCCGGTGGGATGGTCTGGGGCTGTGGAGATGCACTCCGGGAGATAGTCATGCGCCGATCATTTGTGCGCCGGACGCTGCTGTCCTCTCAGATCTTGCCCCGCTTGGTGCCGTTCGACGCGGATGACGCCCAAGACGGCAATCCGCGACAAGTCAGCGACACCGGCAACGGCCAGGATTGAGCCATGCCGGTCACCTCGGATCAGTGGCGGTGCGCCGCCAGCTCCGCTCCAGACGTGTTACGACGGCTGCTCACCCTGGTGGACGGTGTGCCCGCCGACCATCCGGTGACCGCCCACTGGAGCCTCGCCGACACCATGGCCCACCTGGCCACCATCACCGCGATGGACATCGCGCTGGTCACCGGCAGCGTCCCGAACCTGCCGGTGCCGGAGATCAACGAGCTGCGGGCGACGACGACGGTCGACACCGTCGCCGAGATGAACCGGCGGGTGCTGGCACGGTTCACCGAGCGCGACGTACCGGCGTTGTCGGCCCGGTTGCGCGCCGACGTCGCGGAGCTGACCCGGCTCGCCGACGCGGCCGACCCGGACCACGAGGTGAGCTGGCTCGGCGCCGCCCAGCTGCCGGTCGCCGGCCTCTACTCCCATCTGCTCAACGAGATGAACATCCACGCCTGGGACATCGCCCGGTCGGTCGGCGGACGCTGGCACACCGACCCGCACCAGGCGGCGCTGTTCGTCGACGTCTTCCTGGCCGGCGTCACCCGGTGCGGCTACGGCCGGCTGCTCGACCACGACCGGCCGGTCCGCGCCGGGCGGATCTCGGTGACCTTCCACCCGCGTACCGGTGGCCCGACCACCCTGGCCCTGGTCGACGGTCGGGTGCTGCTGGACCCGGTCGACCCGAGGCCGGACGTGCGGCTGCGCTACGACCCGGCGGTGTTCAACCTGATGCTGTTCGGCCGGGTGGGTCGGCTGCGGGCGGCGCTCGGCCGCAAGGTGGCGGTCGGTGGTCGGCGGCCGTGGCTGCTGCCCACGTTCATGTCGACGATGCGGCTACCGTCCTGACGTGCATCCGTCACAGCCGCCCTGACCTCGCCGTGTAACAACCTTGACGCAGACGCGTAGTGTGACGTACACAACCATCGCGGTTTGTCGATCATGGTGGGAGTCATTGTGATCGGCGGCTGAGGGAGTGTACGACCATGTCGGATCAGGCGCCGTACAGCCGGCGCTCATTTCTCAGTGGAGTGATCGCCACCGGGACCCTGGCGGCGGTCGCCACCTACGCGGCCCCCGGTGGCCGGCTGCAGTCCCGGGTCGAGCTGCGACTGTCCACAGGTGGTGATCCGACCGGCGCCCGGGACCTGCTGGTAAGCATGTGGAACGAGACCAATCCGCAGACCATCGTGCGGGTCGACCCGATCGACAGCGGCTCCGGCGACGAACGCCGGATAATGCTGGAGAAGGCCGCCGCTGGCGAGGCCGATCTGCTCAACCTCGACATCGTCGATGTGCCTGAGTTCGCCACCAAGGGCCTGATCGAGAAGATCCCGCCGACCGGTGGGCGGCAGCTCATCACCCCCCTCGACCAGGTCAGCCGGGTGCCTGACGAACCGGGCGTGTACTGGGCCGCGCCGTTCAACACTGACGTCGGCATGCTGTTCACCCGGCTCGACGACGACTTCACCGAGCCGCCGTCCCGTCGCCTGCCCGACCTGCTCGCCACGATCCCGGACGGGACACAGCAGTTCGTCGGCCAACTGCGTCCCAACGTGTCGGCGTTCTACGAGGCGTTCGTGGTCAACGTCCTCGAACACGCCGTCGCCGAGCGGCCCGCCGTACTGAAACCACTGGGTACGCCCGGTGCCGAACGGCCCGCCGACCGGATCTCCACCGACCTCGCACTCTGGAAGGCCGCGCTGCAGCCGTTGAAGGACGCGATCGACGCCGGGAAGGTACTGACGTCCGGCGGCGAGCCCGAGTCACTCGAGGTGTTCGGCGCGGCCGACTCCACGATCCGGTACATGCGTAGCTGGCCGGTCGAGTACCGCAAGCTGCAACTGGCCGGCAACCGGGACGTGGCGACCGGACGGATCCGGGTCGACCCGCTCAGTCAGGGCATCCTCGGCGGCCAGAGCCTGGCCGTCGTCGCCGGTTCACGCTACGTCGACCGTGCCCTGGCGTTCATCTCGTTCGCCACCAGCGAAGGGGCGCAGAAGATCCTCGCCTCGCACGGCATCGCGCCGACCGCGATCGGCGCGTACAACGACCCGAACCTGCGGGCCTCGATCCCGCATCTGGTCAGAGTGCGCGAGGCGGTGGAGAACTCGCTGCCCCGACCGGTGCACCCGGGCTACCGGCGGTTCTCCGACGTGGTCAAGGACCATGTCGAACGATTTCTCTACGAGGACCAGGACCTGTCGCCGCAGTTCACCACGGACATGGCCAGCGCGCTGGCCTGACCCCGGTGGCGACGGCACGGTCCGGAGAGGTACGTCGTGCAGATAGAACCATGGCACGTCCCGCTGCTGGTGATGGCGGGCATCATCGTGCTCGAACTTCTCGCCGTCCTGGCGCTCCGCGACGCCGGGCCGGCGGTATGGCAGTTCCTGCGTACCGCCGGCCTCGGCACCCTCGCCCTGGTGCTACTGGTCGTCGTCGTGGTCAGCATCGGCCCGTCGCTGGCCGACCAGTTGGCCAGCGTGGCCGCCGCGATCGCCGGTATCGCCGCGCTGTGGCTGACCTACCGGTCACACCGGCCGTCGGCCGAGCCCTCCTCGGCGGCGGCGGAAGCTGACAGCGACCAGCGACCCGCCGGGGAAGACGGCCGCGACCGCCAACAGGCGACCTGACCCGTACCCCGGACTACACCGCCGCGCTGTGGGCGGTGCGCAGCGCGGACGCGAACGTCTCGACCGGTTGCGCCCCGGAGACCCCCCACCGGTCGTTCAGCACGAAGAACGGCACCCCGGTGGCGCCCAGCCGGCGGGCGGCCCGGGCGTCGGCGTCGACCTCGGCGGCGTACCCGTCGCCGTGGACCACCTGCTCGGCGTCGGCCCGGTCCAGGCCGACCTCGACGGCGAGCCGGACCAGGGTCTGCGGGTCGTCGAGCACCGCGCCTTCGGCAAGGTGCGCCCGCATCAGCCGCTCGTGCAGCGGCCCGCCGAGCCCGTGCGCCGAGGCGAACTGGTTCAACCGGTGCGCGTCGAGGGTGTTCACCGCGACCGCGCGGTCCAGCGCGTAGGTCAGGCCCTCGGCGGCGGCCAACTCGCTGACCCGCTGGGTCATCGCCCGGACCTGGGCCGGCGACGCGCCGGTCCGCCGGGCCAGCATCTCGGGCACCGGTAGCGGCTCACCGTGTGTGGGGTCCAACTGGAAGCTGCGCCAGCGCACCTCGACCCGGTCGGCGTACGGAAACTGCTCCAGCGCGGTGTGCAGCCGGCGTTTGCCGATGTAGCACCACGGGCAGATCACGTCGGACCACACGTCGATCCGGACCAGGGGAGTGGCAGCGGCGTCGGCCCGGCCGCCCGTCGTCGAGGTCGTCATCGTCACCTTCCAGGCCCGGGTTGGTCCGGCCGAGATTAGCCGGGCGCCACGCCGCCGCCGGGGCCAACGTGCGAGACACCCTCGTCGGTGACACTCTTCGAGGCACATTTCCGGGGTACTGCCCAGTAACAGGTGGAGCGGCCGGTGTTCGGCTGACACGATGGCGGCGCATCAGGTGGGTGCGCGTCGACAGATTGAGCCATGTGCAGAGTGTCTTTTTCTGACTACAGTGCGCGATAACCGGGCCTGAAGTGGGAACAACCGGGCCGAAGCAAGCAACAACCGGGCCGAAGCAAGCAAAAAATGGACTGCCGAATGAGCAGTCGAGCCAGGCAACGTACCTTTTGTGGAGACTGCCAGCATCACCAGCGTTGCCCGTACGGAACCCGGCCTGGCAGCCGGCGCCGACCCCGACCTGATCGGTGGGCTCCGGCTCCGGCCCGACGCCCGGGCCCTGCAGCTCGACCGGTACGGCCGGGTAGTACGCGTCTCGGCCGGCCTGACCCGGTGGATCGGCTGGTCGGGTGCGCAGCTCGCCGGACGCCCGTTCGAGTTGGTGCTGCACCCGGACCGGCGGGCCTGGTTCCGGCACCGGTTCAGCATCCTGCTGACCGACGCGTACCCGCACTTCGTCGGCCTGGCCGAGGTGACCACCACCGACGGCCGCCTCGCCTCCAGCCACATCACCGCGGTGGCGGTACGCGGGACGGAGCCGCCGGCCGACTCGGTGCTGGTGCTGCTCACCCCGGAGAACCGGGTACGCCGCCCGCAGCTGACCGAAGTCGGTGCCCGGGTGCTGGAAGGGCTCGCAGGCGGTGCATCGACCGCCGAGCTGGCCGCCAGCCTGCACCTGAGCCGCAAGGGCGTCGAGTACCACGTGACCGCGCTGTTGCGCCAGGCCCGGGTGACCAACCGGACCGCGCTGGTCGCCTGGGCGTACCACTGCGGGGTCCTGGTGCCCGGCAGTTGGCCGCCCCGGCTGGCCCCCGAGGCCCGGGAGCAGGTCCGCCCGCGCGCCCGGACCTCAGCCGCCGCCCAGCACGCGTAGGCCGGCGGTGCCGACGGTTGGGGCCTGGCTCAGTGCCGGCCTGGCTCAGCGGCGGCCCGGCGGTGCCAGCGGCGAATAGCGGATCCGTGGCCCCGGAGTCTGCTTCACTCGGGTCGGCTCCTCGCGGGTCTGGTCCGGGTGGCGGGCGGCCCGGTGCCGCATCAGCAACCAGACGCCGAGGCCGCCGAGCAAGGCCCCCATCAGGACCGCCAGCACCAGCCGCACCGTACCGCCGAAGACGATCTGTCCGAGCGCCGCGCCGACGATCCACCGGGCGACCCACGCGCCCACCGTCGACTCCGCCACCGAACTGGTGCCCGCTGCAACCGGCATGACCGCCTCCCCTGACCACGGTATCGATCCTTGGCGTTCCCGTGCAGGGCCGGCGGAAACCATGTCGGCAACTTGACGGCGGTCACACCCCTCCTGGCCGGGCTATCCGGCCGTACCGTAGATGGTGTCCTTCAAGGAACGGACCTGGGCAAACTGGTCGCGGATCAGCGCGGTGGCGGCCTGCTGCACGCGTACCGAGAATTCGTCCTCCCGGAACCGGCGTAGGCTGCCCGGCACGATCCGCACCGTCCATTCCCGCATCCCGCGTACCTCGATCTGCACCGAACCGTCGTCGGACCGGCCCTCGGCGACGATGCCGCCCCGGGCCGCCTGGTAGTCGACGTCGCGCGGACCGACCGGCGGGTCCTCGCCGGACACCGGGGTGCCGAGCGCCTCGCTGACCGCCGACCAGTACGCCTTCATCCTGCCCGCCCACAACAGCCGGCCCAGCCCGGCCAGTTGCTGCTCGACGTAGCGTTCGTCCAGCCACTGGTAGCGGCCAGCGGCGAAGGTGACCCGTACGCGGTCGCGGCCGCGCAGCTCACCGGAGATCGCGCCGCCCGGCGCGTCCGCCGTCACGTGCATGTTGTCGAGTCGATCTGCCAGCAGTCCCACGATCCGTTCCCCAGTCTGTGTCGTTGAGGTGGGTGTGTGGAGAGTCGTTGTGGATGGTCGAGCTGAGCGGTCGAGGTGAGCGGTCGCCGTCAGGTCGAGTAGCCCATGAACAGCGGGCCGGTCACGTCTGACTGGGTCGCGTCGGCCAGCGCCGGCCGTTTCGCGACGAAGCTGTCCCGCTGCTGCGCCACGGCCTGGCAGCAGCTGGTGAGCGCGTTGGCGATCTTCTGCTCCTGCTCGGCGATGTAGCCGTGCAGCAGCCGGATGGCGTCGCGCATCGACGCGACGACCGCCTGCGCCGTCTCACCCTGGAACCGGACCGTCGGCGGGTCGTCGGGCACCCCGGCAGCCGCCACCTGCGACGTGGCCCCGACAGCGGTCAAACCCAGCGAGAGTCCGAAGCTGACCGGGGCGAGCGCCACACCGGCCACCGCCGCCACCGACGACACCACGGTGAAGGTCATCACCCACTCGTTCTTGCCGCAGTCGTCCATCCGGTCCAGCGCGGTGATCGTGTCGTGGGCGATCTTGTCGATGTCGTCGCGCGCCCGGACCCAGATCTCCCGCTCCGCGTCCAGCGCCGCCCTGAGAACTGCGATCCCCATGAACTGGTTGTAGACGATCGACGGGAACGGGGAGATGAAGTTGCTCTTGAACTCCATGGCGGCCCGACCCGTCCAGCTCTCGATGTGGCTCTCCGCGTCGAGCATCTCGTCGAGGTCGTGGTTGGCGCGGTAGGTGCGCCCACTAACCGGGTCGTCCGACACCCAGCCAGACGAAAGCTCCGACAAGGACTTGTCGAGCTTGCTCCGGTGACCGTCGAACGCTGCCGGGTCGGGCATCTCGGCGAACGCCTGGAACAGCTCCGGAATGTCGCCGAACATCTGCTCGACCCGATGGCGGGTCTCCTGCTCACCGTGCCGTGGTGCCGGTTGCGGTTTACCGGCCGGGGCCGCCGGGCGTGCCCCGGACTCGGTCAGCGCCTTCAACGTCGCCTGCTGCTGGATCTCGTACGCGTGCTGCATCAGGTTGTCGAAGCTCATCCGATGTCGGCTTTCGGCTCACCGTTGACCTCCAACAACCGGGCGAACTCACTGGCCGCCTCGTAGTCGGCACGGGCGTACTCGACGGTGGCGACGCAGAGCGCGTCCGCCGTCGCCTCGATGTTGTCGGCCGTGTCGTGGCAGATCTTCGCCAGGATGTCGTGCAGTTCGGTCCACGGTTGGTACGCCGGACCGTACGGCACGCCGGGCAGATTGCCCGACCGGACGAACGCCCCGGCGACGCCGACGGCGGCAGCATCGAGGGCGTCACCGGCCGTCGAGTAGACCGCCGCCACGGTGGGGAGATTGTCCCGGCCGGCACGCCAGAGCCCGTACAGGTCCGCGCCCAACCTGGTGCCGCTGTTGGGCTCGCTGTTCGTCACGTGATCCTCCGTCTGCCCGTCGAGTGGCCGACCCTGCCAGCCGGTTAGTTGAAGGGATCTGCCGTCGACCACCCCGGCGATCTGGGCGCGGGGCCGAAGTCGCAGTAGGGGTAGCTCTCGGTCCGCGAGTCGTCGATGTTCGACGGAATGCTGTCGGCGATGAAAGTCATCTGCTCTTCCTGGTCCGGGTCACACCGGCGGGGACCCTTGTCGCCGCTGATGCTGCCGCCGACGATCTGGCCGGTGGCGTCCCGGAAGATGGTGCCGACGCCCCGGGTGAACAGGCCGGTGCAGTACGGCGAGACCATCCGGTAGTACACGATTCCACTGTGGGACTCCGCGTCGACGACGGTGGTGCGGTCGTGTGTGGTGGTGACCCCGGCGACCTCGTCCGGTCGGTGCTCGACCCAGGTGGTGGCACCGAGGGTGGTGTCCACCTCGACCCGGTCGGCGGCGTCGGCCGCCTCGTCGACGTACACGGCGGTGCCGACGCCGGACCGGGCACCGGGCAGCAGCAGCGGCACCTCCAGCAGCACCGTCCCGCCGCCGTCTCCGATCACGACGGTGTCGCCGGTGCCGTCGAGCACGTCGAACGAGACCCGGGTGCGGTAGGCGACGTACCCGCTGGTGTTCTCGACGATGACCCCGATGCTCGCGGTCGCCGAGCCGGGTCGACGCACCGGCGGGACGATCGTCACGCCGGATTCGACGACCCGCAGCCCGCCGCCGTCAGGGGCCTCGGCGGACGGGCCGGCGGTGCCGGTGAGCGGGCGGTCGGGTGCCTCGATACAGGAGGCCGCCGGGTCGGACTCCGAGTCGGGTGAGCAGGCGGCGGTGACAGCGGCGGCCGCGACCAGGACGACGGCGAGCGCCGCCGGCACGGTTGGCCGGGGCCGGATCGATGCGGGCATGGCGCGCCTGTTCCCCACTCTTGAGCCGATGGACTGCCGCGGTTACCCCAACGTACTACATGGACACATTCCGTACGTGGAGCAGGGAGGTTGCGGTGACTCTAGGTGAGGATGATCTGTCTGCTTAGCTCCTGTCGCCAATCCGTCACTTTCCGGTACGGCTCAACCGGCGAGCGCCTGCTGACCCTGCCGCAACGCGGCGGCCATCGCGTCCCGGTAGCCGGACAGTTCGGCGTCGTGCCGGTCGACTGCAGCGTCCAGCGCCTTTTCCCACGCCAGCCGCTGCGCCTCACGCAGGCCGGTCCGGTCGGCACACCCGGCGTCCGCGACGGCGAGCTCGATCTCCTTTTCCCGGGCCACCTCGGCCGGCCACGGGCCGCCCTCCGGCACCCGGCCGCCGGGCCGCTCACCGACCGGGTAGTGGAAGTACTGGGCGAAGCGCCGGGCGTCCGCCGGGTCGAGCAGTTGCGGCTGGCCTTCCTGCTGGAGACAGTCCGACCAAGCGGCCGTCGCCGAGGTCACCGTCGGATCGGCGCCGTACCCGGCGCGGGCCGCCTCGTCGATCACCGTCACCGGGCTCGGCGGCGCGGCGACCTCGCCGTACACAACGGATCTGGCCTCGCCGACGCAGCCGCCGAGCGTCGGGTTGCCGGCGTCGTCGGTGAGCGTCTCGCCGTCCGCTGCACCGGTCAGCGCCTCCTGGTAGCGGCGCTCCTCGGCCGGTGACGGCCAGGTGAACCGTTCGGTGGTGGCACCGGCCTCGGCGTCGGCTTGGCCGGCGGTCTCAGCCGCGCGGATGCCGTACCCGTTCGCTGTTGCCTCGGCCAGCGTCGGTGACTGCTGCGGAGGCGCGACCGCCGGCCCGGGAAGCCCGGCCGGGAGCTGCGCGGGAAACCGGTCGAGGCCAGCATCGCGCAGACACGCTTCGGTGAGCCGGCCGACGACGGCACGTACCTGCGGGTCCATCTCCAACGCGGCGGCGAGCAGCGGATGCTGGCCCGACACCGGATCGGCTCCGGCGGGCTGCCCGCCCGAACCGGCCGGCGGCTCGGCTGCCTCGTCGGATGTCGACGGCCCCGGTGAGCAGGCCGCCAGCATCGCCAGTACGCCGACCATCGCGGCGGTGGGAAGCAGCTTGCCGAGGCGTTCGTGGTGCAGCATGTTCAGACCGTCTCCGTTGATCACTGTTGCGGGTCGTCAGGGGGTGCGCAGTGCTGGTAGACCTCGGTCCGGGTGTCGGCTGCGGCTGGCGGCAGACTGCTCGGCAGCAGCGTCGACCCGGGGTGCCGGCCGGGCAGGCAGGCGGACGGCGAGACGGCGGGGTCGAAGCCCCCGCCGACAACCGTGCCGGCCTCGTCGCGGAACACCGCGCTGGTGCCGACAGAGGTCCACTTTCGGCAGTACGGTGAGTGGACCTCGTAGGTGACCGTAGCGTCGATCTGGTCCGTACCTTGCCGCCGAGTCTCCAGATGCCGGGTGGTGATTCCGCCGGCCGTGGTGCCTTCGGCGTCTGTGGTCGCATCTGGTGTGCCTGCGGTCGCGGTCCAGGTCGCGCTGGAGACAGTTGCGTTCACCCGGGCGACCTTGACCCGCTGGCCGTCCTCGGACCGGATCCAGAACTGGCCGCCCACGCCGACGCGTTCGCCGGGAAGGATGACCGGGATCTCCCGGGGCTGGTCCAGGATCGTGGTGAGGACGGCGGACTCACCGGCGCTGTCGAGGATGTCGAAGGTCACCAGTGCGCGGTGCGCGGTGTGCGTACTCGTGTTGGCGACGACGGCGCCGATGCTGACCATCGCGTTGCGGGTGATCGGTGCCGACGTGCTGCCGAGTTGGGTGAAGCCGGACTCGACCACGTCGAGCCCGTTGCCGTCCGGCGCGGCAGTCGCTGTCGCCGGTGGTGTCGCTCGTCCAGGCGGGCCGATGCACGGCGTGGTGGGGGTGGCGGTCGCGTCCGGCTGGCCCCGCATCTGCAGGGCGATCGCCGTGCCGGCGGTGACCGCCGCGATAAGCACCACTGCGGACAGAGGTATGAGGATCTTTCGTGTTCGTCGGCTGGGATCAGGGGCATCCACGGTCGGTGTGGCCATGATGCGTGTTCCCACTTTCCAATGCGGACTCAGAGCGGCTCTGCCACGGTACAGCCTGGCAACCGTCGATGCCGACCGGACGCGGGTCGGGCGCTCGCCGCCGAGCGCTGGCGCGGACAGGCAGTACGCCGCTCGTCACGGCTCCCGGGGCAGAGGGTCGCCACAGTCTTGATGCCACAGGTGCATCAAGATGCACCTGTGGCATCAACCCCGAGAGCACACCCAGCCCGGCAGTCGGTAACTCTGCGTGCAACTCCGGGGCCAACATTTGCGAGAACGGCTCATCTGTCGGAGACGGATTCCCACGGTATCGGTGGGTTCCGGACCCGTGGCCAGGACTTATCGGATCAGAAAGTTAGCGAAGGCCGGGCTCTCGCGCTGACGTGGGCCGGAGAGGTCCACGGACTGTGGAGCGGCGGGTCCCCCTGTCCGGGCAACTTCAACCACCCGTACACCAGCCGCACGGCGAGAAGTTGTCAGTGCGGATCGCACGCGGCCCGGCACCCCGTTCAGCTTGGTCGGTGTGTCCTCTCTGGGTCGTGGGCGTCGACCGCATGCCACCGGCTGCCGGCTCGGGCGGAGGCGTAAGCGGCGGCGATCACCTCCGCGACGGTCAGCGCGGGCGCGGCCAGCGTCCGTACGTCGCTCGCGCAGGCCACGTGGCGAAGTACCTCGCGAGCCATCTCCGGCATCCAGTCCGAGTGGGCGTGACCGCTCCTGCCCTGAGCCGGAACCGCTCCGGCGACGCGGCCGCCGGGCACCGCACCCGGTTGGTCGTCGAGGACGGCAGCGGCGGTGCCGTACTCGCCGATGACCCGGTACGCGGTCCGTCTGCTGGCAGCTCGCCAGTCGAGTGTCACCGTCGCGGTGGCGCCGCCGCCGAGGCGTAGCCGCAACTCGCTCCAGTGATCGATGCCGGATGCGCCGTACCGGATCCGGCACGACACCTGGCGGATCCGCCGGTCGCAGAGCCACTCGGTGAGGTACACGCAGTGTGCGCCGTGGTCGACCAGGATTCCGCCACCTGCGACGCCACGGTCGCTGCGCCAGTCAGGCCGCCAGTCCGAGATGCCGGGGGCAGGCCGGGTGCGGTCGATGGTGATCTCGACCCGCTGCGGCCGGCCGATGCGTGCTGGTGAGCACTGTTCGCGTAGCGCGTTCAGGACCGGCGCAAAGAGGTAGTTGTGCCCAGGGAAGATGATCCGGGCCCGAGCGCTGGCGAGGTCGATCAGTCGTCGGCCGTTGACCGGGTCGAGGAAGACGGGCTTTTCGCAGAAGACATGCGCGCCGCGCAGCAGCGACTCTTCGATGTACGTCTCGTGGCTGCTCGGCGGGGTGCAGATCAGCGCCAGGTCGACCTCGGCGCTGAGTTCAGTGGACGACCGGACCACCTCCGCGTGCGGGTGGTGGCGACGGGCGAGCCGCCGCCTCGTCGGAGTCGGGTCCGCGACCGCGACGACAGCCGCGTCCGGCATGCCGGCGTAGCAGCGTGCATGGGCCTCGCCGCAGCGGCCGTAGCCAACCACCGCGACCCTGATCATTGCCCGTCCCAGTGCCGTCGGAGCACTTCGGACAGGGTGTCGGCAGCCGCCATCAGTTCGGTCTCGTCAGCGGTCAGCGGCGGGTACAACCGGAGCGTACGCCCTCCGGTCATGACCAGGACCCCGGCGCTGAGCAACCGTTGGAAGACGTGGCGCAGTTGCCCCTTGTCGGCGACGTCCAACTCGATCCCGATCGCGAGGCCCCGGCCGCGCACCTCGGCGACCAGCGGAAGATCGACCAGGGACTCCGAGAGCCGAGCGAGCAGCCGTTCGCCGAGCAGGCGCGCCCGACCGGCCAGACCCTGCTCCCGCACGGTCTCGGCGACAACCGCGACGGCCCGACAGGCCAGGGGGAACCCGCCGTAGCTCGACGAACTCGCGCTGGGTGCGCCGAACGGTCCGCGTTCCATGAGTTCCAGCGACGAGCAGACCGCGGACACCGGATAACCGTTACCGAGCCCTTTGCCGAGCACCATGATGTCCGGGCGTACGTCCGGGTGGTCGCTGGCGAAGACCTCGCCGGTACGACCCATGCCAGTCATCGACTCGTCGGCGATGAGCAACGCTCCGTGCTCGTCGGCGAGTTGCCTGAGCCGGGCCAGATAACCCGCTGGCGGCGACACGTTGCCGGCCCGGCCCTGTACCGGCTCGACGAGGACGGCGGCGAGTGCGCCGCTGGACTGCTCCCGCAGGACGTCGCGTGCCAGGTCGACGCAGGCGAAGTCGCAGCTGGGATAGGACAGGCGCAGGGGACATCGGGCGCAGTCGGCGTACGGGGCGCTGATGCTTCCAGGCGCCGGCGGGCCGAGGCCGTTGCGGGCACCGCTGGTGTGGGCGAGGCTACCCATGGTCCGGCCATGGAACGACTGCCAGAACGACAGGATCTCGTACCGTCCGGTGGCGGACTTCGCCAGCCGGAGGGCGGCCTCGACTGCTTCGCTGCCGCTGCTGTAGAGCTGGATGCGGTTGAGCTGTTCGGGCAACAGACGCTGAAGCTGCCGCCCCATGTCCCGCCGGGCGTCCGAGCCGTGCGCGCCGATCATCCAGCGTTGCAGCTGACCTGCCATCGCCCGGACGTAGCCGGGGTGCGAGTGACCGAGCAGGTTGACGCCGGCGGCACCCATGAGATCCGTGACGCGGCTGCCGTCCGGCCGGATCAGATGCATGCCGCGAGCCTCGGCGACGACCAGCCCCGCCCACTCGACGGCCTCGGAGATCCCAGGACCCAGGACCGGTTCCTCGGCCGGGAACGAGTCGGCACCCACCGTCGCCCGGCTATCCCGTACGCCGGACGACCGCGACCCGGAATCCGGTCGCCGGATGTCGTTGGGTAGCGAGCCGCTGATTGCGAGTGTAGGAATTGGCGCACTCCCTACCGTAGTAGTAGGCACCGCCGCGGATGACGTACCGCGCGTCGGGTAACGGGCCGTTAGCTTCCCGACCATCGTCGGCCTGGTACGGGTAGTGAAAGGTCGGTAGCCGTCCCGAGGTTCCCCACCTGCTGCGGGTCCACTCCGAGACGTTGCCGATCAGGTCCTGGCACCCTGCCGCGCTGTCGCCCTGGGGCGAGAACCGGCCCGGCGCGACGACCACGTCGAGGCCGGTGGCGCGGATGTTCGTCCGGCGACCGCGAGGGTCGGCGGCGCTACCCCACGGGTAGGGATCGCCCCGCCCGTTGCTGGCGGCGTACTCCCACTCGGCTTCGCTGGGCAGCACGACACGCTGGTCTGCGGTCAGCCGGCCGACGGCCCGCAGCCGTCGGGTGAGCCAGTCGCAGTAACGGACGGCGTCGTGCCAGGACACCATCACCACCGGCAGGCTGGGCTCATCCCACAGGTTGTCACCGGTGGCCCAGTGCTCGGGGCAGGGTCCACCGGCGACGGCGACGAACGCCAGGTACTGGCTGTTGGTCACCACCGTGCGGGCCAGCTCGAACGGCGGGAGTCGGAGCAGATGCCGGGGTCGGCACGAACTGAACCTGCTGTCCGGCGGATCGAGGCCGATGACGACCTCGCCGCCGGAGTGGGGCACGAAGTCGGGCAGCGCCGGCCGGTGCAGCGCGTCGCTGATCCCGGTGGCCGAGATCCGCCCGTTGTCGAGTAGTTCCTGCAGCGTGGGCTGCTCGGCCTGGCGGCTCATGGATTCCGCATAGCTGCGTACCTCGTCGGCGCTGTCGTGGGTGGCGACCCGCTGCAGGCAGACCCGCGCGTGTGCGCTGCTGGGCGCGAGAGCGGCCAGCTCGGTGACGGCGTCGAGACGCGACCCTGCGTGGGGTGAGTAGAGGTCCTCGCGCACGTAGTCGGGCAGCTGTTCCTCGGGGTACTTCGCGCTGAGAACTATCGGTCGGTCAAGGGCGCTGACGTGCACCGCTACGCCGCTGGCCCGGGCGCGGTCCGCCGCACGGTGCAGGACCTCGTTCAGCGGCCGGAGCTCGCCGGAAGCGGCCAGGTCGCCGAGTTCGGCGGCGAGGGCGTCGTGGCAGGTGCGCCCGACTGCGACTGTCGGCCCGGGGATGGACGCGAGCAGGTGTACGCCGGGTATCGGCGACAGCGGTACGCTCCCGCTCGGCGCCGTGGTGAGATCGGCGCAGATCACGACGCTTCCTGTCGCGTCGTAGCCATGCAGCTCGGCGATCAGGTCGGCCATCGGCAACATGCTGCCGGGACGACCCGGCACCGAGTTCGGGAGTACGAGGGACACCAGGTCACCGGTCGTGCGTTCGAAGTGAGCGACGTGACCGGCCAACGCCACGAGCAGCATGCCGACGCCGTCAAGATCCTGAGCTGCGGCTCTGACTGCCCGGAGCGCGCTGGTCGGACTGCCGAACTGCCCGGCCCTGAGCACGATTGAGCGCACGTCGAAGTGCTGACCCAGCTGCCACTGGAGGTCCCCGCCGGTCCTGCTACCGCGTTGGCCGGGGATGGCGGGAAAGGCCGAGGACTGCTGGGGTGCGAGAAAGAGTGCTCCGACTGTCAGAGGTGAGCCGCGATCCATGTCACCGTCTCGCGGTGGACGATTTCTCTTTCGTGCGGCCGTTCCAGGCAATGGTCGCCGTCGTTGATGACAACCACCTTCCTCGCTCCGCCGACGAGCTCGGCCGCTCGCACGCTCTGTTGGAAAGGTACCTCCCGGTCGGCCGTGCCGTGAATGAACAACACCGGTGTGGCAAGATCGACCAGCGGCGCACTGACATCTACGACCTGCTGTAGTTCGTGGAGGAAGTCCAAGCCGATCTGCTCGCCGTCGATCTCGGAGAAGCCTTCGCGTTCGGCGGATTCGAGGTGCTCCGGGTTCAGATAGGACTCGAAGGTGCCGTCCAACAGCCAGATGGCCGGCCACAGCATGACAATCGCCTTGTACGCCGGATCGAGGTCGCTCAGGCCGATGGTGGCCCCAAAACTCTCGCCGATCAACACCCACGCGCCCGGCCGGAATCTCTCGTCGACGAACTCCCGCACCGCGCGCATCTCATGGACCTGCCGACGGATGGTCATGTCGCGGTAGCGGCCGGTGCTCTCGCCGCAGCCCCTGAAGTCGAACCGCACCGACGCGATGCCAAGCTCGGCGAGTTGCCGAGCAAGATTCGCGTACAGCTGCTCGGGTCCGTCCTTCTCTCCGCCGGGTCCACCGTGCAGCATCAGTACCATGCAGCTCACCGCGTTACCTGTCGGCTGCGTGACCACCGTTGCGAGTTCGTCATCTTCGACACTGACGCGATACCGCAACTCCTCCGCTGTAGCTGGCATGCTCTGAGCCCTCCCGGTGTATGTCAATCGCCACCTACGGTCATTTCGGTGAACCGGATTCTTGGTTTCCGGAACGCCACAACCCACAACCACGGCCAGACCAGGGCGCGGACTGCATACCTTGCTACTGCCTCCGCCTCGGCCTGCTCGCCGATCAGCGACAAGCTGTGGGCGTCGGCGGCAGCCCGGAGTGCGTACCTCCTGGCCCTTATCATCCGACCTTGGAATAGGTGTAGGCGAGCATCCGTCAGGTCGACTCTCACCAACTGGCGTACATCGCGGTACGTGACAGCGATGCGGCGTGCCTGATCGAGGAGCAGCATGGCGTCCTGAAAAGCGCCACCCATCATGCTGACTTCGGCGAGATCACGAATCGCGTAGGCCTTGCCCCGCTCCCAGGGCAGTTCTTCACATGAGTCGAGGAACCGCCGGACGGTCTGTGCACACTGATCGAGTCGACCCAGATGCCAGTAGGCGGCCCCGACCAGCGACTGAATGTCGATCATATTGTTGAAGTCGCCGGCGGACCGGGCCATCACCTCGGCGTCCTCACCGGCGTTCTTGACGACAGCCAGTGCCTCGACCGCCTTCCCGGCTCGGAAGAGCTGGAACCCGACACATCTGAGCTGACGTGCGATTTCCTTGACCGAACCGATCTCGCGGGCGATGCGGAGGCCGAGATCGGCGGTACGGGCTGCGGCTGCCTCTTCGCCCCGGATAGCATGCGTCGACGAGATCACGGACAACGCGAGCGAGCGTTCCTCGCCCTTCCCGCGTGCCGTCGCCGCCTCGTAGGCCACCCAGCCGAGGTCGATCCGATCGTCGAAGAGCCCTAGCGTGAAGAAGATGTCGAGGGTGACTTCGAAGAGTCTGAAGCTCTGCTCGAACGCTCTGTTGTGGTGCCGCTCCCGGATCAGCAGTCGGATGGCGTCGAGGTGGGATTCGGCGCCGGAAGCATCCTCCCAGTGCTGGCCGAACCGACTGATGAAGTGGTCGGCGAGGCAGATGGCGATTTCGTTGAGCTGTGCTTCCGGCGTGTGGTTGAGTACGAACAGACGCAGCGCCGCCGAGCAGGTGTAGAAGGTGGTGTCATGCCGCTGATGTGAGGAGATCAGCCCGTCCGACCACAAGCGTTCCGCGAGGTCCTCAACCTCGTCCTGCGGCAGATGGAGCGCAACGCACAGTTGCTCCGCGTTCGCGCTTCCGCTGAGGAATGCGCAAACGCTCAGCAGGCTTCGCCCGGCCGCACTGACGTCATGCCACACCACAGTGAACAACGCGTCAGTCAGCTGTGCGGATCCGGCTTCCAGCTGACGTAATCTCATGGAGAAACTCCGGCCCTCGTGTGAACACGCCAGGGCGAAGAGCTCGATCGCTCGCGGGTTCCCGCCCAGCAGCTCGTGCAGGCGCGCCAGCGTCGCTCGATCGGCGTTGAGAATGTCGGTCACGCCGCGCCGGGTCGCCTCGCGGATCAGCAGCTCCTCTGTGTATTTCTGTTGAAGTTCCTGGAGCATCACCCGCGGCGCCGGCAGCCGGCCCGGCGTGTTGGCACTGACGATGGCGAGGGATCCACTCGGCAGGGTCCGTAGAAAGCCGACCAGGTGGTGGGCGTCCGTCGCGCTGAGCCGGAGATTGTCGATGACCAGTACCGCAGGGTGATCGGCGAGAAACGCGCGCAGCACCTCTGCCTTGTGTTCGGCTGGTGCCGCGGACAGAGTCGGGTCGCCGGCGGCCAGCCCGAGCGTACGAGCGAGATCGGCAAGGCCGAGCGCGCCGTTGTGCGCGTCGAACCAGACGAGCGAGGTGTATCCCCGTGCTTGCTGCCGGCCGGTGCGTCGTTCGGCGAGCCGGTGGGCCACCTCGGTGGCCAGCGCGCTCTTTCCGACGCCAATGCTGCCCTCGATGGAGACGAGGTATTCGCCCCGGTCGAGATGCTGCAGGACCTGAGCAACCTCGTCGGTGCGGTCGACGAGCTGGGTGCGTGACGGCAGGAGGATCTTGGGTGGTTGACGCCTCGGCCGTCCGCCACGCCGCCATCGTCCGATCAACGGGGGCAGGGCGAGTGCCGCCGCGATGACCGCCAGCAGTGCGGAGAGCAGGCCGAGTAGCTCGTTGACACCAGCGGTGATGCCATCCACAGCCGTGACGCCACCTTAAGCACCAGAAGGGCGGTCAACGCCTTCGACGTCGCGAAGGTCGTACCAGTCTGCGGGAGGCGTTTACGGTGCGCAATGGAGGAGTCAGCAAGCGGTCACTGGCCGGCGCCGTTGGAGATCAAGGTAGACGGAGGTCTACAAGGCGCCGCGGTCCGGCCGAGGTGGCGCCTCAACGCGGCGGCTGTGGTGGCAGGGACCTTGTCCCCGTTCGACAGAATGTCGGACCTGTGGGGTAGACATGTTCAATCGCGTTTCACGTCACTTATGGAGTGCCACTGATGTCGCTTGCTGACCGCCTGCTTGACGCGGTTCATGAAGATCGCTCGTATGCGGGCATCGTGTTCAACGGGGTATACCAGCCGGTGGGCGGGCCGGGCGGCAAAATCATGCCGCCGACGTTTCCGATTCCCGACCGGGAAAGGGCCGCCGCTCAACGCGAAGGCCGGGATCCGGTGCCGTACGCGGTCGAACGCCGACTCATCGACGAGACGTTGTGCGACACCGTGATCGTCGACCAGGTGCCGTCGCAGGCCAACCGGGTCGAGGAGGCGTTGCTGGCGGCGCGCGACGGCGGTCGCCTCGACCTGCCGATCTTCGAACTGACCATGAAAGAGGAGGGCGTACGGCTGACCTCGCTGGACTTCCCGCACCGGTACGCCGACGCCTACCTGCGCGACAGCGACGTGGACGGCGAGCGATTCGACCGTAGCCCGGTCGGTAAGGCGCTGCGCTCGACCTCGGCCACCGATGTACGCCCGCTGTACCAGCGGGAACCGTACTCGTTGATCTTTGGTGCCTGGGATTCGCACCGCAAAGGACGGTGGCCGAAATTCCCCCGCATCTACTCGTCGTCGATGTTCGGCATCGACTGGTCGATCGGGGACCGACGGGCCGGCAAGGTCGACCCGGTCAACCTGACCGGCGCCATCGACGACAAGGGCAAAGCCGAGCGCGACTGGCGTTTCCTGCCGGAAGGCACGAAAGCCAAAGGCGGCAAGCTCAGCGAGATCGGGCACGGGCACATCGCGCCCAACACTGTGCACGGCGGGGTGACGGTGCGGGAGATCCGGCGGTACGGCTGGATCTCGCTGGCCGGCCTGGAGCGGCTGCGCTTCGGTGACGCGTCGGCCGAAGCGGCGACCGCAGCTCGGGCGACGCTCGCCGCCCTGGCCCTGGTCGGCGACCGGCTCGCCTTCGGTCGGGCCTCGCTGTGGCTGCGGTCCGGCTGTGACCTGACCCGCCACCGCGAAACCGTCGCCTTCGAAGGCGACGGCGGCACGCTCGACCCGGTCGACGTGTCGACGGCCGAGGCGATCGAAGCCTTCCGGGAGCTGCGCAGCCGGGCGACGGCCGCCGGGATCCGGATGGACGACGACGTCATCGCGATCAGCCCGATCACGTCGCTCGCCGAGGCGATCCGGCACGCCCTCACCCAGTCCGCAGCAGAAGAGGTGTAGGTCCGGTGGCGCTGAGCATCACCGTACTGCTGAGGCAGGCCCGCTACGACGCGGCGGCGACCACACCCGCCGATCCGGAGTGGCCGCCGCATCCGGCACGCCTGTTCAACGCGCTGGTCGCCGCCGTCGAGCATGGCAGCGGCAGTCCGGCCGAGATCGCTGACCTGGCGGCGCTGCGCTGGCTGGAGCAGGCCGGCCCACCCCTGGTCGCGGCGGTCGCACCAGCCAACGTGCACACCAGCGTCCGCAGCGGCTTCGTGGTCACCAACGCGACCGAGGCCAATTCGGGCAGCACCTTCTGGCCGGGCCGTACCAACCGGTCGAGCAGCCGCAGCAGCGCGCTGCCCGCCGATGACCGGGTCGCGTTCGTCTGGCCGGCCGCCGAGCCCGACGACGGCGTGTTGTGGCGGCTGACCCGACTGGCCCGGCGGGTGCCGTACCTGGGCCGGTCCACCGGCAACGTCGAGATCACCGTGCACGACGAGCAGGTGCCGCACCGCCCGAGGTGGACGACGTATCAGCCGACCCGCCTCGGCGCGCCGAGGTCGATCGAGCTGCGGGTGCCGTACCCCGGCTACGCCGACCAGTTGATCGCCGCATACGACAACGGGCAGCGGGCCTGGGAAACCGCGCGGTCGATCGCGTACGCGGTGGGTAGCCCGCCGGAGCCCGACGAGCCGCCACCACCGGCCGACGCGACCGGACCGTACCGGACGCTGCTGGTGTGGCCGGTACGGCGCGGGCACGTACCGATCCGCGGCGACCGGATCCTGCAGGTCGCCGGCCTGCTGCGGCGTACCGTGATGGACCGGGTGGCCGACCCGCTGCCGGCCCAGGTCAGCGGGCACGGCGCCGACGGCCGGCCGCACCTGGCGTACCTGCCGCTGCTCGACGTCGGCCACCGCCACGCCGACGGACACCTGCTCGGCGTCGCCGTCGCGCTGCCCACCGACCTACCCGACCCCGACCGCCGGGCGGTGCTGGCCGGACTGTTCGGCCCGACCGGCGACGACCCGATCCGGACGCTCAACGGCAACCAGTTCGGCCCGGTGCAGCTGGCTGACCCGGCCGAGCCGCCGACGACCTGGGGTGTGCGCGCCGACCGGTGGACCGGTCCGCCGCCCGGCGTACAACGATGGGTGACCGCCAGCCCGATGATGCTGGACCATTTCCCGAACCGCAGCCGCAGCGCCGCCGACATCGTCGCCGACGGGCTCGTCACCGCCGGCTACCCCCGGCCGGTGTCGGTGACCGTGCTCGACGCACCGGCGCTGCGCGGCGCGATCAACGCACCCCGGCGCGGCACCCTGCCGAAGCAGCGGCCGTCCCGACCACTGGTGCACTGCCGGATCAGCTTCGCCGAACCGGTACGCGGCCCGGTCATCGCCGGTGCCCTGCGCTACCTCGGCTGCGGCGTGTTCGTCCCGGAGGTGCCCGTTGCCCAACGATGAGCAGGCGGAGCGAACGATGCACGGCACCGGCCGACAGGCCACCGTCGCGGAGCTGGCCGCCGCACACTTCGCCGACTTCGTCGCCGAGGCGCACGGCGGGCGCCGGCCGTTCCCCTGGCAGCAGGCGCTGCTCGACCGGATCCTTGCCGACGGGCGCTGGCCCGACGTCATCGACGTGCCGACCGGGCTCGGCAAGACGACCGTGCTCGACGTCGCCGTGTTCGTCGCCGCGCTGCGCCCCGATCTCGCGCCCCGGCGGACGTTCTTCGTCGTCGACCGACGCCTCGTCGTCGACGAAGCCCACGAACACGCCACCGCCATCCGGCAGGCGTTGGGGGCGGATGCCGCCGGGCCGGTGTGCGGCGCGGTCGCCGACCGGCTGCGCGCCGTGGGTGACCCCGGTGAGGTGCTGACCGTCGCCCGGATGCGCGGCGGCGTCACCTGGGACCGCGTCTGGCTGGAACGCCCGGACCGGCGGGCGATCATCACCGGCACCATCGACCAGGTCGGCAGCCGGCTGCTGTTCCGGGGGTACGGGGTCAGTGAGTACGCGCGCAGCATCGACGCGGCACTCGTCGGCACCGACAGCCTGATCGTCGTCGACGAAGCCCACCTGGCCGCCGCGTTCCACACCACCGCCCGCGCCGCCCTCGACCTGGACCGGTGGCCGATCGCCCGTCGACCGGTGCTGGTCACCATGTCCGCGACCAACCCGGCCGACGACGACCGGCCGGCGGCTACCGGCATCGGTACGCCGACGGTGCACACGATCAGCACCGCCGACCTCGACCACCCGGATGCGGGGCAGCGGTTGCGGGCCGGCAAACGGCTGCGCCTGGTCCAGGTCGACACCAACCGGCGCAAGGCAGCCACCGAGGTGCCGCAGGTGATGGCTGACCTCGCCGCCCGGCTGGCCGACCGGGGCGTGGTGGCCGTCGTCGCCAACACGGTTGCCCGTGCCCGCGCCGTGTTCGACCGGCTGCCGGCCGGCACCGACGCCGTTCTGCTGACCGGGCGGATCCGGCCGATCGACCGGGACCTGCTGCTGAAGCGCCACTACCAGCGGATCAAGGTTGGCCGCGACCGCTCCGACGACCGCCCGTTCATCGTCGTGGCGACCCAGACGATCGAGGTCGGTGCCAACATCGACGCCGACGCGCTGATCAGCGAATCAGCTCCGCTGCCGGCGCTGATCCAGCGACTCGGCCGACTCAACCGGCTCGGTCAGCACGATGCACCGGCCCCCGCGTACCTGGTGCACGACAGCACCGTCGACGCCGACGACCCGGTCTACGGGCCGGCCCGCCTCGCCACCTGGCAGTGGCTCGCCGGCCGGATCACGCCAGCCGCCCCGGCCACCCCCCACCACGGCGACTTCCGCGACGTGTCGCCGGCCGCGCTGCGTGAGCTGCGCGCCCAGGCCCCGGCCGCGGCCGTCACCGCCGTCGACCGGTACGTGCCACTACTCAATCCGGCCACCCTGGACGCCTGGACCCGCAGCTCGCCCACCCCGCACCCGGACCCGCCGGTCGCCCCCTACCTGCACGGCATCGGCACCGAACCGCCCGCCGTCACCGTCATCTGGCGAGCCGGGCTGCCCACCGATGAGACCGAACAGTGGTCGCCCACGATCGACATCGTGCCGCCGGTCGCCGACGAAGCCATCGAGGTGCCGATCTATGCGCTACGCCGGCTGCTGACCGGCACGGACCCGGCCGACCTGACCGCCGACGTCGACCTCGCGGCCGCGCCGGACGAGCCGACCCCGACACCCGGCGGTACGGCCGACCGGCTGGTGCTGCGCTACCCGCACCGGGGCGGCGGCGAGGTGATCAGCCCAGCCCAGATCCGGCCCGGCGACACCATCGTCCTACCCGTCGAGTACGGCGGCTGCGACCAGTTCGGCTGGCACCCGGCCAGCCGGGCACCGGTCGTCGACGTCGCCGACCTGGCCCGCCGCCGTGGCCGACCACTGTTGCGCATCGGCCCCCACCTGCGCCCACTTGTCGTCAGCTACCGGCCCGACCCGCAGCAGCCGCTGAGACCTGACATCGAAGCGGCCCTCGACGCGCTGCTTGCCGCACCGACCGCAGACCAGGATCCGACCGACGCGGCCGGCTACCGCGAACTCCTTCGGGCGCTCGCCACCGCGCTGACCCCCGACCATCCGCTGCACGACCGCACCCTGCAACCCATGGTTGACGCCGACCTGCACGTCACCCGTACCGCCACGGTCCTCGACGCCGAGACCGGCCGGAGCTGGCAGCCGCCGTTCCCGCTGCTGCTCACCACCGCCCGACAACCGGCGGCCCGGCAACCAGCCGGCGGCCGGGGTCCCGGCTACCGGCAGGCCGAGGACGACTCGGAAGCGGGCAGCTCCGCCAGCGCGTACCCCGGTCGGCGGATTCACCTCGACGACCATCAGCGGGCGGTCGCCGCCCGCGCCGCCGAAATGGCCCGCAACCTCGGCCTGCCCGCGCCACTGACCGCCAGCGTCGAATCCGCCGCCCGCTGGCACGACGACGGCAAACGCGACACCCGCTTCCAGGCGATGCTGCACGCCGGCCGGCCGGAGCTCGCCGAGCTCGCCCCTCAGCCGCTGGCCAAATCGGGCCTCGACCCCGCCAACCTCGCCGAAGCGCGCCGCGCCCAACACGCCGCCGGCTACCCACCAGGGATGCGACACGAAGCGCTGTCGGCGCGGATCGCCGCCGCCCGACTGGCCGGGCACACCGGCGACCGCGACCCGGAGCTGGTCGTGCACCTGGTCGCCAGTCACCACGGCCGCAACCGTCCACTGCTGCCACCGGTCGTCGACGACCGGCCGGTCAAGGTCGCCGTGTCGGGTCTGCTGCCGCTGTTCGACTCCGCCGACACCGTCGACTGGTCCGCCCCGGCCCGGTTCGCCCACCTCAACGACGTGTGCGGCCGGTGGGGTCTGGCACTGCTGGAAACCGTCGTGCGACTGGCCGACATCTGGGCGTCCGCCCGCGATGAGGAAACGCCCGCTGGCGACCAGGAAGGGACAGCCCTGTGACCGACCCGATCGAGCTGCCGGCTCTGGACGGGCGGGACCCGCTCGGGTTCCTCGCGGCGCTGGGCACCCTGCGGCTCCTGGCCGACCACCACGACCCCGTCACCGCGCTGTCGTTCGACGCCGGACCGCCGTCGCCCGACTGCACAGCCGCAGGCTGACCGCACTGGATGACCTGGTGTCCACGATCGTCGGCATCCTCGACACCATCCCGCCCGACGGAGTGATCCCTGGCGTGCCGGCAACCTTCCCCGCGTCGAAGGTTGGCAAGGCACCCGACCCGATGCGGGTCACCCGCGATGAGTTCCGGACTGTGGCCGACAGGCTCACCGGCGGCGACCCGGCGGCCGTACGGTGGCTGGCCGCACTGGTCACCGACCTCGCCGCCGACGCGAAAGGCCGCGCCGCACTCACCCCGTACACCGCACCCGCCGGTCAGCAGAGCCTGCGCTCGTTTTTCACCAAACCCCTCGAAGAGGTACGCAAGGACCAGACGACGCTGATCCGACAAGCACTTACCGGCTGGCGGCGCGTCGACGGCTACACCGGCGAATACCTCGACCACCGAGTGGTACGCGGCGCGGCCGACCACCCGTCCGGCAAGTCCGTCGAAGCCGGCGTGCCCGGTGCCACCTGGCTGGCCATCATGGCGCTGCCGATGCTGCGGCTGACCGGCGACGGCAGCAATGTGGCAGCAACGGGCTGGCATCAGGTGCCCGGTCGACGTCAGCCGGTCATGCTGTGGCCACTGTGGCGGCAACCCTTGGAACGGCACGCCGTGACCGCTCTGCTGGAGCACCGCGAGCTGCGGCCGGGCGAGGGCGTCACCATCAACTCGGCCAGGTGGGCGCCGCTCGGCGTCTTCACCGTGGCCGCCGCCGCCCGCCAACCCGTCGAAGGCCGCAAATCAGCCGGCGTGCTCGCCCCGACCCCGGTCACCATCAACGGCCCGACACCCACAAAACCGTGACAACCGGCGTCCGGGTCACCAGCCACCACAGCGACGCCAGCGATTGCGTCGGTGCCGCCGAGTACGCTGCCCCCACTTCCGCCGCGCCGACGGTCACGGAGTCGTTTGATTGATAAATGAACAGATGCGCCCGATACGTCCACCGACCTCGGAACCCCCGGCGGACACGTCTCACGCGGGAGGTTCCGAACCCGGATATGCAGCCAAACCGGACCAACCCGACCGGCAACTCGATTGAACTCCATCGCGAACTGCCTATATGGCCAGTTCGCGAGCCCCGTCACCGGCCCTCGCGGGCCGGTCTCCATTGCGACAGCAGCGTCGCCGCAGATACTGCGGGCTGCCGCTGCCGCCGTCACCGGCCCTCGCGGGCCGGTCTCCATTGCGACGCCGCAGCCCAGTACGCCGTCACCTCGTGCGACGCCCCGTCACCGGCCCTCGCGGGCCGGTCTCCATTGCGACACCTCGCTGGGCCTGCTCGGCTACCTGCTGAGCTACCCCCGTCACCGGCCCTCGCGGGCCGGTCTCCATTGCGACACCGCCAGCGGCTCCAACGCCTGCGACAGCTCTCGGTCCGTCACCGGCCCTCGCGGGCCGGTCTCCATTGCGACCGACTGGATCGACCCGCGCGACGGTTCCGGGTTGACCGTCCGTCACCGGCCCTCGCGGGCCGGTCTCCATTGCGACTAGCCGGCGCGGTTTCCAGCAGATTGTCACGCACCGACCGTCACCGGCCCACGCGGGCCGGTCTCCATTGCGACAAGGATGAAATCCATGAACCGGCTGCTGTCCGCGTGCACCGTCACCGGCCCACGCGGGCCGGTCTCCATTGCGACGACGAGGTGATCTTGTGCGCCAGTCGCCAGTCGGCGACCCGTCACCGGCCCACGCGGGCCGGTCTCCATTGCGACGCGCTGGTCAGAACGGCAATCCGTCGTCCTGTCCGTCCCGTCACCGGCCCGCGCGGGCCGGTCTCCATTGCGACACGGGTCACTCCGACCCTGCCGCCGACGGTGCGGCCACCCGTCACCGGCCCACGCGGGCCGGTCTCCATTGCGACGTGATGCTGCCGGCTCACGCCCCGGGCGGCACCGGCACCGTCACCGGCCCACGCGGGCCGGTCTCCATTGCGACACCACCCTCAGCGTTGCCTCGGTGTGATGGAAGCCGGCCCGTCACCGGCCCACGCGGGCCGGTCTCCATTGCGACCATCTCGGCAACTCGTCGGGCACCGCTGACTGCATCCGCCGTCACCGGCCCACGCGGGCCGGTCTCCATTGCGACACCGAGGGCGAGCCCGGCGACGTCACCTACGCGGTCGCCGTCACCGGCCCACGCGGGCCGGTCTCCATTGCGACGCGATCGACCTGGGCAACACGTTCCTGCCTGCGCTCGGCCGTCACCGGCCCACCCGGGCCGGTCTCCATTGCGACGTCGGGGGGCAGGTCGGCCGGGTATCCGGCGTGCGCGACCGTCACCGGCCCACGCGGGCCGGTCTCCATTGCAACGCCTCCGAGCGGATCTCCCAGACGACGATGCCGAGCCCGTCACCGGCCCACCGGGGCCGGTCTCCATTGCGACCGCCAGCATGATGTGGAGCTCTCCGTCTACGACCTGGCCCTTCACCGACTCGAGAAGTCGGTCTTCATTGGGGTGCAGGGCGGCTGCTGTTGGTGCCGGACGACGCGCACCCATGGACAGCGGAATTCGGTTCCTGGGCCAATCAAGTCAGAAGGGCTCAAGCCGCGAGCGCCGGTCGCCTCGCGGGCGGGTGGCGAGGCGACCGGCTGCGGGCGTAGCGGCAGGGCCGGTCAGCGGGCGGGGGTGTGGGTGAGGAAGGTGGTCCAGGCGGTGGGGGAGAAGGCGAGGGTGCCGCCGTCCCGGTCCTTCGAGTCGCGGACCAGGACCCGGCCAGGCAGGTTGCCTGCCACCTCGACGCAGTCGCCCCCTGTGTCACCGGAGCGGCTGGACTTGCGCCACGCGGCGGCGACCTCGACACAGTCGCCGCCGGTATCGGTCGACCGGCTGGACTTGCGCCACTGCAGACCATCGGTAGTCGTCATGGGGTTAGCCTATATTTCGCGATGATGCGAAGCGACGCGCTGGTGGAGGCGGCGTCGCCGAGCAGCCTGTCCCACTTCCGGCTCAAGAACTGGATCGTCTCCTCGTCATCGGCGACCTGGCCTTTGGCGACGTTCTCCAAGTATGCGGCTGGGTCGACGTCGGGCAGATCGGCGAGGACGAAGCCGCCGCCGAGACCCACGTGCGCCCCGACCTCGGTCGGCAGAATGTGAATCCGCACGTTCGGCATCTCGATGACCTCCTGGAGGTGCTGGAGCTGCCGGTCGAGGATGGCGTGGTCGCCCACCGGCCGGCTCAGCGTTGTCTCGTCGAGGATGAAGATGCACTCGGGTGGATTGTCGCGGGTCAGCAACTCCTGCCGATCCATCCGGATTCGCACCAGCTCCTCGGCCTTTGCTGGCGTGTGCAGGTTGCCGGCGGTGATGATCGCTCGGGCGTACTCCTCGGTTTGTAACAGGCCCGGGATGACCGTCGGTTGGAAGGTGCGGAGGCGCCTCGCCTCGGACTCGATCTTGCGCCAGGCGATGAACCAGGCGGGGGTGCGTTGGCGTTCGGCGCGGTCCAGCAGCTCGGTCAGCAGGCCACCGGTGCACAACGCCTCATCGGCTTCTTCGGCGAATTTGAAGGTCGGCTTGCGTCGGCCGGTCTCGATCGCGGCAATCGTCGACGCGCTCCAATTGATCTTCTCGGCGAGCCCGTCCTGGCTTACTCCGGCGGCGACCCGCGCTGCTTTGAGCGCGCGTATCCACATGATCATGTCCACCGCTTACCCCTCCGTACGTGAGTGATTTCACGGGTATGCCGATCCATCCTTACGGGAGAGTGCCGGCGGAGTCCAGAGTGTTCGCAGGAGAAGTTTCCGAGGATCAGCGGAGGGCAGAAATGAGCGTCCTGGTGCCAGGTTCCCAACCGCCGGCCATCCCCGAGTTGAGCGAGGAGCAGACCCGTGACGTCGCCATCCGGTACGCGACGTGCGTCGTCACCGACCACTGGCCCTCGGTGGAGTGGGCCGGCTGCCCGGTCTGCCTGACCGACGGATGCCGACCGATGGACACGGCGCTGCAATTTCTACGCGTGGAAGACTTCAGGGCGTACGAGCGGTTCGCCGAGCTGCTGCGCGACGGCAAGCCGGTAGAAATGATCAACAATGAGAAATGACCCGCTGGTGAAAGTCGGCGACACGGTTTCGCTGAATACCGGCGACTACTGCTACGGGCTCGGTCGACTCGTGCTGCGGGTCACCCGGGTCGACGACGGAGCGCAGCATCCGGGGATCGAATGGGTCCACCTGGTCGGAGTCGAGGTCGTCGGCGGCGAGGACCAACGCTTCCGCTCGATCGTCGTACGGGCGGACGCGCTGCGCCGCCCCGGCGCGGTGACCCGGCCGGCCCGTCGCCGCCCATGAACTGACGGTGCCTCCGGCCGGGACCGGCAAGCCGACCGGAGGCACCGTCACCCCCTGGGGTGCGGCGGCGGTGCGGCTACTGCGGCAGTCGCTGCGAGAAGCGAATGTTGTTGCCGGACGGGTCGCGGACACCGCAGTCGCGTACCCCGTACGGCTGGTCGATGGGCTCCTGCATGACCTCCGCCCCGGCGGCCCGGACCCGCTCGAACGTCGCGTCCACGTCGTCGACCAGGAAGATCAGCCCGCTGAGCGAGCCCTTGGCGAGCAGCAGCTCCAGGGTCTCCTGGTCGGCGGCGCGACCCATCGCGGCGACTTCGAGCACGATCTCGACGTCCGGCTGTCCGGGCGGGCCGACAGTCAGCCAGCGGACGCCCTCGAACGGCACGTCGGTGCGGACCTCCAGGCCGAGCACGTCGCGGTAGAACTTCAGCGCCTCGTCCTGGTCGCGGACGAGCAGGAACGTGTGGGAAAGCTTGATTGTCATGCCAGCGACGCTACGCCGGCCGGCTGACCTGGGCTTCTCCAAACCGGCTTGATGCTCCGGCCGGTCCTGGACAGGCCGTCGCCCGGCAGCCTGAAGCTGATGGTGCCGAAGTGATGCCGAGGTTCGGAAAGTGAGGTTCGCGTTGTGGGTACCGGCTACGAACCGATGAGTCTGGCAGTGCTGGCCAGCCATCTGGCATCCACAGACGTCGACCAGACCCGGTGGAAGTTGGTGTGGGAGTTCCTGGAGGAGTTCCGCTGGGAGCCGGCGGACACCAGGGTGACGCTGCTGCTGGACGAACCGGAGCAGACCGGGGACGAGCGGTGGGACGCGCTACTCGCGGCACTCGCAGAGCATCTGCTCGCTCAGGCGGACGTCGCCCCGCCGCAATGGGCTGAGGCGCGGGTGCTGCGCCGACCATGGTTTCCTGCCGAATTGGCAGTCCACCGGGCAGATGCGTTGGCGTGGGCGCCAGCCGCCCTTCGCAAGCATGGGGTGTACCTGTCCGTCCACGACCTGGCGGCGGCGTGACCGGCTCAGACGGCGGCCGGGCGGGTCGGGCGGGTGACGGCTTTGACGTAGCAGGCCGGGATGGCCGCGCCGGCGGTGTGCGACCGGGCCCGGTACGCGCTGGGCGTCTCACCGACCAGCTCGGTGAAGCGGGAGCTGAACGAGCCGAGCGAGGTGAACCCGACCGCCATGCAGACGTCGGTGACGCTCAGGTCGCCACGGCGCAGCAGCGCCTTGGCCCGCTCGACCCGCCGGGTCGACAGGTAGCCGTACGGGCTCTCGCCGTAGGCGGCACGGAACAGCCGGGTGAAGTGCGACGGCGACATGTACGCCGCTCGCGCCATCGCCGGCACGTCAAGGGGACGGGCGTACTCCCGGTCCAGCAGGTCCCGGGCCCGGCGCAGCCGGACGGCTTCCTCGACGTTCACCCGGTCAGACTGCCACGCCCCACCGACATCCGGCGTCGTCGTTCAGCCCGACGGAGTCAGGTCAGTCTGCCGGAGTCAGGTCAGTCCGACGGGGTGAGGCCGCGCTGGATGTCGGCGAAGGAGGCGCCGTACAGGTCGGGCCGGTTGACGCCCAGCTGCCCGACCACATTGCGGGCGGCGGCGACGTCCTGGTGCAGTCGGGTGAGGGCGTCCGCCACCTTGGTCTCGTCGTCGACGAACTTCTCGTTCTGTTTGGTCAGCGCGCCCTGCACCGCGACCGCGACGTCCTGTGCGGTGATGCCGCCGATCTCGACGGGCTCCGCGTCGCTGCCCACCTCCAGCCCTTGCGCCAAAGTGCTGGTGGTGATGATCACCGCGCCGACCCAGGCCGCCATGCCGCCGGTGGCGGCGATCAGGGTGCCGGCGGCGATGCCGACCAGGGTGCTCCAGGCGTAGCTCTTGGCCGACTTGCCGCCCGCGCCGAGGTCACCGAGGGCGGCGATCGCCTTGTCGAGCAGGTCGAGGATGGCTTTCCGCTGGGCGACTTTGCTGATCTTGTTGGCTTCCAGCAGCTCCTTGGCGACGCGGGCGGCAGCGGCCTGACAGGCCAGCCCGTTCTCCAGCGGAGCGATGAAGTTGCCGATGAACGTCTGCTGGAACGAACCCTCCCAGTGGTTCTCCATCTGGTCGCGGACGGTCTGCAGCCCGGTCAGCCCCATGTCGCGGTTGCCGATATCGCCGGCCTCGGCAACCGGCCCGCCGAACATCGTGGCGATCGTGCCGAGATTGTCGATGGCCGGGTTGGCCTCGTCGGGATCTGGCGTCAGGTAGCTCTCGAAGGTGGGAACGACCCAGGCGTAATGTTCGTTCTGGATCGCATATTCCCACTGCCTGATTTCCTCGTCGGTGAGGATCACCTCCTCGCTCCCTAAACCCGGGCCGTTGTTGATGGTCACGGAGAACGCTTCGGCGTTGATGCGGCTAGCCGGCCGGTCCGGGTTGGCCTTGTTGTACTCCTCAAGCAGCGCGTCGTAGTAGGAACTCAGGTCCTGCAGGGTCTGGCGGACGAACTCCTCCCGCAGCTTCTCCGCCTTCTGGGTCAGCGCCGGTACGAAGTTCTGGTTCGTGTATTCGGCCGGCGTGTCAGCGTTGCCCATGTTCGCCCTTTCAGGAAGCGCCGGACGGGCGCTCGACCGGGATCGGCGTACCTGGATCGTCCTCGGACCCGGGTGCCGGCGGCGCGATATCGGGGTCGGTGGAGTTGCGCAACGGATCGGCCAGGATGTCCTGCAGGTCGTTGGCCGCTTCCGTGTCGTCCGTCTCGTATGCGAGGCGGGCGTCCCGGACAGCGGTAGCACCGTCCAGCACCACACCGCCGATCTCGGCGTACATGTCCTGCAGCTCGTAGCGCAGCGTGTTCCACATGGTCAGGCCGAAGGTCAGCCCGGATGCGCTGTCCGCCCCGGCGACCAGCCGGTTCGCATCGTAGTAGACGTCCGCGACGCGTGGCAGCAGCGCCTCGGACACCCGCCACAGCGCGTACAGGTCACCGCCGGTGACATCTTCCGGCATCGCCATCACCCCCGGTTGACGGTCAGTGGGACTGCTCGGGCGGTATGCCGAGCGGTGGTGCGTTCATGCTTTACGGCGGCGTACCGCGACGACCGCCACCAGCAGTGCCACAGCGACCGCTGCGGCAGCCGCCAGCACCCACCACGGCCGTACCGCGCCGCCGGGATCCGCGTCGCTGTCGCCACCGTTGCCCGGACCGGCGGCGGAGATCGCCGGCAGCTCCAACCGGTACACCTTGTGCTGGCGCGGGTCGACCAGGTAGCCGAGCTGGTCGTCCACCATGGTCAACGGTCCGGCGAACGACGGACCCGCCAGCAGGGTCTCCACCCGGCCGTCTGGGTGGAAGCGGTAGAGGCCGTCGTCGGTCGACAGGTACCGGGCGTTCGCGGTGGCGGCCAGGTAGAGGGTGCCCTGCCAGGCGCCGTCCGGGATCTCCGCCGACTGCGATTCGGAGTACGTCCACCGGCTGTCGCCGTCGCGGACCACCGCACGCATCACGTTGTCGGACAGGCCGTACAGCAGGGTGCTCGCCACCCAGCGGCCGCCGTCGGGGTCGTCCGCCGTCGAGATCGGCGCGTACGGGAAAGTGAACGTCGCCGCGTCGCCGCCCGCCACCAGCCCGACGTCGCCGCTGCCGATCAGGGTGTCGATGACGCCGTCGGCGTTGATCCGCCGGACCCGGTAGTTGCGCAGGTCGCCGAAGACCAACCCGCCGTCGGCGTCGACGGTCAGGCCGCTGACGTCGCGCAGTTGCGCCTCGACGGCCGGCCCGCCGTCACCGGCGAACCCGGCCCCGTTGTCGCCCGCCACCACGGCTACGTCACCGCCGGGCGACAGAGAGAGAATCCGGGCGTTGCCACTGTCACCGATGTAGATGGTCCCGGCCGCGTCGACCGCCAGACTGCTCGGATAGCTCAGGCTGACCTCGCCGACAGGGACGGTGCGGATCACGCCGTCGGCGGATACCGCCCGGACGACCCCGTTGCCGGTGTCGGCGACGTACACGACCCCGTCCGGCGTGACGGCGACCGCGCCGGGCTGGTTCAGCGCCGCCGCCGTGGCAGGACCATCGTCGCCGGAGTACCCGGCCTCACCGGTTCCGGCGTACAGCGTCGCCGTCGATCCGTCGGCCGGAGCCGCCTCGGCCGCTAGCGGCTCGACCGGAGACACCGCGTCGGCTGCCCGTGCCGGCAGCGGCATACCGACTGTCGCCGTTGCGACGAGTGCCGCAGCGAACCCCCGCGCAGTTCGTTTCACCGCCTAGTCTTAACACAGTGTGGCAATCGACTGTTGTCTCGTTGCCGTCGCCGTCCGGGGCGGATTTCAACGGTGGCCAGGTGACCTGCGGAACGGGGGAGAGATGAGCGAGCCCGACCTTGACCGGCGACCGCCGATCTCCGCGTCGTCTCCGGACGGTGCGATCTGGGCGGACACCACCGACGGCACGGACCTGCGGATCAGCTTCAGCTACGCGGCGTACGGCCGGTACACCGACGACACCCTGGCCCACCAGCTGAGCCGGCTCGGGCAGGCGATGTGGGTCGCGTTCCAGCGGTCCCAGGACGAGCTCCACGAGCGACGGTCGGCGGCGTTCCGGGTCGTCGTCGACCCGCCGGCCCGACCCGAGCAGACACCGGGGCAGGCCGCGTACACGCGGGCGCTCAACGAGGTGGTCGCGTCCGGCGGCTCGCCGGACGGTTCGATCACGGTACGCACCACCGGTGCCCTCTCCTGGACCGTGCTGCTCGCCGAGGGCACGGTCACCCGGCTGGGCGAAAGCACGTTCGTCTCCCAGCTCACCGCAGCCGTGCAGGCGATGCTGGCCGACCGGGAGCGCAAGATCGCCGCGTTGAAGGCCGAGTTCCTCGACCTGGGGGTGCCGAAGCGCTGGACCGCCCTGCTGAATCATCTACGTAGCCACAACCGCGCCCAGGCGTAGCCGCTGGTAGGCGAGATCGAGGACGCTGTCTCGTCACTGCGGGCAGTCTTCAAGACGTCGTATCAGACTCGTGATTGAGTCTGGTCGACTGGCTCTGGCTCCGGGGTCAGCCCGGCTCGGTGTCCTCGGGCAGCCGGAGGCCCCGGGAGCGGGCGGCGCGCCACCCTGGGCCGACGACAGCCACCAGGCCGATGGTGCCGACGCCACCGAGCCACACTGTGGTGATCGTTCGTGCCGCGTCCCGCCCGGGGATGCAGGAAGTGGTCAGCGGCTCCCGCTGACCGAGTGGGTCGATGTCGACCTCGACCTTGGTGCCGACCTGCTCGGCCGGCCCACAGAACGGAACCCAGCCGAGATCGTCGCCGCCGACGGTGAGCTGGTAGCTGGGGCGGCACAGTTCGGTGCCCGGCACGCACCCGTCACGGACATCGGTGACCTCGGCGGTTACCTGTTCGCCGTACGGCGAAAGGTCGCCTTCGCCGTAGACGCCGGCGAAGGCGAGACTGAGCGCTCCGACGGCGATCCCCAGCAGCGTGCGTCCGGTGATGACGACCGTCGTCAACCGGCTGGCCCGGTTACCGGAAGCTGCGCGAACGGGCCAGATGGCGGCGACCACGTAGGCGGCTGCAGCTGCCCACAGCACCAGGACCGCCGCGACGAAGGTGAGTCCCGGTTCCTGGCCCATCAGGAAACCGCTGAGGAGAGTCAGCAGCACCGCTCCGCCGAGCCACAGCATCGCCATGCTGCCGATTGTCGGCGCTGCCGGGCCCGCCACGCCAGGGCAGCCGGCCCAGCGCAATGATCAACGTCAGCTATCTGACATCGAGCACGGATTCAGGCCGTACTCCGTTGTTCTTGACCGCCATGCCGCGCTTCCCCGGCACCACCACCTGTCCGTCGGTGACGAGCATGAACCGCTCCAGGCCGGGGACGAAGATGTTGACCACGGCCAGGTTGCCGGTGACGTAGTGGTCACGCTGCAGCGGCGTGAAGCCGCGTCTGACGAGGGCATCGATGAGCGCGTCGAAATGGCCAACCGCAGTGTCCGGCGCTTCCGTCTCCTGGTACGGCACGACGGTGGCGTCGGCCAGCCGGCTGCTGAAGTCACTTCGGTAACAGGCGTGGAGTGCGGGATAGGGCGTCGTCCAGTCGTGCCGGACGGGCGTCATGGCGGCGAACGCGGAGTGGATGTTCCCGAGCGAGGACGCCAGGTGGACCTGGACCAGCTCGCTCACGGCACGGGCGATCGCATAGTGCCGGGAGAGCGAGGCGCCACAGCCGCGGATCCGGGCCGGTTCGCCGTCGCGGGTAGGAAGGTAGGCGAAGATCGCCGGCACGCCCAGGTCGCTGGTCATGTCGATCAGATGCAGCCGCCGGCCGGTGATGGTCTCCGCCGCTGACACCAGGGCTGCGAGGTCGTCCGGCAACGTGCTCGCCTCGATGAGGACCAGCGGTGACCTTCGCCGCCCCAGGAACTGGTCGACCAGCAGGAGGGAGAAGGCATCCCGCTCGATGGTCTCGTTGAGCGCGTGGACCGCCGCCTCGACCGGGTCGGCGCCCGCCGCCCAGCCGTTGTTGCAGGAGTACCGGCTCACCCCGGTGTAGTCGTAGTGGTCACCCAGACTGTCCCGCAGCGGGTCGGCCTCCTCGTCGAGGTAGTCCGGCACGGACAGGAACAGCGGCACGTCGATCTCGGCGCCGCTGGTCACCACCCGGAAGGGCAGGCACCCCATCGGCCCGTCGGGCAACTCCCCGAGCAGGCCGAGCGCCACGTCCTGGCTGAGCGTCACGTCGCGGCAGATCTCACCCGCGCGGCGCAGCGTCGTCCCGTCGTCAGCGAGGCCATGCAGCCCACTGAGGTGGTGCTCCAGCGCCTCGAAGATCGCGCCGACCTGCGCTGCCGCCGAGTTTCCCTTGCCGAGTCCCAGCCCGCTGGGCACCGGGTCGTCGCCACGCCACAACGTCGCGGTCCAGACTGCCGGATCACCGTCGAGCACCGCCGTGCAGTCCACCCGGAGATCGAGCTCGGCCGCTGCCGCCAGACCCCGCAGGTGGGCCTCGGACAAGCTCAGCGTCCGCTCACCGTCCTGGACCACCGAGCCGGCCGCAAGATCTGTCCCCGACATCACTCCACCTCCGACGTCACTCCACCTCAGACTGAACGCACTGCGGGACCGGGTGGGCCGGGCGGGCGAGCCGCCCGGCCCCTGTGACGTCGACTCAGCCGGCGGACTCGGCCGCCGCTACCTCGGAGTCCTGGTCACGCTCGGCCAGCTCGTCGAGGACCAGTTGCTCGGTCTCGGCGAGTTCCGGCTTGTCCTGCTGGGCCCGGTAGATCGCGTCGTGCAGTCCCATGTGCTTCCTCCTTCATCGAGAGGTGCCTTGGATCGAGCTTCGGACACGCCGATAGACACCGGATACGCGATTTGATATATCCGCAGTCAGGTACCGCTGTCGATCAATGTCGCAGTCATCCACACCACGCCTATGGGTTCACCTACAGCCGGGCCCGCTGGCCGCTCCGGTTTGCCAGGATGGCGAGATGAGGGTGGACTTGCGGGACGCCGCCGACGCGGTCGTCTGCGATTGACATGGAATCCCTTCGCTTCAACCTGCTCGGCGTGGTGCGCGGCCGCCGGGGCTCTGCCGATCTCGACATGGGAAGTCCGCAGCAACAGGCCCTGCTGGTCGTCCTTCTCCTGCGGCCGGGTCAGGCGGTGAGCGCGGCCGTTCTGATGGAAGCGCTGTGGGGCGACGACCCGCCGGTCACGGCGACGAAGAGCCTCCGTACGTACGCTTGGCGCTGGCGCAAGGTGCTGGAGAACGACGCTGCCGAGCCCCGGCTCCTGACGACCGTCGGTGACGGCTACCGCCTGGAGGTGCCCGAGGACGCCGTCGATGTGCGGTACGCCGAGGCGCTGGCCCGTCGCGCCCGTCGCGCCCGCCGGGTCGGCGACGCGAGGAGTGCTCGCGCAATGCTGGCCGAGGCGCTTGCCCTCTTCAACGGCGAGCCGCTGGCCGGGGTGCCCGGCCCGTTCGCGCAACGGCATCGCCGCCGGCTGACTGAGCTGCACCTGGACCTGCTGGAGGCGCGTCTGGCGTTGGACATCGACCTCGGCCGCGCCTCCTGGTGTGTGCCCGAGTTGCGTGCGCTCATCGACGAGAACCCGCTGCGCGAAAGCCTCGTCGTGCTGTTGATCCGGGCACTGCACGCCAGCGGCCGGACGGGGGAGGCCGCTGCGGTATTCCCGGCCGCTCGCCGCAGGATCGTGGACCGGCTGGGGCTGGAACCCGGCGCCGAGCTTGCCGACGCCCACCGGCGGCTCCTGGCCAGCGAAGGGCCCGCCGCCCTGCCGGTGCGGAATGAGGAGCCGGCGCGCACCAAGGAGCTTGCGCGCCCCAAGGAGCCGGTGCGGAGCGATGAGCCGGTGGGCAGTGATGTGCCGGTGCCGCGGCCGGCCCAGGTCCCGGCCAGCACTGCGGACTTTACCGGGCGCGAGGCGGTGGCCCGCCTGATCATCAACGCCCTGAGCCGGTCCGACCGGGGCTCGTTGCCGATTGTCGCCGTGGCCGGGATGGGCGGTCTCGGCAAGACCACCCTGGCACGACACGTCGCTCACCGGGTCGGCGCGCACTACCCGGACGGTCAGCTGTACGCGGAGCTCAGGGGCGGTGACGCCAGGCCGGCATCGCCGCAGGACGTCCTGGATGGTTTCCTCGCGGCACTCGGGGTGGAGTCCGTCCCGGACTGCCTGGACAGCAGGTCGGCGCTGTTCCGTTCGGTGACGCACGACCGCCGGCTGCTCGTGGTGCTGGACGACGCGCACAACCTGGCCCAGATCACCCCGTTGCTGCCGGGAGCCGCGACCTGCGGCGTACTGGTCACCTCCCGATCCCGGCTGGCCGGCCTGAACGGCGCCGTGCACGCCGACCTCGAGGTGTTCGACGAGGCCGAGGCGATTGAGCTGCTGAGCCGGGTGATCGGCCACGACCGGGTGGCCGCCGAGCGCGAGACGGCACGGGAGCTCGTGGTGGCCTGCGGATTGCTGCCGCTGGCGGTCCGCATCGTGGCGGCCCGGCTGGCCGCCCGGCCGGGCTGGTCGATCGGCACGCTTCGCGACCGGTTCACGCTTCGCGACCGGTTCACCGGCGGGTGCCGGCTGGGCACGTTGCGGGCCGGTGATCTCGACGTGAGCGCGACCTTCCTGGCCAGTTGGCGGCAGCTCACCCCGGAACAGCAGCGTGCACTGGTCCTGCTGGCCGTCACCGACATGCCGGACTTCGCGCTGCCCATCGCGGCCCGGATGCTGGACCGGCCCGAGCCGGACAGCGAAGACCTGCTGGAGGAACTGGTCGACCTGGCGTTGCTCGAGTCGGACACCGCCGGGCGGTACCACCTGCATCCCCTCGTGCGGTCGTTCGCCCTCGCCCAGGACATCGCCGGAGCAGCCGGGGCGGCCAGGGCGGCCGGAGCAGCCCGAGTGGCCGGATCGGCAGGATCGGCCGGGGAGATCGCCGCCTCCCAGGGGCGGCTGCTCGACGCCCTTCTCGCCACTGCGGTCAACGCGTTCCAGCGGGCTGCTCCGGGCGATCCGGTCGCCGTGACCCTGGCCGCGGACGGGGCCGCCGGGCAGCCGTTGGACAGCCTCGCGAGCGCCCGGCGCTGGGCAGCCGCAGAGTTGCCGAACATCGTGGCACTGGTCGGGCAGATGACGGCCGGCGGAGGGAACCTCCTTCGTCGTTCGGTAGATCTGATGATCGCGATTTCGCCGTTCGGGCCAGACCCACGCGCGGAACCGACGATCGAGTTGGTGTCCGTGCTGTGCGCGGCGGCGGACCGCGCCGGCGACGGGAAGATGGCCGGGCGCGCGCACTTCCTGCGCGGCAAGCTGGCGATCGCGGCGGTACGCCTCCAGGAGTCCGAGCGGGAGACCAGGATCGCCGCCGAGCTGTGCGCCGAGCACGACGACGCCCCCATCTTGCGGCGGGCGCTGGACACCCTGGGTCTGCTGGCGCTGCGTCGCGGCGACTACGACAGTGCCGTCACCCATTTCGAGAAGGCGATCGGGCTGGCCCGGCGGCTTCGCCACCGCGTCGGCGAGTTCATGTCGATCGTCAACGCGGCACTGGCCGAGGTCTACCGTGGAGAGCCCGCCGAGGCGGAGGCCGCCTGCCGGGAAGCCCTGGACTCGTTCGATGATCTGTCGGACGACGGCGCGACCGCGTACGCGTGGTATGTCATCGGGCTTGCGGCGTTCGACCAGCAGCGGTACGAGGACGCCGTGTCATGGTTCGTCCGGTGCCTCAACCTGTGTGTGTCGGCCGGTCTGCACGTGCGGGAGGCGAGGGCGCGCTACCGGCTGGCGGACGCCTTGCGAGAGACCGGCGAGCTGGAGCTCGCTCTCCGGCATGCCCGGCAGGCGGCCGGTCACTGCGAGCGGCTCAGTGACCAGCGAGATCAGGCCTACGCCTACGCGGTGCTTTCGCGGGTGCTGCACGCGCTCGGCGCCGACCACGAATCCCGCGAACAGCTGATCCTGGCCCACGACCTGTTCACCGTGCTCGGCCTGCCGGAGGCCACCGAGACCGGACGGCAACTCGCCCGGCCTCCCTGACCGGCCCGCAACTGGCCAGCCTGCATGTGACCAGCCCGCAAGTGATTGGGCTAGCGGCGGAGGATGACAGTGTCCAGGATGTCGAAGCGGGCCGGTGCGTCGCGGCGGCTGCCGACCAGGAACGCCACCTCGCGGCCGGGCTGGCGCAGCGGCCACCAGAACTCGCCGACCAGCGCGCGCCGCAGCGGCAGCCCGCAGTATCTGCGGCGACGCTGCTGAAAGGCCACCACGTCCCGGTCGCGCAGTTCCTGTACGTGACTGCGGCAGACCGGATGGTGGCAGTGGTAGCGGTAGGCGACGGTGAACGGTGGCCGGCGCAGCAGGTCGTGCACCACCGGGCGGAACAGGTCGGGCTCGGTGCGGCGCCAGGTGGCGGCGGACCAGCGTTCGGCGGGCGCTGCCACCGGGGTCCGGTTGACCCGCACGTAGCGCAGCTCGGCGACCCGGATCAGGGCCAGGGACTGGGCGTCGGGACGCCGTGCGGCCGAGTCTTCCAGGTCGCACATGGACCATTCGGCGTGCCGGTGCAGGATGGCGGCGCGTCCGGGCCACCGCCGGGCTTCGTGACGGACCCGCAGGGTTGCGTCGTGGACTCGCCAGCTCTCCGGGCGGGGGTCGGCCGGGTCCGGCTCGGCGATGGCCGAGACGATGTCGTAGCGCCGTACGGGCGCGGTCTGGCTGAGCGGGTGGGCGGGGATCTCGTCGAACCGGATCCAGTGCCGGGGGCCGTCGAGGCGTAGGCCGACGAGGGTGGTCATCGCGCCGTGTGTCGCGGACGGCACCGGCGGGGTGACGCCGGTGACCAGCACCTGCATCGGGGTCGCACCGGTGTCCTTGCCCGGTGGTGGTTCGTAGTGCGGCGTCCGGTACAGCTCGCTCACGCACGCCTCCGGCTGAGGGGTAGCCATTGGTGATCGGGCGACTACTTATTGCGAACAGGGTCGCACGGGTGACGGCTCGGAATCCAGAGCCGATTTCGCGGACCGGATCGGCGTGGTAGGCTCTTGGGCAATTGCCCAATGCGAACGTCCAGGGCGAGCGCCCAACAGCTGTCGCCACGGAGGTGAGAAATGACGCAGACCGCCGCCGAACGCGGCCGGCAGGTGCGGGCCCGGCTGCGCGCCGCCGCCGTCGCGTTGATCGCCGAGCGCGGCTGGGCCGCCGTCAGCACCCGGCTCGTCGCCGACCGGGCCGGGGTCGCCCCCGGGCTGGTCCACTACCACTACGCCTCGGTGCGGGCACTGCTGATCGAGGCCGCCACCGGCACGATGACCGACCTCGCCAGCGAGCTCGACACCCTGCTCACCGGAGCGGCGAGCCCCGAGGCCGGGGTACGGGCCCTGCTCACCGCCCTCGACGGCTACTCCGGCACCGACCCGACCTCGCTGCTGTTCGCCGAGGCGTACCTGGCCGCCGCCCGCGACGCCGAGTTGCGCCAGGTGCTGGCCGGCATCCTCGACGGGCTGCGCAGCCGGATCGCCGACTGGCTGGCCGGCCACGGCGTCGCCGACCCAGCGGGCAGCGCCGCCGTGCTGACCGCCGCCCTCGACGGCCTCATGCTGCACCGTCCACTGTCATCCGGCCTCACCTCGGACGCGGTCGCCGGACCGCTGATCCGCCTGGTCGCCACCGACACCTCAGCATGAGCACCGCGGTCGGATCAGCATGAGCACCACCGACAACGCCACGACGGAAGGGGACCGACAGTGAAGGCGGTCATCTGCGGCGCCGGGATCGCCGGGCTGGCCCTGGCCCACCGGCTGGACACCGCCGGCTGGGCGGTTACCGTCCTCGAACAGGCGCCGGCACCGCGTACCGAGGGCTACATGATCGACTTCTTCGGGCCGGGCTACGACGCCATCGAACGGATGCGGCTGTTGCCACAACTGTACGAGTACGGCTACCAGGTCACCGCGCTGACCTACCGGGACGACCAGGGCCGTCGGCGGGCCAGCCTCAGCTACTCCCGGTTCGCCGACATCGTCGACGGTCGGCTGGTCAGCATCATGCGTCCCGACCTGGAACGGATCCTGCGCGAAGCGCTGCCCGGCCGGGTCGCGCTGCGCTTCGGCAGCCGGCTGGCCCGCATCGACCACCGCGCCGACCGGGTCGACGCCACCACCGTCGACGGCACCGTCCACCGGGCCGACCTGCTGGTCGGCGCCGACGGCATCCACTCCACCGTCCGCCGGCTCGCCTTCGGCGACGAACGGCACTTCCTGCGCCACCTCGGCTTCCACACCGCCGCCTGGGTGTTCGACGACCCGGCGGCCCGCGACGCCGTCGGCGACGAGTTCGCCCTCACCGACAGCACCCGGCGCCAGCTCGGCTGCTACGTGCTGCGCGACGGGCGGATCGCCGTCTTCGCCGTGCACCGCACCACCGACCCGCAGCTGCCGGCCGATCCCCGGTCGGCCCTGCGCGAGGAGTACGCCGGCCTCGGCTGGATCGCGCCGCAGGCGCTCGCCGCCTGCCCGCCCGCCGACGACATCTACTACGACCAGGTCGCCCAGATCGAGATGCCGGCCTGGAGCCAGGGCCGGGTGGTCCTGGTCGGCGACGCCTGCCAGGCGGTCTCCCTGCTCGCCGGGCAGGGTGCTTCGCTGGCCGTCGCCGGGGCGGAGACCCTGGCCGCCGAGCTGACCCGGGCACTCGACCCCACCGCCGGTGCCGACCCTGGCGTACTGGCGATAGCGCTGCGCCGCTACGAGACCGCGATGCGACCGGTCGTCACCGAAAAACAGCAGGTGGCCCGGCGTGGGGTCCGCTGGTTCGTGCCGGAGCACCGCTGGTGGCTGCACGTGCGGCGGGCCGCGTTGGCCGCCGCCGGGCTGCCCGGCATGGACCGGGTCATCGCCGGCGCGATGGTCGGCAAGTCCAGCACCTGACCCGCGGCAACGGCCGCCGGTCCCGCACCTGACCCCTGGCCACGGTCGCCCGATCCGGCAGCTGGCCTGGGTACGCTCGCAGCATGCCGGTGCCGCCCCCGCCCCCGACTCCGCCGAGCTGGATGATCTGCGGCCGTGAGCTGCTGTTCGACCTCGCCATCGTCACGGTCGTCGGTACCACGTCGGTGATCGCCGAGGGGCCGTACGGCCTGATCGGCATCGGCCACGGGCTGCTGATGGCCGCCCCGCTGCTCGCCCGCCGCCGGTTCCCGGCCGCCACCTACGCCGTCGTCGCCCTGCTCGGCGCCGCCCAACTGCTCGCCGGGGACACCTTCACCCTGCTGCCGCACGACGTGGCGATCCTGATCGCGCTCTACTCGATGGTCAAGTACGCCCGGCAGGCCTGGATCGGGTTCGCCGCACTGGCCACCACCCTGTTCGGCGGCTTCACCGCCGCCGTCCTGCTCAGCCCGGCGGTGCAGTGGGACGACGGCAGCGGGACATGGCTCGACCGGTACATCTTCCTGCTGGCCAGCTCGGTCACCATCGGGGTCTGGCTGCTCGGCCTGACCGTACGGATCCGCCACCTGTACGTGCGCAGCCTGGAGGAGCGGGCCGCCACCGCCGAACGGGAACGGGACCACCTGGCCCGGATCGCCGTCGTCGAGGAGCGCGCCCGGATCGCCCGCGAACTGCACGACATCATCGCCCACTCACTGTCGGTCATGATCGTGCACGCCGACGGGGGCCGGTTCGCCCTGGACCGCGACCCGGACCGCACCCGCAGCGCGCTGACCACGATCGGGGCCACCGGCCGGGAGGCGCTCGGCGAGATGCGCCAGCTAATCGACGTACTGCGGCATCCGCAGCGCTCCGCCGAAGCGGTGGTGGACCGCCCGCGCGGCAGCCTCAACCAGGTGGGCGAGGCGGTGGCCAAGGCCCGGACCGCCGGGCTGGTCGTCGAGTACACCGTGACCGGCACCGTGCCCGAGGTGCCCGACGGGATGGCGCTCGCCGTCTACCGGATCGTGCAGGAGTCGCTGACCAACACCCTGCGGCACGCGGGGGAGCGGGCCCGGGCGCGGGTGGCGATCACGTACACCCGGCAGGCCATCACGATCGAGGTCGTCGACGACGGCGGCCGCCGGGCCGCGATCCCGCCGCCGGCCGCCGCACCGACCCGGACCGCCGCCGCACCGACCCGGACCGCCGCCGCACCGACCCGGACCGCCGCCGCACCGGCCCGGGGCGACGCGGTTCCGGTGCCGGCGCTGAGCAACGTCACCCCGCTGCCGGTGCCGGCCGCCGCGCTGCCCGCCGGCGGGCACGGGCTGATCGGCATGCGCGAGCGGGTCGGGCTGTACGGCGGCGAGTTCAGCGCCGGGGCCCGGCTCGACGGCGGCTGGCAGGTGCGGGCGTCGATCCCGCTGACCTTGGCGGCGGCGGCATGACCGGCGACCCGGGCAGCGGCGGCATGACCGGCGACCCGGGTGCCGGCGCGGCCGTGACCGGCGACGCCGCCATCCGGGTGGTCCTCGTCGACGATCAGGCCCTGGTCCGGGCCGGCTTCCGGATGGTGCTCGACTACTCCGGCGACATGACCGTGGTCGGTGAGGCCGGTGACGGCGCCGAGGCGCTGCGGCTGCTGCGTACCGTCGAAACCGACGTGGTGGTGATGGACGTGCGGATGCCGGTCCTCGACGGCGTCGAAGCGACCCGCCGGATCTGCGCCGCCGGCCCCACCCCCCGGGTGCTGGTGCTGACCACCTTCGACACCGAGGCCGACGCGTTCGCCGCGCTGCAGGCCGGTGCCAGCGGATTCCTGCTCAAGAGCGTCCCGCCGGAGGACCTGCTCGCCGCGATCCGGGTGATCGCCGCCGGCGACTCGGTGGTCGCGCCGCGGATCACCCGCCGGCTGCTGGACCGGTTCGCCGGCCAACTCGTCGCAGCCGGGCCGGCGGCCCCGGCCGTGGACGGGCTCACCGACCGGGAACGCGAGGTGCTGCTGCTGGTCGGCCAGGGGCTGTCCAACGCCGAGATCGCCGGCCGGCTCACCGTCGCCGAGGCCACCGTGAAGACCCATGTCGGGCGGATCCTGGCCAAACTGGGGCTGCGCGACCGGGTCCAGGCCGTCGTCCTGGCGTACGAGACCGGTCTGATCCGCCCCGGCACTACGACCTGAGGCGTACCCCGGCCGGCGGCTGCGACCAGCGGCGGACCCGCAAGTGACGCACGACGGTGGACGCCGCGCGGCGCCCGCGTCCCTAGCGTTTCCGGCATGTCTTCGACCACTACGACCACGGCCGCGGCGGTCACCGCCACCGGCCTGACCAAGGTGTACGGCACCGGCGAGGCGGCCGTCACCGCGCTGGACGGCGTCGACGTCGCCTTCGACGCCGGCCGGTTCCACGCGATCATGGGCGCCTCCGGGTCCGGCAAGTCGACCCTGATGCACTGCCTCGCCGGCCTGGACCGGCCCACCACCGGCTCGGTACGCGTCGGCGACGCCGACATCACCCGGCTCGACGACCGGCGGCTGACGATGCTGCGCCGCGACCGGATCGGGTTCGTCTTCCAGCGCTACAACCTGCTGCCGACGCTCACCGCGGTGGAGAACGTCACCCTGCCGCTGGCGATCGCCGGCCGCCGGGTCGACGGTGGCTGGCTGAACCGGGTGGTCGCCGCCGTCGGGCTCACCGACCGGCTCGGGCACCGGCCGGCCGAACTCTCCGGCGGGCAGCAGCAGCGGGTGGCCGTCGCCCGCGCGTTGATCACCCGACCGTCGGTGATCTTCGCCGACGAGCCGACCGGCAACCTGGACTCCCGTACCGGCGCCGAGGTGCTGCGCCTGCTGCGCGACGCCGTCGACCAGCTCGGGCAGACCGTGGTGATGGTGACCCACGACCCGCTCGCCGCCACCCGCGCCGACCGGGTCACCTTCCTCGCCGACGGACGTCGGGTCACCGACCTGGACCGGCCCGACGCCGACGCCATCCTCGACGTGATGTCCCGCCTCGACGGCACCCGCGTGGGTGGGTGAGGTCAAGTGCTGCGGCTCACCCTGCGTTCGCTGCGCGCCCACGCCAGCCGGTTGCTGCTCTCCTCGCTGGCGATCGTCCTCGGCGTCGGCTTCGTCACCGGCACCCTGATCTTCTCCGACGGGCTGACCGCCGCCACCGAGCAACGCGCCGGGCTGCTCGACCGCTTCGTCGACGTCGAACTGACCCGCGACTTCGACGTACCGGCCGGCGAGGCCGGCGCGCCGGACGTCGACGGCGAGGTGCTGCCGGCCACGCTCGTCGACGCCGTCCGTCAGGTCGACGGGGTCGCCGCCGCCGAGGGCACCTTCAGCTGGTACGGCGTCGGGCTGCTCGGCCCGGACAACCAGTCCATCCCGGGCCTGAACAACCTGGTCACCGTCCCGGCGGATCCCCAGTTGGCCGGCCTGCCGCTGGCCGCCGGCCGGCTGCCGCAGCGGCCCGGGGAGGCGGTGCTCGACGCCCGGACCGCCGACCGGCGGGACATCACCATCGGCGACCAGGTGCAGGCCGCCGTCACCGACCGGCAGCCGCAGCCGTACCAGGTGGTCGGCCTGGTCGACGTCGCCGGCACCGGCGTCGACTCCGGTGGCGCGCTGCTCGGCCTGGTCGACGCCGACGCCCGCCAACTCACCGGCCGTACCGACCTGGACCGGGTGCTGGTCGTCGCCGCACCGGGCGTCGGCCAGGCCGAGCTGGCCGAACGCCTGCGCTCGGCCGCCGGCGGGTACGTCGCCACCCGCACCGGCGAGCAGCTGCGGGCCGCCGCGCTGGACTTCTCGGTCGGCAACGGCGAGCAGTTCACCCGGCTGCTGCTGGCGTTCGCCGCGATCGCGGTCTTCGTCGCCGCGTTCGTCATCGCCAACACGTTCACGATCCTGCTCGCCCAACGCACCCGGGAGACGGCGCTGCTGCGCCTCGTCGGGGCCACCCGTGCGCAGCTGTTCCGGGCCGGCGTCGTCGAGGCCGCCGCCGTCGGGTTGATCGGCGCGGTCTGGGGACTGCTGCTCGGGGTGGTGGCCGCCGCCGGGCTGCGCCAGCTCTACGCCGAGCTGGGCAGCGGTATGCCGAGCGGCACGGTGGTCAGCCCGCGTACCGTCGTCGTCGCCCTGGTCTGCGGCGTCGGGGTCACCGTCGGCGCGGCGCTGCTGCCGGCCTGGCGCGGCACCGCCGTACCGCCGGTCGCGGCGCTGACCGACGCGGCGCTGACCGTCGCCCGACCGGTCAACCGGTTGCGGCTCGGCGCCGGCCTGTTGCTGATCGTCGTCGGCGTGCTCGGGCTGGTCGCCGCCGGCCGGCTCGAGGACCTGCTGGTGGTGGTCGCCGGTGGGATCCTGGCCTTTGTCGGTCTGGTGCTGGCCAGCCCGTTGATCGTGCCGGCGGTCACCCGGCTGCTCGGCCGACTGACCGGTTGGGTCGCCGGTCCGACCGCCCGGCTCGCGGTCGCCAACGCGGTACGCAACCCGCGCCGCGCCGCTGCCACCGCCATGGCGCTGGTGATCGGCATCGGGCTGGTGACGTCGTTCTCGGTCGGCGCGCACAGCGTCAAACGGGCCGTGGAGCGGGAGGTCGACGCCCGGATCGGAGCCGCCTTCCTGGTTGAGTCCGACCTGGACCCGGTGCCGCCGGAGCTGGTCAACCGGCTTCGTGACCTGCCGGAACTCGGCGTGGTGCTCGGCGGCGCCGAGGTGTACGGCGCTCCGGGCGGGTTCGACGTGGCCGCCGGCCACCCCGACCTGCTGGCCAAGGCGAAGCTGGCGGTGGCCGACGGTGACGTGCGGGACTTCGGGCCGGGCCGGGTGATCGTCAACGAGGCGACCGGATTCGCCGTCGGCGACCGGTTTCGCCTGGAACCCGTTCCGGTCGACTCGGTCGAACCCGTCGACTCGGCCGATCCCGTCGATCCCGCCGGCCCGGCCGGGTCTGCCGATTCCGTCGGCGGCGCGGTCGGGCAGGCGCGCGACGTTGTCGTCGCCGCAGTCCTCGCCGACCCGAGCGGCGGCGACCAGCCGGCCACCGGCAGGGTGTTGGCCGTCGAGGAGGACGTGACCGCCGTCTACCCCGACATCGACACCTGGCTGGTGCAGCTCGACCCGGCAGCCGGCGTTGGCGCCGAGGCCGCCCGCGAGGCGGTGGAGTCGATCGTCGTCAGCTACCCGTTCGTGACCTTCGTCGACCGGGCGGCGTACGCCGAGGCGCGTACCGGCACCGTCGACACGGTGCTGCGGTTCGTGCTGGCGCTGCTGGCCCTGGCGATCCTCATCTCGCTGCTCGGGCTGGCCAACACCCTGACCCTGTCGGTGGTCGAACGGACCCGGGAGAACGCCCTGCTGCGGGCCGTCGGCCTGACCCGGGGCCAGCTGCGCCGGATGCTCGCCACCGAGGCGGTGCTGACGGCGGTCAGCGGTACGGCGTGTGGCATCGCGATCGGGGTGGCCGGGGCGGCGAGCGCGCTCGCCGTGCTCAACCATGCCGAGGACGACATCTTCCGGCTGGACCTGCCCTGGACACAGCTCGGGGTCGTCGTCGCGGTGGCGGCGGTCGCCGCGCTGGTCGCCTCGGTGTTGCCGGCCCGCCGGGCGCTGCGCCAGCCGGTCGTGGAGTCGCTGGCGGCCGACTAAGTCGGCAACTGTTGATCGCTGATTGCCAGATCAACGCTTTCCTGGATCGGTAACTGCCCGGAGTCGCTGCGGGGGCGACTCCGGGCAGCCCGACAAAAACAGATATCTATAGACGATCATTGATATCCGGACCAATGGGTGCGATAGTCGGGTGGAAGCGCTCCCGCACCCGTATGAGCGCCCAGGAACGGAGGATGTACCGTGCGTTCACGCAACCTCGATCAACCCGGTCGGCGATCCCGACCGGCCGCCCGCCAGCCTGTTCGAGCGCTTGTTCTGCTGCTCGCCCTGATGGCCGGCATGCTGCCGTTCACCGGCGCGGCGCAGGCTCACGGCACCATCGTCAACCCGGCGAGCCGTGCCTACCAGTGCTGGCAGGACTGGGGACACCAGCACATGAACCCGGCCATGCAGCAGCAGGACCCGATGTGCTGGCAGGCCTTCCAGGCCAACCCGGACACCATGTGGAACTGGATGAGCGCGCTGCGCGACGGACTCGGCGGCAACTTCCAGGGCCGTACCCCCGACGGGCAGCTGTGCAGCAACGCCCTCTCCCGAAACAACAGCCTGAACCAGCCCGGACAGTGGAAGAAGACCAACGTCGGTCGCAACTTCACGGTCCAGTTGTACGACCAGGCCAGCCACGGCGCCGACTACTTCCGGGTCTACGTGAGCAAGAACGGGTTCAACCCCGCTACCCAGCGGCTCGGGTGGGGAAACCTCGACTTCATCACCCAGACCGGCCGGTACGCGCCGGCACAGAACATCAGCTTCAACGTTTCGACCTCCGGTTACACCGGACACCACATCGTCTTCGTGATCTGGCAGGCGTCCCACCTCGACCAGGCCTACATGTGGTGCAGTGACGTGAACTTCGTCTGATCGGCAGGGCCGACGAACGACGGCACGGCACGCCCGCCGGCCCGGGACATCCCGTCCCGGGCCGGCGGTCCTGCACACTCGGGGGCTGTCCGGCCCGCGCCCACACCGGTACGGTGTGCCGGGTCTGCCGACCCGGGGAGCGTGCACATGGCCGACATGTCAGCGGAGATCGCCGCCGAACAGGCGTACTTCGACGCCGCCGCCGGGGAACGCGACCGGCGGGTTGCCGCACTCGGCTCGCTGGCCCAGAGCGGGGCGGACCGGGCCACCGCCGCCCGGCTGCGCCACCACGCCGAAGCCGTCACCCGGGCCCTCGGCGGCGCCACCGACGCGGTCGCGTTCGGCCGTATCGACGACGAGTCCGGCGAGGCGTACTACCTCGGGCGGCACCTGATCGGCTCGTCCGACAGCGGCGACCCGCTGGTGATCAACTGGCAGTCGCCGGCCGCGGCCCGCTACTTCACCGCCAGCCCGGACGACCCCCAGGGCCTGGTGCGCAGACGCGGATTCCAGTGCACCGGCAACGTCATCGACCACCTCGACGACGTCCTGTTCGCCGAGATCGCCGCCGGTATCGCGGGCGGGTCAGCCGACGGGTCGGGCCCGGCCGGCGTCGACGCGCACCTGCTCACCGAGCTGGCCCGGGGCCGGACCGGCACCCTGCGCGACATCGTCGCCACCATCCAGGCCGCCCAGTACGAACTGATCCGCGCCCCACTGCAGCAGGTTCTGGTGATCGAGGGCGGCCCGGGCACCGGCAAGACCGCCATCGCCCTGCACCGGGTCTCCTGGCTGCTGTTCCAGCATCCCGAGCTGACCGCCGACGACGTACTCGTGGTCGGCCCGCACCCGACGTTCATGCGCTACATCGGCCAGGTGCTGCCCGGGCTCGGCGACGCCGAGGTCGAGCTGCGCGACATCAGCCGGCTCGCCCCGACCGTACGGCGTGGCCGGGCCGAGCCGGCGGCGGTGGCCCGGCTCAAGGGCGACGCCCGGATGGCCGGCCTGCTCGACCGGGCGCTACGCAACCGGATCGGCACCCCGGACCCAGCGGAGCGGCTGCTGCTCGGCAACCGGTTCGTCACCCTGCCCGGCGAGCAGGTGCAGCAGGCACTCGACGCCGCCGCCGGGGCCGACCTGCCGTACGGCGGTCGCCGTCAGCTGTTCCGTGACCGGCTCGCCGACCCGGTCCACGACCGGGCCGGCGTCGACCCGCGCGGTGAACCGGCGCTGGCCAACCTGGTCGAGCGGCTCTGGCCGCAGCAGAGCCCGGCGGCGTTCCTACGCGGCCTGCTGGCATCCCGGCCCCGGCTGCGCGCCGCCGCCGCCGGCCTGACCGCCGACGAGCTGGAGCTGCTGCACCGGCGCGGCGCCGACCGGATCTCCGAGGAGATCTGGTCCGCCGCCGACCTGCCGCTGCTCGACGAGCTGGACCAGTTGATCGACGGCGGGCCGTCGCGCCGGTACGGGCACGTGGTGGTCGACGAGGCGCAGGACCTGTCACCGATGCAGTTGCGGGCGGTGGCCCGACGCAGCCGTACCGGCTCGTGCACGGTCATCGGCGACCTGGCCCAGTCGACCGGCGGTTGGGCCCGGGACAGCTGGGACGAGGTGACCCGGCACCTGCCGACGACCTGCCCGGTGCGGGTCGCGCCGCTGCGGTACGGCTACCGGGTGCCCCGCCAGGCGTACCAGTTCGCCGCCCGGCTGCTGCCGGTCGCCGCGCCCGGGGTGACACCACCGGAGGTGGTCCGGGACGGTCCGGCCGAACCCGGCGTGCACCGGGTCGGGCTCACCGAGCGGGCCGGGCGGGTCGTCGCGGTGGCCGGTGAGCACGCCGCGCGGGGTGCGTTCGTCGGCGTCGTCTGCCCGCCGCGCTGCCGCCGCGAGGTCGAGGCGGCGCTCGCCGACAACGGGCTCGCCTGGAGCAGCGCCCAGCAGGGCGACCTCGGCGCGGCGATCAACCTGGTCAGCCCGGCCGAGGCGAAAGGCCTGGAGTTCGACGCCGTGGTGGTCGTCGAGCCGGAACAGATCGTCGCCGACGACGAACGCGGCCACCGGATGCTGTACGTCGCGTTGACCCGCACCACCGGCCACCTGGACGTGGTCTGTGTTGGCGACCCGCTGCCGCTGACCACGCCGTACCGCCCGGAACCGGGCTCGGCCGACGACCAGCCCGACTTCACCGAACGGTCCGCCCGCCTGCTCGCCGAGCACCTTGCCGGTCAGCTCCGCGCCGGCGCGCCGGCCGCACACTGGGCGGAAGTCCTCGACGAGGTACGTCGCCAGCTTGACAACCGATCCCCGAAAGGGAATCAGTCGCCGGAATCTCCGTCAAAGCCCACGCTGGAGCCTTCCCCGACGTCCTGACCCGTGTCGCCCGCGAGGGGGGCTCCGGTAGTGCCACCCGGTGCCCGCGTCCAGGGCGGGATCAGGCTGCGTCCGTTGAACCGGAGGTAGGGCAGGGACGCAATCCAGAGGCAGGCCAGCCCGGCCACCGGAAAGATGATCCATCGCCAGGCGACGCTCTCCGCCACACCCAGCCCCATCGCTGCCCAACCCAGCGGAACGGCCACCAGCCAACCGAACACCAGGCCCACGGGACTCAGGACGAACAGTGATCCCGGCAGGCGTGCGACCACCACATCGAACGCTCCCGTAAGGTCATCGTCGATGATCCTGGCGACGATGGTGAGGAACACCATCGCCAGCAACGTGAGCACGGGTACGGCCACCGCCACCCACGTTGCCGCTGTGAGGTACGCCGAGTCGTCATCGGGAAGTCGGAACAGGATGCTCCAGGCAAACATGCAGAGGCTCCCGTTGAGACCCATCAGGACCATCGCCCAGATAGGCATCGTGGGCATGAAGATGCGATCGAACAAGTCGTCGTCGGGTGCCGGCCGTCTCCTGGACATCGTCTCCCCAGCGTCTTCTGTCACGCCACCCCGCGAGGCGCGCGGGCGAACTGCCGCGCTCTCCTGCAAGGTATCGAAGGAGTTCCATCACGACCGGTGGTGGTGACCGCTGTCGGGGGCTGCTGTCAGGAGCTGCTGGCGGGGCGGCTGAGTACCGCCGAGGTGAGCCGTCGGCCGACGGTCGCCTGGACGATGTTCTTCTGGATGACGGCCTTGGTGGCCCGGCTCGGCAGCGCCACCCCGAGTTCGGCGGCCAGGGTCCGTAGCTCGGCGACCTTCAGCCCGAGATCGTCGAGGTAGCGTCCGGCGGCCACCCGGTCGTCGATCGCCGCCAGATCGGCGCGGATCCGGTCGGTGTCGATGTCGACCGCCGGCTTCGCCGCCTTGACGGCCCGGCTCCGGCGGGCCGGTGTCGGTGCCGGTGCCGGTGCCGCAGGCTGCTGCGGCCCGGACGTGGCGGTGGCGACCGTCAGCTGCGCGGTGCCGTCGGCGAGCGCGGCCAGTTGCTCCGGCGGCAGGGTACGGAGGAAGTCCGCGACCCGGATCAGGACGGCGTGGGACAGGTCGGCGGCGCTGGTCACGTGACTCTCCTACGGGCGGATCTTGGCGAGGAACTCGCTGGCGAGCTGCTGCAACTCGTACTGGACGTTGACGTTCGCGTCCGGCATCAGCACCGCGGGCAGGCCGTGCTCACCGGCGGAGGCGAACACCGTCTTGTTGTCGCGGATCATCTGCTGGAAGCGCGGGATCTCGATGGTCGCAGGATGGCCGATGAAGTTGCGCAGCGCCAGCAGCGGCCCGTGCCCGGTGTACTGGACCATCGTGAAGACGATGCCGAGGATCTCCGGGCTGATCTGGTCGGCCCGGCCCGCCGCGACCCGGTTGTAGTCGGTCACCAGCTCGGAGACCTTTTTCCGCAGGTAGTCGATGCCGAGCGTGGACAGGTAGTCCGGCCGGGCCGGGATCAGGATGTGGTCGCTGGCGACCACCCCGGTGCGGGTGACCATGGTGAAGTTCGGTGGGCAGTCGACCAGGACGACCTGGTAGTCGGTGAACGCGGGCGCGGCGAGCGCCTCGGCGAGCGCCCGGTGCAGGGACAGGAAACGCGGGCTGCCGTGCTGGAACCGCGATCCGCCCAGGCTGGCCGCGAAGTCGAGGTCGGCGTCGGTGAGCATCAGATGGGACGGCACCAGGTCGAGCCGACCTTCGCTGTGCTGGCCGATCACCTCGTTGACGGTGGGCGGGGTGAGCAGGTAGCGGTCCAGTGGTGCGGCACCGCCACGGTCCAGCACGTCACCGAACCACTGCAGGATGGTCCGCTCGTCGGCCAGCTCCCGCTCCCACATGGTCGGTTCGACGAAGGAGAAGGTCAGGCTCGCCTGCGGGTCCAGGTCGATCAGCAGCACCCGGTGCCCTCGGTACGCGAGTTCAGCCCCGATGTTGGCGGTGACGGTGGTCTTGCCGACGCCACCCTTGTAGTTGATGACGGACACCACGGTCATCGGACGCTCCGCACACACATGGCCAGCAGCATGCCACGTGACCCGATGGGTGCGCGGTCCTGAGGCCCGGGCCGGGGCGGAATGATCCGGCGGGCGGGGTCGTTGTGCATGGTCGCGCCACCCAAGTCCGGCCCACTCCGGCACCACGGCCGGCCGCCGGGCCCGGTCCCCAACGAGCACGGCCGCGATGGCGGCCAGCCCGGCGGGTGGACCCGGTCGGGAATCGTCGACGGGCCGGCGTGGTTGTACATGGTCACGGCGCGCGGCAGCGCACCCGCGCCCGCGCCCGACTCCGTACCACCCGGATGACCGTTTACCGCGCACCCACCCGCCCGTGACGGGTGTGCCCCCTCGGAAAACGGAAGGTGGACCCCCCATGACCACGATCATCACCCGCACCCTGCGCACCAGCCTGCGCAACACCGCCCTGGGCATCGCCGGTCTGACCCTGGCCGGCGGCGCGATCGCCGCCCCCGCCCTGGCCGCCGACCACGCCCCCACCGCCCTGGCCGCACCCGTGTCCGCCGCCGCCGCCAGCGGCGTCGACACCGGCAAGCTGACCCCGCACGGTGTGCGGGGCGAGCAGTCCCGGATCACCCTGTCCGGTGAGCAGACCGACAACGTCAAGGGCATCATCGCCGCCACGAAGAAGGCCGGCATGGACGAGCGGGCCGCCGTGGTCGCCATCGCCACCGCCCTGCAGGAGTCCAAGCTGGAGAACCTCGGCCACCTCGGGGACCGCAACGACCACGACTCGCAGGGCCTGTTCCAGCAGCGCCCCTCCTCCGGCTGGGGCACGGTCGAGCAGATCACCGACGTGGAGTACTCCACCACCGCGTTCCTCGACGGGCTCAAGCAGGTGGACGGCTGGCAGGACATGCCGCTGACCGAGGCCGCCCAGGCGGTGCAGGTGTCGGCGTACCCGGACCACTACGCCCAGTGGGAGACCCAGGCCGCCGAACTCGTCGCCCAGCACTGGAACAGCTGACCCGAACACCAGAAGCCCAAGTCGAAGGGCCGGACCCCGTACCCGGGGTCCGGCCCTCGACGCATGCCCCGGCCAGGTCAGCCGGGGTCGACCCCACCACCGGCGAACGGATCCGGCAGGTTACGCCAGCCGGCCTCGCCGTCAGCGAGTTCGGCGTCGGTGAGCAGGCAGGCCGCCAGCCGGCGATGCAGGTCGACCGGATCGAAGTCGACGCCGACGAAGACCAGGTTGCTGTGCCGGTCGCCGTAGTACGGGTCCCAGTCCAGCGCGGCGGCCAGCCGGCGCTGCGGGCTGGCCTGCTCCCACTGCTCGTCCGGCAGGTCGACCAGCCACCGGCCGAGGGTGTGCAGGGTGAGGCCGCCGCCGGCGCACTCCCAGCCGATCACCGTCTCCGGCCGGCTGGCCAGCCAGAGGTGCCCACGGGACCGCAGCGGACCCGCCGTGACGTCGGCCAACGCGGCGAACAGCCGGGCGGGGTGCAGCGGGCGGCGGGCGCGGAACACCGCGGAGACGACGCCGCAGTCGGCGACCGGCTCGTGTACCCCGATCAGGTGACCCTCGACGCCGCGGTCCAGCACCGCTGGCGTCTCCGGCCGGTGCCGGTCGGTGTGCCGCAGTTGGCCGGCGAGCCGGGTGGCGTCGATCGTCGGCTGGTCGCCGGCCCGCAGGTGCACCGCCCACGGGGCCATCCGGGACAGCAGCACACCGAGCCGGTGCGTCTCGAAGGCCTGGTCGGTCGACCCGCCCCACAGCACGACCGTGTCGGCGTACTCGATCTGCCGGGCGATCACGTCGGCGAGCCGACGGCGGTCGCCAGGGGCGGCGGCGATGCCCAGTTGGCTCAGGTCGTCGGTGCTGGCCAGGCCGTCGAGCAGGTGGTCGGCGGCGACGACCGTGACGTACGAGTCGAACCGGACCAGGTCGCCGACCGGTCGCCCGGCCACCCGACCGTGCGAGCAGGCGGTGGCGAGCGTCTCCGGTTCGACCACTTCGGGCAGGACCAGCACGATGTCCCGGCCGGGTCGGGCGGCGGCGAGTTGGGCCAACGTGGCCGGTGCGTCCGCCCGCAGGGTGCAGCAGACACAGCCGTCGACGAGGTCGAGACGGACGTCCTCGACCGGGCCGGTGCCGTCGCGGAGCACCCGGTGCGGGGCACCGTCGTGCGCCGGGCCGACGTCGTAGCGGACGACGAGCAGGGCCGGGTCGGCGGCGAGCAGGGTCCGGGCGACGGCCATCGTGGCGGCGGGCCAGAAACCGGACAGTACGGTGACCGCCGGGCGGGTGGTGGCGGCCCGGTGGGTGGTACGGCCGGCCGGAGCTGACGGTGACGGCATGCACGCCCCCTCGACTGAAATGAAAACGGTTGTCATTATAGCCGAATGGACGCCACCCTTCGAGCCCACCTCATGGACCTGCTGGAGCACCTGGCCGGCGAGCAGGCGCTGACCGGTGCCGACCGCCGCCCGGTCGCGGGGCCGCCGGCCGGCCACCCCGTCGGGCACCCCGCACTACGGATCTACCCGGAGGCCAGGATGGTGCTGCTCGGAGCCGACGAGATCCAACTGACCCGTCGCGAGTTCGACCTGCTGCACTGCTTCGCCAGCCACCCTCGGCAGGTGTTCACCCGGGCCCAGCTGCTCGACCGGGTCTGTGGGCACCGCCGGTCCGGGCCGCGCAGCATCGACGTGCACATCCGCCGGTTGCGGGCCAAGCTCGGCGACGACCTCCCGGTGGTGCGGACCGTCCACGGAGTGGGATACCGCCTGGACGGTGCTTTACCGGTCACCGTCGCCCGGCTGGCCGGCGCCGACGACGCAATCGGCAGCCGCATCGGCGACGGTCGGGTAACGTGGAGATTTGACTGATTGGTGGATGTCCGGCACGGTGGGACGGTAGACGGCCGCTGACCGACCCAGTCCCTGGAGCTTCCGCCGCCCGCCCTGACCGCCCGCCGCGCACTGTTCGCCGCGCCGTCAGCCCCAAACCCGACATCGCCGCTGAGCCGCCTCGCCGCGTCAGCCATCACCTGTTTCCGGTAGTTCCAGATATCCGATCAAGGAGTTGTCATGCTGACCATGACCGACAACGCGGTCTTCGTGATTCGCGAGATCACCACTCAGCAGCAGGCACCGGAGAGCGCCGGCCTGCGGATCTCGGCCGACCCGACCGCCGGGTCGCTCACCCTGACCGTCGCCGAGCAGCCGATCGCGGGCGACCAGGTGGTGGATTCGTCCGGTGCCCGCGTCTTCCTCGACGCCGAGGCAGCCAACCTGCTGCAGGACAAGTCGCTCGACGCCGCTGTGGACGACGACGGCGGCGTGCGTTTCGGCATCGCCGAGCAGCCGGCCGGCTGAGCGACCAGGACGTCGCACAGCCGTTGGCGGGCACCGTACCGACGGGTGTCCGCCAACGGCTGACCAGCCGTCGTGGCAGGTCCACCCGGTCAGGTCCCTTGTAAACTCGCCGACAGCCTGCCTTGCGGTATCCGTCACGGACGATAGATTCCGCCGGTGGCAGCAGACAGACCGGGCGGGGCGCGTCGATGGGCCGTCGTCGCCGGGGTCCTGACAATCACCGTCGAGGCGGGGTGGCTGCTGGCCGGCGGCCCGGCCGCCGCACTGGTCAGCGACCTCGGCGCGATCATCGTCGCCGGCTGCGCCGCCACCACCTGCGGGATAACCGCGAGACGCCACCCGCCGCAGCTGCGCCGATTCTGGGTGCTGCTGGCGGCGACCATGGCCCTCGCCGCCGGCGGCCGGGTCATCTGGACCGTTGGCCGGCTCACCGTCGCCGCGCTGCCACACACCCCACTGATCGGCCTGATCTTCTTCGCCAGCCTCGTCACCGGAACCGCCGCGCTGCTCAGCGCGGTCTCGGCACCGCGCAGCGCGGTCGGCCGGGCCCGAGTGCTGCTGGACGGGGTGATCGTCGGGCTGGCGCTGCTCCCGGTCGCCTGGTTGGTGGTGTACCGCGACATGGCCAACGCCGAAATGGACGGTACGGCCACCGCGCTCGGCATGCTCTACCCGATGCTGGACCTGATCCAGCTTGTCGTCCTGATCTCGGTCGCCGGCCCGGCCCGACCACTGTGGCCGGCGCTGACCCTGCTCGGGGCCAGCCTGGCGGTGCGGGCCGGGGCCGACGCTGTCTACGTGTCGATGATCGCCCAGGCCACCTACCAACCCGGTCACCCGGTCGACGTCTGCTGGCCGCTGAGCTACCTGCTGGTGGCGATGGCCAGCCGGCACCCGCCCCCGGCCGATCTCGACCAGATCGACGAGACCGCCGAGCCGCCGCCGCTGCCGTGGTGGCGGGTCGCGCTGCCGTACCTGACCGTCGGCGCGGCGATCGCAGCGGTGCTCGCCGCCGGCGAACCGTCGCCGGTGATCTACGCCAGCGGTGTCGCGCTGCTCGCCGCGCTGGCTGGCCGGCAGGCCCTGGCCGCGAACGAGAACCGCCGGCTGGCCGCCCGGCTACGCCGGCTCGCCTACACCGACCAGTTGACCGGGCTGCCGAACCGGCTGCTGTTCACCCGCCGGCTGCGTCAGTCGATCGCGGCGCTGACCGAACCGGGCCGCGTCGCCGTCCTGCTGCTCGATCTCGACGGGTTCAAACAGGTCAACGACCGGTTCGGCCACGCCACCGGAGACGCGATGCTCAGCGAGGTGGCGGCCCGGATGCGGTCCGCCGTCGGCGACGCGGGGCTGATCGCCCGGCTCGGTGGCGACGAGTTCGCCGTCCTGCTCGACCCGGCCCGGGACCCGGCCCGGCTGGCCGACCGGCTGCTCGCGATGCTCGCCGACGGCACGGTCACCTCGGCGAGCATCGGCATCGCCGAGTACGGGCCGCACCACTGCGGCGACGCCGATCTGCTGCGCGACGCCGACATCGCGATGTACGCGGCGAAGGCGGCCGGCAAGTCCGCGTACCGGTTCTGCACCCCCGGGCTACGCGAGGCGGCGGTGGACCGGGCCGAACTGATCGCCGAGCTGCGCCGGGCGGTCGACGACGGCGGCCAGTTCGAGCTGGCGTACCAGCCGATCGTCGACGTCGGCACCGGTCGGATCCGCGGCGCCGAGGCGCTGGTGCGGTGGCGGCACCCCCGGCTCGGGCTACTCAGCCCCGGCCGGTTCCTGCCGCTGGCCGAGGAGACCGGCCTGGTGCTGCCGCTGGACCGCTGGGTGCTCGCCACCGCCTGTCACGACGCGGCCGCCTGGCAGCAGCTGGCGCCCGGCACCACGGTGGCGGTCAACCTGGCGCCGGCCCAGCTGCGCCGCCCGGATCTGATCGCCATGGTGGACGGGGCGGTGGCGGTGGCCGGGCTGGCCGCCCCCCGGCTGACCCTGGAGCTGACCGAGACGGCGCTGATCGACAGCACCGACGAGGTGCTGTCCCGACTCGCCCAGCTGCGGGAACTCGACGTACGGATCTCGATCGACGACTTCGGCACCGGATATTCGTCGTTGAGTTACCTGCACCGGCTGCCAGCCACCGACCTGAAGATCGACCGGTCCTTCGTGGACCGGCTCGACTCGCCCGACCCGAAGGCCTACGCCACGGTCGAGATGGTCACCCGGCTCGCCGATGCGTTCGGGCTGGTGGTGGTCGCCGAGGGGGTGGAGACCGAGGTGCAGCACGGCGCGGTCGCGGCGATCGGCTGCCCACGGGCGCAGGGCTACCGGTACGGCCGGCCGCAGCCGGTGGCCCAGCTCCGCCAGTTGATCGCCGCGCGATGACCCGGGTTTTCCACATGCGAGCATGGTCATGTTGATCTGCCGTGGTTATGCTGGCACACCGTCGAATGCGCCCGATCCGTGAGGGATATGACAGATGGTCGATGAATCCGCTGGCGGCTCGCACCCGGTGCCCAGGCTGGACACCACGGTGCCGCAGACCGCCCGGATCTGGAATCACTGGCTGGGCGGCAAGGACAACTACGCCGTCGACCGTGAGGTCGGCGACCAGATCAAGGCGGCGTTCCCGCAGATCGTGGAAAGTGCCCGGCTCTCCCGGGGCTTCCTGGTCCGGTCGGTGCGCTACCTGACCGGGCAGGTCGGGATCCGGCAGTTCCTCGACATCGGTACCGGCCTGCCGACCGCCGACAACACCCACGAGGTGGCCCAGGCGGTGGCTCCGGAGACCCGGATCGTCTACGTCGACAACGACCCGCTGGTCCTGGTGCACGCCCGGGCGTTGCTGACCAGCACGCCGCAGGGCGCCACCGACTACGTCGACGCCGACCTGCGCGACCCCGCGTCGATCCTGCGCGAAGCCGGCCGTACCCTCGATTTCAGCCAGCCGATCGGCCTGATGCTGATGGGCGTCCTCGGCCACATCGCCTCCGACGACGAGGCCCGCGACATCGTCCGCAACCTGCTCGACGTCCTGCCGTCCGGCAGCCACCTCGCGCTCTACGACGGCGGCGACACCAGCCCCGGGGTGGTCGAGGCCGCCCGGATCTGGAACCAGTCCGCGAACCCGCAGTACCATCTGCGCAGCCCGGACCGGATCGAACGGTTCTTCGACGGGCTCACTCTGGTGGAGCCGGGGGTGGTGTCGGTGACCCGGTGGCGGCCGGAGCCGGAGCAGGCACATGTGCCCGTCATCGACCAGTACTGCGGCGTCGGCCGTAAGCCGTGAGCCGATGAGCGTCGTCGGGCACCAGGAGTACGCCGCCGGCGGACCGACGGTCCGCCGGATGCAGCTCGGTGCCCGGTTGCGCCGGCTGCGCGAGGCCAAGGGGATCAGCCGGGAGGACGCCGGCTGGACCATCCGGGCCTCCGAGTCGAAGATCAGCCGGATGGAGCTGGGCCGGGTCGGGTTCAAGGAACGCGACGTGGACGACCTGCTCACCCTCTACGGCGTCGCCGACCACATGGAACGCGGCGAGCTGATCACCCTCGCCCGGGAGACCAACCAGCCGGGCTGGTGGCATCCGTACGGCGACCTGCTGCCCACCTGGTTTCAGTACTACCTGGACCTGGAGTCGGCGGCCAGCCTGATCCGCACCTACGAGATCCAGTTCGTGCCTGGGCTGCTGCAGACCGAGGAGTACGCCCGCGCGGTCATCGACATCGGGTTCAGCGAGTCCGGTCTCCGTGAGGTGGACCGCCGGGTCGAGCTGCGGATGGCCCGCAAGCGGGTGCTGGACCGGGCCGGCGCACCCCGCGTCTGGGCGGTGATCGACGAGGCGGTGCTGTGCCGGCCGATCGGCGGGGCACGGGTGCTGCGCGGGCAGATCGAGGCGCTCGCCGAGGTGAGCGAGCAGCCGGGCGTACGGCTGCAGGTGGTCCGGTTCCGCAGCGGCGGGCACGCCGCCGCCGGCGGGGCCTTCAGCATCCTGCGCTTCCCGGAGCAGGAACTACCCGACGTGGTCTACCTGGAGCATCTGACCAGCGCGCTCTACCTGGACAAGCGGGAAGAGGTCGACCGGTACGCGGCCGCCGTCGGCCGGCTGTTCATCGAGGCCGACCCGCCGGACCGGACCCGGGACGTGCTGCACCGCGCGTTGCGTGACCTGCGACGGTGACCGGCCGTCCGAACCGGACCGGCACGCCGGGAGAGTAGAGCACACTCACCGGTGGGCCGTCCGGTGCCGGCAGCCCGCCGGCGGCGACCAGCTCGTCGGCCAGCTCGACCAGCTCGGCCCGGTGCAAAGGCCACTGGGGATGCTCGTTGGGCAGGTAGCGGGTCGCGCCGTGGACCCGTTCGTGCAGCCCCCACCGGGCGGTGAGAAAGTGCTCCAACGGGGTCGGCTCGGCGATCGGCGCGCCGACCCGGACCACCATCCGGTTGTGCGCGCCGCGCGGCCCCGGCCAGCGCCGCCGGCTGTGGTACGTCACCGTGTCACCGTCACGGTCCAGCCGCATCCGCGACCACAGGTACGGCAGCCGCAGGCTGGCCATCGCCACCAGCACCGGCAGCAGCCGGGCCGCGTCCAGGGACCGGAACACCACCCCGCGCCGGCCGGCGTCGTCGACCGAGTAGAGCCGTACGTTGGTTTCGCAGAAGGTGCCCAGGTACGGGATGCCCGGCCCGGGGCCCAGGCCGACGCCGACCATCCGGAACCCGATCAGCCCGACGTAGCTGGTGCCGTCGAAGGTGTCCGGCCGGGTGCCCGGCGGCAGCAGCGGGGCGACCACCGCCGGGTCCACCGGCCAGTGCAGGAACGCCAGGTCGTGCCAGCCCTGCACCAGGACCGGCCGGCGGATCGGGCGCGGCGCGGTGACGGTGACCGGCTCCGGCGGCGGCATCTCGGTACGGCTCATACGATCATCGTGACAGCCCTGCACACCACCCGTGTCCGCAGCCGCCTGCGGCGAACCTGAGGAGCCGTACACATGGCACGTGCCATCGCGACGAACACCCGCGTCGACCGGGCCGGCCTGGTCGACTTCCTGCGTACCCGGCACCGGGCGGTCCTGATCACCACCCGCGCCGACGGCCGCCCGCAGGCGTCCCCGGTCACCTGCGGGGTCGACACCGACGGCCGGCTGCTGGTCGCCACCTACCCGGACCGGGCGAAAGCGGTCAACATCCGCCGTGACCCGACGGTGTCCGCCTGTATCGTCTCCGACGAATGGAACGGCCCGTGGGTGCAGCTCGACGGGGTGGCGGCGGTGATCGACATGCCGGACGCGCTGGACGGGCTCGTCGACTACTACCGCTGCGTCGCCGGCGAGCACCCGGACTGGGACGAGTACCGCGCGGCGATGCGCCGGCAGGACAAGTCGTTGATCCGGATGGTCGTGGACCGCTGGGGGCCGATCGCCACCGGCGGCTTCCCGCCACACCTCGCCGACGACTGACAGCGCACCGCGCCGGTTACTCCGACGGCCCGGACGGCCCGGTCACTCGGACGGCTCGGGGAGGTCGCAGTCGATCTTCGGGTTGACGCCGATGTAGTTCAACGGTCCGGCGATCACCGTCACGATCGTGGTGCCGGCGTGGGCACAGTTGGTGTCGTCGCGCTCGAAGTAGCCGCGTTGCACCGCCGCGACCACCCCGATCACCAGCCAGACGAGCACGATCACGCCGGATATCGAACCGCCACGCATCACTGCCTCCTCAACTCGTCGACGCCGTACCGGCCCCGCCGCACCTGCTGGCGGCGGGATCCGGTCGGCGGATGGGCAACCAGGTACCCAGTGACGTCGCCGAGGTAACCGTCCTCACGGCCCGGCCCGGCGCCAGAACTGCCGGCGCCCGGCCTGCGGCACCCGCTCGTCGCGGACCACGACGTCGAGTCTGCCCAGTTCGGCGCGGAGCAGCTCGGCCTCTGCCCGGTCACCGCGCTCGACCGCCCGCTGCCGGGCCGACAACAGCGGATCCGCGCCGTCCGGCAGGTCGGGCAGGCCCGGCACCCACAGCCGGTACGCCGCCCGGTACGGGTCGCCGTCGGACCGCCACGGGTAGCCGTGCCGGCGCAGCGCCGTGCCGAGCCGCCCGGCCGGCAGGTCGCCGGACCGGGAGCAGAGTTCCTCACCGCGGTGACCAAGCACCACCAGGCGGGCGCCGTCCAGGAAGACCGCGCCGACGGCGGTACGCGACATGGCCACCCGGCGCTGCTCCTGCCGTACGGTCAACTCGTCGCGGTCGACCGTGACGAACAGTTGTTCGTCGGCGGCCATCCCGGCCAGCACCAGCCCGGCGAGCAGGCCGACCGCCGTACCACCGATCAGGGCCGGCAGCCACGGCACCGCGTCGATCAGCCGCAGCGGGCCGGCCAGCGGCACCCAGGCCAGACTCAACGCCCAACCGGCGAACGGCTTCAGCGCCGCGCCGAGCCCGGCACCGGCCGCGACGAACAGGACCGGCACCCCGTACCGCTCGATCGCGCCCGGACCGACGACCACCCGGCCACCACCGATCGGATCAGGCGATGTCACGGCGCTCGATCCGCAGCATCCCGGCGACCAGCGGCAGCAGCACCCAGACCGCCACCGACGTGGCCAGCCGCGCCCACTGCCCGGCGGTGACCTCGGGGGAGAGCAACGGCTCGGTGGTCAACGACAGGTCCAGCCACTGCGCCACCGGTCGCAGCCGCTCGACGACGCCGCCGAGGACCGTCCAGGCCGTCGGCAGCAGCAGGAGCAGCACGATCGCGACCGGCGTGTTCAGCAGCAACATGCCGAAGGCCAACCCCATCACCACGTTGATCACCTGGAAGAGCGCCGCGTAGCCGATCAGCGTCGCTTCGATCCGCCAGCCGCCGGTCCCGCCGGTGACCGCCGCGACGGCCGTGCCGGCCGCAGCCGCAGCCAGGCTGGCCGGCACCGAGGCGACCGCGGCGACCAGCGCCGCGACCAGCTTCGCCGCCAGCACCCGACGTCGCACCGGTTCCAGCGCGAAGGTGGTCAGCGCGGTCCGCTGCGACCACTCGGTGGTCACCAGCATTACCCCCAGCACCGGCAGCAGGAACGCGACCGGCAGCGACGCCAGCACGAAAAACGTCCCGAACGTCTGCTCGGCCGGGTCGGCGAACAGCACCAGTACGGCGACGATCGCCGCCGTCGACAACCCGATCGCCCCCAGCAGCCAGGCGCCGGCCCGGGTGTCCAGCATCTTGCGCAGCTCGACCAGGATCAGCCGCCACCATCGAATGTTCACTTGACCGCCTCCCGTACCGACTCGCCCGCCGTCAGGGCGAGGAACATCTGCTCCAGGCCGCCGGTGTCGGCCGCCCGCAGCTCCAGCAGGACGGCGCCCGCCGCCGCCGCGACCTCGCCGACCGTCTCGGGCGGGGCCGACACCAGCAGCCGGCCGTCGACCGTGCCGACCTGGTGGCCGGCCCGGTCCAGCGCCGCCCGCAGCGCCTGCTGGTCCCGGGCCCGGACCAGGGTGCCGCCGTCGCCGGCCAGCAGTTCGTCCTTGTCGCCGGCGGCGACGACCCGGCCACCCCCGATCACCACCAGCCGGTCCGCCACCGCCTCCACCTCGCGCAGCAGATGCGACGAGAGCAGCACCGTGCCGCCCCGGTCGGCGAAGTCACGCAGCAGTCCGCGCATCCAGAAGATGCCCTCCGGGTCCAGCCCGTTCGCCGGCTCGTCGAGGATCAGCACCCGCGGCTCGCCGAGCAGCGCGTGCGCCAACCCCAGCCGCTGGCGCATGCCGAGCGAGTAGGCCCGCACCCGCCGGCCGGCCGCCGCCCGGTTCAGCCCGACCAGGTCGAGCAGCTCACCGACGCGGGCCGGGGGCGCCCCCATGGCGAGCGCCGCGACGGTCAGCGTCTCCCGGCCGGTGCGGCCCGGGTGCATCGCGGCCGCGTCCAGCAGTACGCCGACCACCCGCCCCGGGTCACGCAGCCGCCGGTACGGCAGCCCACCGACGGTCGCGGTGCCGGCCGAGGCGGTGGCCAGGCCACAGATCATCCGCAGCGTCGTCGACTTGCCGGCCCCGTTGGGCCCGAGGAAACCGGTGACGGTGCCGGCGGCGCAGCTGAACGACACGTCGTCGACGGCGACCTGTCGTCTGTACCGTTTGGTGAGATTGCGTACCTCGATCACCGCTTCAGCGTCGTGCCCCGGCGACCGGCGGCGCAGCGGCCGTCGGTCGGTGCCGGCCGGACTCCGGTCGATCGTCGAATGATCCTTGGTCGATCGTCAGTACCGACTTTGGTAGCTGTCCGCGACCGCGAATCCTTCCGTACGCTGGCCGGATGAGTGCGGTGCCGGCTCCCGACAATCCCTGGCTGCTGCCCGGCGCGCTGGTCGCCGAGTCGCCGGGGACCGGTCGGCGCAGCACCCGCGACTGGATCGTCGATGGTGTCGCGTTCGGGTTGGCGGTCAGCTATCTGCTCTTCGCGGCCTGGGATCTGCGCCAGCCGCAGCCCTACCTGACGGCAACCGGTTCGGGTGACCCCTGGCTGTTCCGGCTGGATCTGCTGCTCGGGCTGGTCTGCTGCGCGCTGGTCTGGCTGCGTCGCCGGTGGCCGGTCGCCGTCGCCCTGGTCGCGCTGCCCGCCGGGGTGCTGTCGGTGAGCGCCGGGATCGCCATCGTGATCCTGCTGTTCACCGTCGCGGTGCACCGCCCGTTCCCGGTCGCGGCGGCGGTGAACGCCGCGCACGTCGCTGTCGCGCCCGGGTACTACCTGCTCTACCCGGATCCGGACCTGAACCTGCCGGGCTCGGTGCTGTTCACCGGGATCATCCTCGGCACGGTGCTGGCCTGGGGGATGTTCGTCCGGGCCCGCCGGCAGCTGATCGTGTCGCTGCGGGACCGGGCCCACCGGGCGGAGGCGGAGCAGCAGCTGCGGGTCGGCCAGGCCCGGCAGCTGGAACGCACCCGGATCGCCCGGGAGATGCACGATGTGCTGGCCCACCGGATGTCGCTGCTCAGCCTGCACGCCGGGGCGTTGGAGTTCCGCCCGGACGCTTCCCGCGAAGAGACCGCCCGGGCCGCCGGGGTGATCCGGGTGACCGCACATCAGGCGTTGCAGGAGTTGCGTGAGGTGATCGGCGTGCTGCGGGCCGGGCAGCCGACCTCCGGCGTCGTCGACACCGGCCCGGGGCCGGGTGACCGCGCCGCCGAACCGCCCCAGCCGACCCTGGCCGACCTGCCTGGGCTGGTCGACGAATCCCGCCAGGCCGGTGCCCGGGTGAGCCTGGTCAGTCGGATCGACCACGCGCAGGCGCTGCCGGCCGGGCTCGGCCGCGCCGCGTACCGGATCGTGCAGGAGGGTCTGACGAACGCCCGCAAGCATGCGCCGGGCGCGGCGGCGACCGTCGCGGTCACCGGCCGACCGGGTGACGGGCTGACCGTCGAGGTCGTCAACCGCCGACCGGTGGCCCCTGCTGCGGCGATCCCGGGAGCGGGGACCGGCCTGGTCGGACTGGCCGAACGTGCCAGCCTGGCCGGTGGGCGGTTGAGCCACGGCCCGACCGAGTCCGGCGACTACCGGCTCGCCGCCTGGCTGCCGTGGCCGACGTGACCTCGGTGCGGGTCCTGATCGTGGACGACGACCCGCTGGTCCGGGCCGGCCTGTCGATGATCCTCGGCGGTGCGGCCGACCTGCGGGTGGTCGGCGAGGCCGGCGACGGCGGTGAGGTGCCGGCGGCGGTCGCCGCGTACACGCCGCACGTGGTGCTGATGGACATCCGGATGCCGCGGGTCGACGGGCTGACCGCCACCGAGGCGCTGCGCGCCCGGCCCGACCCGCCGCACGTGGTCGTGCTGACCACGTTCGACGCCGACGAGTACGTGCTGCGCGCGCTGCGGGCCGGGGCCAGCGGCTTCCTGCTCAAGGACACCCCGCCGGTGGAGATCGTCACCGCGGTCCGTCGGGTGAACGCCGGTGAGCCGATCCTCTCTCCGGCGGTCATCCGACGGTTGATCACCCACGTGGCGGGCCAGCCGCCCGCCCCGACCGACGTGCGGCCGGGACCGGCGGCGGACCAGGTCAGGCGCCGGGAGCGCGCCCGCCGGGTCCTCGACGGGCTGAGCCCACGGGAACGCGACGTCGCCGTCGCGGTCGGCCAGGGACGGTCGAACGCGGAGATCGCCGCCGAGCTGTTCATGAGCGTCGCCACCGTCAAGGCGTACGTGTCGCGGCTGCTGTCCCGGCTTGAGCTGAACAACCGGGTGCAGATCGCCGTTCTGGTGCACGACGCCGACCTGACCTGAGTACGGGCCCGGCGGTCAGGCGTCGAGGACCCGGCCGGCGAGGTCACCCCGGTCGAAGGAGACGAACACGTCGCCGAGCCGGTCCAGCAGGTAACGCCGTTCGTCGGCGGTGAGACCACCGACGAAGTCCTGCACCGTCTCGGCGACCACTGCGGTCTGCCGGTCGTCGCCGCCACCGGTCAGCTTCGCGGCGACCTGCTCGAAGGTGTCGTCGAGCAGTGACGTCAACGCGTCCGGGTGGTGCATGAACCAGTAGGACCGGGCGGTCGCCGGGTCGGTGAGCACCTTGTCCCGCAGGTAGCCCATCTGCTCCTGTTCCAACTGCTGACGCAGCCGCTGCATCCGCAGCTCCCGGGTGAGCTTGTCGACCGTCTTCGTGTCCTGCTCGGCCTGGGCGTCCACCGCCAGGCTGACCGTGCAGCTCAGCAGCCGCAGGTGCGAGGCGGCCAGATCCATCTGCGGCAGCCGGGTGTTCAGTTCGGCCTCCAGCATGGTCCGCTCGGTGACCTTGCGCGGGGCGGCGATCCGGCGGGCCGCGTCCAGCATGCACCAGCGGACCGTGGCGGCGGCCCGGTCGTGCTGGCGCAGCGGCTGCCACGCCGTGGCGAACGTGGCGACGAACTCGGTGCCGGGCAGCGCGGCCGGCAGCCGATCGGTGAACACGTCCTGGTCCGGACCGGGCAGCACCGGTACGGGGTTGCTACGGAACATGTCGAAGAAACCGGGCATCACAACTCCTCGGCGGCGCTGGAGAGCAGAGAAGACAGCAGTGGTGCGGACCGTGAGCGGGCCGCGATCGGGTCCGCGCGGCGCAGCTGGTCGACGAGGTGCCGGCGGAGTTCCGCCTGACGCGCCGGGTCGCCGGTGGCCGGCCAGGCGGCCAGCAGCGCGCGCAGCCGGGCCACCCGCCGGGCGGCGGCGGGACCGGCGGTGACGGTGCGGCCGAGGACGTGGGTGAGCGCGTCGGGTTGCCGGACCAGCGTCTGCGGCCCGGCGAGCTGGTCGGCCGGGCTGGGAGCCGGGTCGTGAGCCGGGTCGTCGGCGACCCGAGACTGCTGCTCCGGACGGCCGAGCAGATCCAGCGCGACGGCGGCGAGCGCGGCCCGCCGGGGCTGGTCGTCGGCCAGCCAGTACGCCAACCGCAGCAGCACCTGCTGGCGCAGCGCCGGTCGCCGCCACAGCGCCGCCAGCGCGGTGAGCACCGCCTCGTCGACCTCGGCGACGTCGTGCCGGGCCAGGTGGCCCAGCCGGACCATCGCCTGCTCGACGTAGAAGTCGGCGAACTCGCCACCACAGACCTCGGCCACCGCGATCAGCACGGCCGGGCTGCTGCTGCCCTGCGCCCAGCGGTAGAGCTGCTGGCGGACCGCGGCACCGATTTCCGGGCTGAGCGCGGCGATGCCCAGCACGTGTACCAGCGCGCCGCGCAGCCCGGCGCGCCGGCTCCAGGCCGGTGCCACCAGACCGAGAATCTCGGGGGTACGCCGCCGGAGCGCGGTGTGCAGCACCAGCTCGGCGCTGCGAGTGGCCAACCCACGGTCGACGGGACCGCCCCGCTGGCCGCCTCGCAGCGGCAGCTCGGACACCCACCGCCACAGTTCGCGCTGGAACGTGTCGGCCCGGTCGGTGATGACGAAGTCGAGCACCGCCTCGGCGTACCGGGCCCGGCGGTAGCGGACCGCGTGATCGTCGTCGAGGTACGCGTCGACGGCCTCGACGAGGGTCCGGACGCCGGCGTGTCCGAGGCCGGCCGGTGGCGCGTCGGCGCCGGCGAGCCGGGCGTCGAGCGCCTCGGCGGCACCGAGCACCCGTCCCGCCGGGGCACCCTCCAACGCCGCGGCGGCGACCAGGAACGCCCGGTGGCGCGGGTCGGGATGGTGGTGGAACCAGGCGGTCAGCTCCACCTCCCAGTTGCGGTACGCCGAGACCAGCGCCTCGACCAGCTGCCGTCCGGCGTCGGATTCGGCGGTGACCGCTGGACCGGCCGGCCCGGGCTGGGTGGTCAGCACGTCGGCGCCGAGCTGGGCCAGCCGGACCGCTTCGGCGGGTGACGCGTCGACCAGCAGCTCGGCGATCTGCGCTGACCGGTCAGCCAGTCGAGCGCCAGATCCGGCCGGAGCTGACGTAGCCGCCGGCCGAGGACCAGATCGGCGGGTGGCGCCGCCACCTGCAGCACCGGGCCGTCGCGTACCGCGCCGAGTTGCTCCCAGGTCGTCCCGGTGACGGTGACCGCGATGGCCGAACCCCGCCGGGCCAGGCTGTCGCAGTAGGCACCGATGTCACGGGCGAAGCCGTACTGGATGTGCGGCGCGTGTTCGGGCAGTTCGAGCAGGTACGCGTAGCCCGGCGCGACCGGCAGCTCCGCGATGGTCAGCTGTTCGCCGCGGGCCGGATCGAAGGTCGGCCGGATCTCCCGCAGCCGTAGCCCGGTGCCGTGCAGCAGCCGCAGCGCGGCCGTGTACCGCCCGGTCCCGGGGCCGCCGACCAGGATCACTCCGCCGTCCCGGCGCATCCGGGCGACCGCGGTCTCGGCGGTCAGCCGGTCGCCGGCGACGGTGCGGTAGCCGGGGTCGACGAATCCGGCCAGCCGGTCCCGCACGTACTCGGCACTGAGCTCGTGGTAGTCCCGTACCCGCTGGACGTACTGGTGCAGACCGCCGTAGACGACGTTGGCGACCTGCCCGTCGTTGTGGTCGACGGTCACGGCGGCACCGGTGCCGCCGGCCGGCAGGTCGGGGCCGCCGCCGTCGAGCTCATCCAGATCGTCCAGCGCGTCCAGCGCGTCGAGTTCGTCGGGGTCGGCCGGCTCCGACCGGTCGGGGTCGGCGATTTCCGGCGGGTCCCGGTCGGTACGGATCATCCGTGACGTCCGCCCCGGGACTGCCACATCCCACCGTTGACCTGGTTGGCCGCCTGCCCGGAGTTGCTGCGGATCCGCAGCTCGCCGGTCTGCGCGGGCTGTCGACCGCCGGCGTTGCCGGTGGGCGCGCGCCCGCTGTCCGGTGCCGCCGGGCTGGCCGCTGACTCGGCGGCTGGTTCGGCCGCGGTCGGCTGCGGGGCGAACCGTGGCACCGCCAGCAGGCTGCCGGACGGCTCCGGCACGTACAGCCAGGCCTGCTGGCTGAAGCTCTTGCCCGGCACGGTCGCCGCGACCTCGATGAAGTGGTCCGGACGCCGGCTGGTGTAGCCGGCCTGGACGACGTCGGTGAAGACCCGGTCGGACAGGATCGCCGCGACGTGGGTGATCGTCGGCTGGGCCGAGTCGAGCATGATCCGGACCGCGTCGGAGTCGAGCAGCCGGTGCGTCTCGTTGCGGGCGGTGCCGTTGCCGGACCGCTCCGGTCGGTCCGGGTCGACCGGCAGCGGCCCGACGTGCAGGCTGGCGCGCAGCCGGATGACGGGCTGGCCGCGCGGGACACCGGCGTTGTGTTCGGCCAGCACGTTCTGCAGCACCGCCAGGAACGGGTGCACCAGCGCGGGGAGCAGCCGGGTCGGTACGCCGATCGCGAGCCCGTCGCCGGTGTCGCCGTAGAACAGCGGGTTCTGCCAGGCTTCGCCGATCGCCGCCGCCTCGAAGGCCTGCCGGACCAATTGGGGAATGAGCTGGTTGATGTCCTGATGGGTGCCGCCGGGCTCGGCGGTGAAACCTTTGGCGTCGACGGCGAGGATGCCGGTGTACGGCGGCAACTCCCGGGTCACGGTGAATGGCGGAGGTGTAACGACCACCGGTGCTCCTGTCGAAGGTCGAGTTTCGTCGGCTCCGCATCGTGCCCGGGTTGCCCGGCGTTTTCTGCCAACCAGTGGGCAACACGGGCATCAATGGACCAAGATGGTCACCGGGTGGCCGGTCCGCGACGCGTACCGAACTGATCGCGGTCCCGGCCCGACAATCGGTTTCCCGCCGTCTGCTGTTCGGTCGGCGGGCATTCAGATCGGCGGACACTCAGGTCGACGAGTGGCCGCCGGAGCGGGGTCCGCTGTATCCGATCCGGGCGAGCCGGCCGAGGTCGAGCAGCATGAACCGGCGGGGTGCGGTCGCGATCAACCGGTCGTCGCGGAACCTGCCGATCGCGGTCACCACCGCGTTGCGGGACGCCCCGATCAGCTGGGCCAGGCCGTCCTGGGAGAGTCCGAGGTCGAGCGAGGCGTGGTTCGGGCCGTCCGGTGTGGCCTTGGCGAGCCGGAGCAGCGCCCGGGCGAGCCGTTGTGGCACCGGCAGCGAGGCGATCTCCACCCGCTGCTCGTCGGATTCGCGCAGCCGGGCGTTGGTGTAGCGGCGCAGCGCTGGGTGCAGGTCGCGGTCGTCGACCACGGCGAGGAACTGTTCGGTGGTCAGCTTCCGGGCGGTGACCGGGCGCAGCACCGAGATGCTGGCCGACCGGGGCGTGCCGTCCAGCGCCGCGATGTCACCGAGCAGATCCCCAGTGGATCGTACGGTCAGCATCGTCTCGCTGCCGTTGGCCTCGGTCCGGTACACCTTGACCGCCCCGCCGAGCAGCAGGAATACGTCGCGGCTCTGCTCGTCCTGCAGGAAGAGCCCATGTTTGCGGCCTAGCTGGACCGGCTGCCCGGCCTGTTGCAGTGCCTGCCAGTCTTCGGCGGTAACGTGATTGGTGAAGCTGACCCGGACCGGGTATGGGGCGGTCATGGGGACACCGTACCGATGTGGACCGTGCGGCGGGAATCACGGTGACGGATGTCCCGATACGCCGGACGGTCACTCCCGCTGGACGGCGTCCGGGTTGGCCAGCAGGTAGTCGTCCAGTGTGCCGGTCCGTACCGCGTCGAACATCGCCATGCTCTCCGGCGTGAGCCGCTCGGCCGCCGTACTGCTGAATCCGGCCGGATTGAACTCGCCGCCGTTGGTCTTCACCATGATGAGGTCGTTCGCGGTGATCCCGCGCAGGGTGAATACGAAATCGGCGATCGGGACGCCCCCGGTGTCCAGTACAAAGGCCTTGCCGGCCGCGGTGATCACCCGGTCGATCTTCGCCGGGTTGGTCAGTACGCCGGTGCTGCTCGCCTCCTGCACCATGGCCTTCAGCAGCTGCCGCTGGTGACGCTGCCGGTCGTAGTCCCCGTTCGGCAGGCCGTAGCGCTGGCGGGAGTAGTCCAGCGCCTCCCACCCGGCCATCCGCTTGCAGCCCTCCTCGTGCCACAGCTCCTCGCCGCCGCCGAGCTCGCGGGCCTCGGCCAGCCAGGTGGGCTCGCCGTCGACCAGCCGCATGTGCTGCGACTTCACCCGCTGGTCGACGCACATCCGGACCCCGCCGAGCGCGTCGATGATGTCCCGGAAGCCGCCGAAGTCGATGATCGCCGCGCCGTCGAACTCGATGCCGGTCAGGTCGTTGAGGGTGAGCGCGACGAGTTGCGCTCCGCCGGCCCGGCCGACTCCGTTGCGCGAGCCGGCCCGGAACACGTCGGTGATCTTCGACTCGCCGCCGGGGTACCCGCTCGGCTCGAACGCCGGTGCCTCGACCCAGGTGTCCCGGGGGACCGACACCAGGTACGCCTGGTCGTGGGTGGCCGGCACGTGCAGGATGATGATCGTGTCGGAGCCCATCTCGCCGGGCCGGCTGCCCCGCTCGTCCACGCCGAGCAGCAGCATGGTGATCGGGCCGTCCAGCGCCTCGCCCTCCTGCTTCTGCTCCTGAGAGACCTTCGCGGCACCCGCCAACAGGTCCTGCTGCTGGATTCGACCCGTGTACCGGTCGATCAGCAGCTTGCCGCCGACGACCGCGGTCGCGCTGGTCGCCATCAGCAGCGCGCCGAGGGCGATGGTCAGCACCGCCCAGATCGGGGTGCGGCGGCGCGGTCCGGGGGTCGTAGTGGCTGGTGCGTCCGGTGCCGACATGCCGATGCTCCAGTCGAGGGATGACGAAGGGAGGACAGCTCTGTCTTACCCGAGACGTTATCGCGTCATGCTGCGAATCTGCTGAGAAGATCCAGCTCAGCAGCGACTATCCACTATGACTTGTCGATGGCTGTCCGGTGCCTGACGCGATGGGCGTCGTTGCCCGGTTCTGGCATGGTGGTAGGAGAGGGCCGACAGTGTGGTGGTCGGCCAGCCGACGGCTACAGGGGGCATACGGTGGAAATCGACGGAATCTTCTCGGCACTGATCATCGGTCTCGTCGTCGGAGCGCTCGGGCGGCTGGTCGTCCCGGGCAAGCAGAAGCTGAAGATCTGGGTCACCTTGCTGATCGGTGTGGTGGCGGCGTTGCTCGGCACCCTGGTCGCCAGCCTGTTCGGGGTGGCCGAGACCCGGGGCGTCGACTGGATCGAGCTCGCGTTGCAGGTGGCGCTCGCCGCAGTCGGCGTGGCGGCCATCTCCGGAGCGGCCGGAAAGAAGGGCTGAGAGTCGGCAGGGTAGGAAGTCAGCAGGGCCGACCGGTCAGCCAGGTGCGTTCGATGGCCCCGAGGTAGCGGTCCCGGTGCTCCTCGCGGGCCAGTGACCGCAACAGGAAGTCCATGTGGTCGCAGATCTCCCGGGCCCGCCGACTCGACTGGCAGGTCTGGTAGAGCACCGCGGCGTGCAGGTCGGCCTCGGCGTAGTTGCCGCGCAGCACCTCGTCGGTCCACCGGATCAACGATGCCCACATGGGCTTGATCTTGGCCCGGCGTTCGCTGGAGTCGAGCCGGCTGATCGCTTCGGCGGAGCGGTCCCGGGCATGTGGCAGCGCCTGGCCGTGGGCGGCGAGCAGCGCCAGGAAGAACGGGGTGGAGACGAGTTCCTGGTCCAACCGGTTGGCCTGCTGGTGGGCGTCCCGGGCGGCGGTGAAGTCACCGTTGTCGCGCAGCAGCAGCCCGAGACAGTTCCAGTTCTGCGCGTCGTGCGGGCCGTGTTTGGTGGCGTTGCGGGCGTAGGCCAGTGCCCGGTCCGGTCGCGCGTAGCGGTGCAGCAGGGCCAGCGCCCGATCGGCGGCGTCGGTCGGCAGCCGGTGCGCCATGGCGGTGGTCAGCTCCTCCTCGGCGGCGGCGTCCTCGCCGAGGTTGGTCAGCGACCGGCCCAACCGGTAGCGCACCCGGGGGTTACGCGGATCGAGTTCGACCGCCCGGCGCAGGCATTCCACCGCCTTCTCGTAGTAGCCCTCCCAGTACGCGGCCTCTCCCTGGTTGAACAGATAGGAGACCTCAACCTGGGTGGTCAACCGGTGATCGAAGTCGCTGAGCCTGGACCGCATGTCCTCGATCAGCAGGTGTACCTGCTCGGACTGGCGTTCGGCCCGGCCGACCGCCGTCTCCACCCGGCCGACCAGCGTGTCGGCCTGCTCGGAGAGGGTCTCCGCCTGGTCGATGGCCCGGTCGGCCTGCGCGACGATCTCCTCGGCGACCACCCGTTGGCGGTCGAGCTCCAGTCGGGCGCGGGCGCCGGTGCGCCGGATGGTGCGCAGTTCACGGACACCGACGAAACCCGCGAAGACGAAGACCACCGTCAACGCAGTGACCAAAAGGGCAAAAGCCGCGATTATCCCACCGGACCAGGCGATCACCAGTTCGGCGATCTGGATCGGGTCGGGGGAGTCCGGCTCCATGTACCCAGAGTAACCACTTTGCGCGCCTGTTTGACTACCCTGAGTGGCTGAATCTGTGTCCGCCGGGTGGCAGAGGCATGGCGATCGGTTCACCCCGGCCATAAGCTGATCATCATGAATATGAGAGATTCTCGATCTTTGGCGTTGGCTGGTTGGCGGGTCGCCGCGACGACACTCGCCACGACCGCGCTGGTGCTCTCCTCCACCGCAGCCCATGCCACGCCGTACACCGACCCGCACGCCGAGCCCGCCAACCTCGACGGCGCGGCGGGCTCCGTGGGCTCAGCAGCCGCCGCGGTGCCGCTCGACCAACTCTCCGTCACCAGCACCCAGGTCGCTTTCGGGCTGCAACGACCGACCGCGATGGTGGCTCCGGACGACGGCAGCGGCCGGCTGTTCATCACTGAGAAGGCCGGCCGGGTACGTGTCTACCACCCGGCCTCCGGACTGGCCGAGGCAGCGTTGCTGGACATCAGCGACCGGGTCGACACCTCCGGCAACGAACGCGGCCTGCTGGGCATCGCCACGACCCCCGGATTCGCCGCCGACCCGGCGATCTACCTGGCGTACACCGCGCTGCCCGACGGCGCGGTCACCCTGTCCCGGCTGCCGCTGGACGCCGCCGACCAGCAGCCGGTGCCGGCCGACCGGGAGGAGATCCTGCTGAGCCAGCCGCACGCCGAGTACGCCAACCACAACGGCGGGCAGCTCGCCTTCGGCCCGGACGGCCACCTCTACTGGAGCATCGGCGACGGCGGCGGCGCCGACGACGTGCTCGGCACCGGTCAGGACCTCGGCACCCTGCTCGGCAAGATCCTCCGGCTGGACGTCTCGGCCGCCTGCGGCGACCTCGCGTACTGCGTACCGGCGGACAACCCGTTCGTCGACGAAGCCGGCGCCCGCGCCGAGATCTGGGCGTACGGCCTGCGCAACCCGTGGCGGTTCTCGTTCGACCCGGCGGACGGCTCGCTGTGGATCGCCGACGTCGGACAGGGCAGCTACGAGGAGGTCAACCATCTGCGCGGGGTGGCCGGGGCCAACCTCGGCTGGTCCTGCCGGGAAGGTCCGGTCGAGTTCGACCCGCAGCGGTGCGACCCGGCCGCCGAGTACGTCGACCCGGTGTTCCACTACCAGACCTCGGTCGGCGGCTGCGCGGTGATCGGCGGCCACGTCTACCGGGGCAGCGAATCCGCCGCTACCGGTACCTACCTGGCCACCGACTACTGCTCGGCGACCGCGTACGTGATCCGGCCCGACACGGACGGTGGGTACGACACGGCGGTCATCGGTGAGCTGCCGATCCAGCCGACCACCCTCGCGGTGGCCGCGGACGGCGAGTTCTACCTCGCCAACGACCTGCCCGGCCAGCTGCACCGGATCACCTTCGAGGCCGACGAACCGGAGCCGGTCGCCGAGTGCCTGGTCGACTACCGAGTGGACAGCGACTGGGGGTCGGGCTTCACCGTGACGGTCGGCGTCACCAACACCGGTGACGAGCCGATCGACGGCTGGTCGCTCGGTTGGTCGTTCGCCGGCGCACAACAGGTTTCGGTCGCCTGGAACGCGGTGATCACCCAGGACGCGGCGGCGGTGACCGCCACCAACGCCGCCTGGAACGCGGCACTGCCCGCCGGCGGCCGGGTCGAGTTCGGCTTCCTCGGCAGCGGCGGCGCAGGCGCCGGACCGGTTCCGGCGGGGTTCACCCTCAACGGACTGCCCTGCGACCCGGCACCGGCCGTGACCACCGGCTAGAGCTGACTGACTGCCGGTCGTAACCGGTCGGAGCCGATTGGAGACCAACACCGTCCCGGGGTGGGGGTACCGGTCGAGCTTGATGCCGCAGGTGCATCCTGATGCACCTGCGGCATCAGACCTGGCAGGTGAGGTCAGTTCAGTGGCCGAGCGACCACCGGCTCGCCGGGCGGGAACTCCTCCGGGTCGACCACGGCGATCGCCCCGCCGCCGAGGAAGCCGTGGTTGACCAGGACCAGCCGGTGACAGTCCGGGTCACCGGTGCGGTCCGGCAGCTGGCCGGCCAACGCCCGTACCTTGGTCGCGGACGTCTCGTCGAGGGTGAAGCCGTCCGGCCCCCACACCCCACGTACCTGGAAGAACTCCTGCTCGCTGCGCTGCACGTCGCCGTTGAGGACGATCATCCGGTCGGAGCCGGTCAGCGCACTGGACGCCTCGTTCAGCCCCCACGCCGCGTACGTCGCGCTGCCGGACTCGGGTGCTTCGCCGATCCCGATCCCGGTGCACCCGGCGATCGACAGCACGGCGACGGCCGTCGCCAGCCAGGCGGCGAGCCGCACCGCGACACCGCTTTGCGAGATGTGCCCGTGATGCCCTTTGGCAACCATTTCGTGATCGTTGCACACGCCAGCGGGCCCCGCTCGCCATGCCAGTCAGCCGCCCGCCGGCCGAGGCCGTCCCTTGCCGTTGATTCGCTTACCCGGACTCCGCCGGCCGGGGCGTGACGCCCAGTTGGGCGCAGGCCTCCTGGTACATCCGGACCACTTCATGGCGGACCTGGACCCGTTCGGTGAGTCGGTACGCGAACGGCACCCGGACCGGCACCTCGACGCCGGCCACGGTGGCGGAGAACTCGATGCCGTCGGCGTCCAGTCCGGTCATCCGGGCCGTCGTAGCCTGCGGGGTGCCACCCAGCGACCGGCAGATCAGCAACGAGTCGGCGGCGTGGTCGTCGTTCATGTGCCGGGCCACCTGGGCGACCACCTCGGCGGTGAATGGGTCGGTCACGCCGCCGACTCCATCGACTCCGGTGCCACCGGCTTCGGCTCCTGCTCCTGGCCCAGCTCGGCGAGGACCGCGGAGTTGTGCCGGTAGGCCACCGCCACCTCGCCGACCAGAGCCGCCTCGGCGGTGACGTCCAGCGGCAGGGCGTCCAGCCGGGCCCGGTACGCGTTCTTGTATCCGCGCGGATCGTCGATGCCGGCGAAGTGGTAGAACGCCACGCCGCCCTCCTCGGTCAGCTCGTACGTCTGCGCCACCTGACGGCCGATGAACAACCCGCCGGACAGGTCACCGAGGTACCGGGTGTAGTGGTGGGCGATGAACGCCGGCGCGAAGGTGAAGCAGACCTCCTGCATCCGAGCGACGTAGCGGCGAGTCGCCAGGTTCGGGGCGATTCGGCCGGCCCAGTCCGGGCCGAGCAGGTACGCCAGGTCGGCCTCCAACGCCGGCAACCGGGTCAACCGGTCGTCGACGAAGCCGCCGGCCAGCGGATCGTCGCGCATCGCGTCGGCCGCCTCCTCCAGCACCTGGTAGATGAAATAGTGCTGGGCGACCAGGTCGGCGTACCGCTGCCGGGGCAGCTCCCCGGCGACCAGCGCGGAGACGTACCGCTGGGACTCGGCCGCCTGGTGGTCCTGCCAGCTTGCCGCCCGTAGCCGGGCGGAGAAGGTGTCACTCATCTGGGGGGTTCCTTTCCTTGCCGTGTCGGGCCCCTGCCGGTGTCGGGTGCTGCCGTCGCGGAACGACCAGCGGAAGTCCGGTCTCGGGGTGCGGCAACACCTCGATGTCGTGCCGGTACACCTCGCTGAGCAGCGCACCGGTGAGGACCTGGTCGGGTGGTCCGACGGCCCGCAGCCGGCCGGCCGACAGCAACGCGATCCGGTCCGCGTACGCGCCGGCCAGGCCGAGGTCGTGCAGCACCACCACGACGGCGTCACCGGCGGCGGCCCGCTGCCGGGCGAGCCGCAGCACCAGCTCCTGGTGGTGCAGGTCGAGCGCGGCGGTCGGTTCGTCGAGCAGCAGCGCGGCGGCCCGCTGGGCGAGCACCCGGGCCAGCGCGGCGCGGGCCTGCTCGCCGCCGGACAGCGCGGTGAAGGTACGGTCCGCGAACTGCGCCACGTCGGTGGCGGCCAGACACTCCTCGACGATCGGGTCGTCGGACTCCTCGGCGGGCAGCCCGGCCCACGGCGCCCGGCCCATCCGGACCACCTCGGCGACGGTGAACGGGAAGGACAGCACACTGCGCTGGGTCAGCACCGCCCGGCGTAGCGCCAGCTCGGTCGAGGTCCAGTCGGACTGCGGCGCGCCGTCGATCCGGATCACGCCGGCGGCCGCCGCGACGTCACCGCCGATGGCAGCGAGCAGAGTCGACTTGCCGGCACCGTTGGGACCGACCAGGGCGACCACCTCGCCAGTGTGAACCACCAGGTCGACCTGGTCGAGCACCGCCCGCCCGCCAAGTTCGACCCGTAGCCGGTCGATCTCGATCAGCGCGGTGCCGGCCGGCCGGGTGGCCGGCACCCGGACGGGCGTGCGCCGGCCGAGCAGCCGGCCCGGACGCCGGCCGAGCAGCCGGCCCGGTGCCGGGCTCATCCCCAACCTCCGGCCCGCCGCCGGGTACGGCGCAGCAGCCAGAAGAAGGCCGGTCCACCGACCACCGCGGTGAGCACCCCGAGCGGCAGTTCCTGGTACTCGACCAGGGTCCGGGCGGCCAGGTCGGCGGCGATCACCACCACCGCCCCGCCGAGCGCGCTGGCCGGCAGCAGCACCCGATGCCCGGGTCCGGCGACCATCCGGACCAGGTGCGGTACCACCAGACCGATGAAGCTGATCACGCCGGTGAAGGCCACCGCGGCGGCGCCGAGCAGCGCGGTGACGACGATCATGCGTACCCGCAGCCGTTCCACGTCCACCCCGAGGTGACGTGCGGAGCGTTCGCCGAGGGCGAGCAAATCCAGCTTGCCGGCCGAGGCGAGTGCGGCGGCCAACCCGACGGCCAGGCAGGGCAGGGCGACCGCCACCGCGTTCCAGTTGGCCTGGGCCAGGCTGCCGAGGTTCCAGAAGGCGATCGCCTGCACCCCGGCCGCGTCGGTGACGAACATCAGCAGCCCGATCGCGGCACCGGCTACGGCGTTGACCGCGATGCCGGTGAGTACCAGGGTGACCACCTCGGTACGTCCGTCGGCGCGGGACAGCGCGTACACCAGGTAGGTGGTGGCCAGCCCGCCGGCGAACGCGGCGGCGGCCAGCGTCCAGCCGCCCAGCGCGGAGATCCCGGTGACGATGGCCAGGGCGGCGCCGACCGCCGCGCCGGAGGAGACCCCGATGACCCCGGGTTCGGCCAGCGGGTTGCCGAAGATGCCCTGCATGACGGCGCCAGCGCAGCCGAGCGCCGCGCCGACGATCGCGGCCAGGACGACCCGGGGGAACCGGACGATCCACAGCGCGTTCTCGCCGTGCGGGGCGGTCGGCAGCGCGCCGATCTCCAGGCCGAGCCGGTGCAGCACCGAGGCGACCACCTCGGCCGGGGCGATCTGCACCTGTCCGGAGCCGGCGGCGACCACGCCGACGACGAGCAGCGTGCCGGCGAGGCCGGTGAGCAGCAGCGGCCGGCGGACGGCGAGTACCGGGGCGGTCACGCCGTCACCGGCATTCGTGGATGGCGCGGGCGAGAGCCTGGATCGCCTTGCCGGTACGGGTGCCGAAGTTGAGCAGCACGGTGTCGTCCATGTCGATGATCCGCCGCTGCTGGCCGGCCGGGGTCTGGGCGACGCCGGGCATGGCGACCAGTCCGTCCACCCCGCCGACCGATTCCAGGCCCTTGGTCATCACCAGGATGACGTCCGGCGCGGCGTTGATCAGACCCTCGCTGGTCAGCGGCCGGAACCGTTCCAGTCCGATGGCGGTGCCGGCGTCCTCGCCGCCGGCCGCGGCGATCATCGCGTCCGAGCCGGCGCCCTTGCCGCCCATCAGGTAGACGCCGGCGGTGCCGCGCAGGTAGAGGAAGGCGACCCGGGGCCGCTCGGCGTCGTCCGCGATGCCGTCGCGGGCGGTGGCGATCTCGCCCTCGACCCGGGCGACGAGTGCCTCGCCGGCGTCGGCGACGCCGAGCGCGGCGGCCACCTCACGGATGTGCACCGGTACGGCGGCCAGGCTCTGCTCGTCGCCGATCCGTACCACCGGGATGTCGGCGGCGCGGAGCTGGTCGAGCACCTCGGGTGGGCCGATGCTGTCGTCGAGCAGCACCACGCTGGGGTCCAGCGCCATGACCGCCTCGGTGGACAGGTCGTGCCCGCCGGGGGTGACCAGCGGCAGGTCGGCGGCGGCCGGGAAGTCGGTGGAGGTGTCCCGCCCGACGACCCGGTCACCGAGGCCGAGGCTGAAGACGATCTCGGCGATGGAGCCGTACAGATTGACCGCGAGGATGCGGTCGGCGTCGGTCACCGTGACCCGGTCGCCGGCGGCGTCGGTGACGGTGACCGGCAACGCCGGTTGTGGTGCCGGGTCCAGCGGCGTCACCGCGTCGTCGCCGACGACGGCGGTGACCGGGCCGCAGGTCGCCGGATCCGGTGCCGCGCCGGGGTTGGCGGCGCTGTCGGCGCAGGCGGCCACCGGGCCGGCAAGCAGCACGGCGGCGACCAGCCCGACCAGCGTCGGGCGGTTCACGACCGGCTCCGGCGGTGCCGGCGGCGGCCAGCGGACAGCCCGGCCAGCGCCAGTACGCCGAGCGCCAGCAGGATCAGCGTGCTGCTCCACCACCGACCGGCCGGGCCGACGGTGCTGACCCGGGTGACCGCCAACCCGGTCGGGTCGGTGCCGGCGACGGCGGTCGGGCCGTCGGTGCCGTCGGTCGGTTGGCCGGTGGCGGCGCCGGCAGCTGGTGCGGAGCCGCTGGGCTGGCCCGCCTCGCCCGCCTCGCCGGATGAGCCTGGGGAGTCGCCGACGGTGCCGGACGGGTCTGCGGCGTCGCCGTTGGCCGGGCCTGGCGGCGCGGTGGTCCGGTCCGGGTTGCCGGCCGCCGGGGCGGCGCTGGTGCGGGCGGGCGCGGCGGCGGCCGCGAAGCTGATCGGGACGCGTACGTCCTGACTGCGGTCGCTGGTCCGGGTGTGGTCGGCGCGGGTGACCACCGCGCAGGTGCGTACGGTGCAGTCGACGTCGCCGATTTTCGTGGTCAGCGGGATTCGGACCTGGAACGAGCCGCCTTGGCCGTACGGCACGGCGAGTCCTTCGCCGTACGACGGGGGGTTGCTGGAGATCCAGTGCGAGCTGCCGCTGCCGCCGGAGGTGTCCACCCCGCCGCCGCACGGTGTCGGCAGCGCCCCGTCGCCGTTGTCCACGCAGAATCCGACGTAGATGCCCTTGTTGGTGTCGTACCCGGTGCCGGTCACCGTGACGGTCGCGCCGGAACGACTGATACCGGTGGAGTCGGAGACGGTGAGTCGCTGGCCGCCGGATCCGGTGGCGGAGGTGTCCGCGTGGGCCGGCGACGCCAACGGTGGTGCGGCGAGTACGGCGGCGGTCGCGACGGCGGCGGTCGCGGCGGTGGCGGTCACGACCGCCAAGGTCGCGGTGACCCGGCCGCTGAGCAGCGGCGTTGGCATGGGTGATCCCTCCGACGATCGTCGGTTGAGTTCTGAATGAAGGTTTGCCTAACCTAAGTCATCGCCGCAGATCAGGACAAGGGTCCGACCGGTTCGAAGATCAGGTACCCCTGCCGGAGCCATCATTTATTAGGTATGGCTAACCTAATCTCGATCGCATGCCGTGTCCACAGCAGAAGTGGAACACGGTGAGTAACTATCCGGAAAGGACCAGTCGATGATCACATCCAGAGCTGGTGCTCTGGGGCGACGGTCGGCGACCTGGGCGGCTGCGGCCGTACTCGGCGCCGCGACCGCACTCGTCGGCGCCGCACCCGCAGTGGCTGCCCCTGCCGACATCACCGAGGGAAGCCTGAACTGGGGCTTCAAGGAGTCGTTCCGCAACTACGTGTCGTCCGGCGACGGCAACCCGCCGATCGCGGCGAGTGACGGTGCGTCGATCAACGCCGACGGGACGTTCGCCTTCCCGTCCACCGGCGGCAGCTACGACGCCGAGACCGGTGAGACGAACGCCACGTACGGCGGCACGGTCGTCTTCTCGTTCCCGGCGCACACGTTCACCATCACCCTCGCCAACCCGACGGTGGCCATCTCCGGCGGCACCGCCGTCCTCAAGGCCGACGTCGAACTGGTGAGCACCGCGTTCCCGTCGGTCGACGTCACCCAGGCGGTCATCGCCGAGCTCACCACCACCGACGCCAACCTGGTGGCCGGTGCGGACGGCATCACCGGCACCGACCTGGCCGCCACCCTGACCGCTGAGGGCGCCACCGCCTTCGCCGGCTTCTACCCGGCCGGCCAGGTCCTCGACCCGCTGTCGTTCGAGGCGGTCACCTCCGGCGGCGGTGGACCGGCCGCTCCGTCCGTCGACGTCACCCCGGACACCGGCGTCGACCCGGCCGGCGCCACCGTCACCGTCGCCGGCAGCGGCTTCGACCCGCAGGCCAACGACGCCGCCGGGATCTACGTGTCGTTCGGCCCGAAGGTCGACGAGCACTGGACCAACGCCAGCGTCCTGCAGGTCACCAAGTGGGTGAGCAGCACCAACGAGCCGACCGACGCCCGGGACACGATGAACCCGGACGGCTCGTTCAGCACCACGCTGCCGATCAGTGCCCAGTACACCGACCGCAACGGCAACGCGGTCGACTGCACCGTCACCCAGTGCTATGTGATCACCTTCGCGGCACGCGGCTCCGCCGACCGCAGCCAGGACACCTTCACTCCGATCAGCTTCGCGGCCCCGGCCGGCGGCGGCGACGCCAGCCAGCAGATCGCCGCGACCGTGCTGGGCGGCGGTCCGCTCACGCTCAGCGTGGCCGGTTCGTCGGTCACCCTGCCGCCGACCGGCAACGGCGCCGTCACCAGCGGCGAGCTGAACACCGCCAGCGTGTCCGACCTGCGCGGCACCAACGCCGGCTGGAGTCTGGTCGGCCAGGTGGGTGACTTCGTCGCCGCCGGCGGCGCGGTCATCGCGGCGGACAACCTCGGCTGGGCGCCCACCGCATCCGTGGTGGACGACCCGCTGGTCGGGCAGAGCGGCGCGGTCACCCCGGGCGCGGTGGCCGACCCGGGTGCCGGACTCGGCACCGCCCGGGCGTTGTGCACCTCGGCGGCCGGCGCCAGCGCCGGCAGCTTCACCTGCGGCGCGCAGCTCAACCTCGGCGTACCCGCCGCGGCGGCGCCGGGCGACTACACCGCGACCCTGACGCTGACCCTGTCCTGAGGATCAGCCCCACCGGCCGGTGCGGGGCCGCGACGGCCCCGCACCGGCCACCGGCCCGAACTGGAGTGCCCGATGTCCGCCCCGCCCACCCGTCGCCCGCACCGTCGCCGCGCCGCCATCGGCCTGCTGGTGACCGGCCTGCTGGTGACCGGCCTGCTCGTGACCGGCCTGGTCGCGTTGCCCGGCACCGCTCCGGCCGCCGCGCAGCCGGCCGGTCCGGCCCCGGCCGACGCGGTCACCTGGGCGGTGCAGCCGTCCAGCCCGGACGGGCCGACCGGACGCAACTACTTCGTCTACGACCTCGCCCCAGGTGCGGAGATCACCGACCACGTCGCGGTGCGCAACCTCGGCGACCAGGACCGGACGTTCACCGTGTACGGCACCGACGGGTTCCTCACCGACGACGGCGCGTTCGCCCTGCTCCCGGCCGACGAACCGGCCACCGACGTCGGCACCTGGATCCACTTCGACCAGCGGGAGTACGAGGTGCCGGCCGGGGAACGGCTGGACATCCCGTTCCGCCTGACGGTGCCGGCCAACGCCACACCCGGCGACCACGCCGGTGGGGTGATCGGCTCGATCGCCCAGCTCCGTACCGACGCCAGTGGCCAGCAGGTCAACGTAGACCAGCGGGTCGCCGCCCGGGTCTACCTGCGGGTCGACGGCCCGGTCCGGCCGGCGGTCAGCGTCGAGTCGATGAGCATCAGCTACGACGATCCGGTCAACCCGCTGGGCGACGGTGACGTGGAGGTCACCTACCAGGTGCGCAACACCGGAAACATCCGCGTCGGTGGTACGGGTGCCGTGCTGCTGGACGGCCCGCTGGGCTGGGACCTGGCCCGTACCGATCCGGTCGACCTACCCGAACTGCTGCCCGGCAGCACCTTCACGGTGACCGAGCGGATCACCGGCGTACCGCCGGCGCTGCGGCTGACCGCCACCGTCGATCTGGCCCCGACCACGGTGGACGAGGCGTTGCCGCCGGTCACCCGTACCGCCGGTGTCTGGGCCCCGCCGTGGTTGCTGCTCGCCGCGATCGTCGCCCTCGCCGGGTGGTTCGGGGTACGCCGCTGGCGTGCCCGCCGCGCGGTCGCGCCTGCGGCCACCCCCGCTTCGCCTGCGGCCACCCCCGCTTCGAACGGTGCACCGGATGTCGAGCCCGCCGACGACGGTGCCGCCTCGTCGCCTGCGCGATGACCGGTCGCCGGACCTCGGCGGGTGCCCTCGCGCTGGTCCTGATCGCCGGGGCCGGCGGTCTGCCGTCGGCCCCGGCGGTCGCCGCCCCGCCGCAGGTCAGCGTCGACGTGACCAGCGCGGCGGTCGGCGAGTGGCTGACCGTCACCCTCACCGGCTGGCCGGCCGGAAACGTTCAGCTGGAGATCTGCGGCAACCGTGCCGCGCGCGGGTCGGTCGACTGCGCCGCCAGCGACGCCAGCCAACTGCATGTGCCCGGTGCCGATCCGGTGACCAGCCGGATCGTCCTGGTGGAGCCGCCGGTGGCCTGCCCCTGCGTGGTCCGGGCCGGGTCCGTCGACGTCGGTGGGTCCGGCACCGGGCCGGTGCCGCCGGTCACCGGCAGCGCCCCGATCGACATCGTTGGGTCGGCCGCCCCGCCAGCGCCGACGGTCTCCGGCCCCGCCCGACTCCACATCACCGACGTGACCGTCGTGCCGACCGGTTGGGACTGGCCGGCGCTGTTCGGTCTGCCCAGTGAGATCCGGCTGGATGTCGACGTTCGTAACGACGGCCCGGTCGACGCCGACGAACTACGCCTGTCACTGCTGTCCGGCCGGCCCGGGCGGCCGACGGTGATCGTCGAACCGCCCGGGCCGGCGTCCGCGCCGTTGGCCGCCGGTGAGAGCCGAGCCATCGTGGTCACCGCGCCGGTCGACTTTCCCGTCTACGGCCGGTACGCGGTCCACGGCCAACTCGGCACCGGTGCCGGCGGTGACGGCGCGGTAGCGTTCGTCGTCGAGACCGAACGCTATCCGTGGGGCTGGCCGGCGGTCGCGGCGGTACTCGTGCTGGTCCTGCTGCTACGCCAGGTCATCGACCTGCGTCGGATCGGCCGGTCGCCGCCGGGCACCGAGCGGTAGGTGCCCGGTGCCCGGCGTTCGGTGGACGGGGAGTGGTCAGCAGCGGTTGATGGTCGAGTTGTTCAGCGCGATGTTGCGGATCACGATGTTCTGCCCGCACGGGTTCTCGTTGATCTGCGAATTGGTCAGCGTCAGGTTCTGCAGGGTGATGTCGCGCGACACCGGGAACTCGGTGCGCGAGGCGATCCGCACGTCCGAGCCGTTGACCGAACCGGAGACCGCCGCGATGTTCACGTTGTAGCAGTTCTCCAGCAGGATCGAGTTGCTGCCGGTGCCGGAGATGTCGATCCGGTCGATGACCGCGCCGCCGGACTCCGACACGCAGAAGATGCCCCGGCCGCCGCCCCGGGCGATGACCGTGCCGACCCGGATGTTCGTCGGGTAGCTGTTGCCGACCCGGCCGTTGCGGTTGGCCATCCGGAACCCGGCGTACCCGGTGCCGGTGCCGGCGCCCTGCGCGTCGACGGTGCCGACGGTCGCGTTGACGGTGTCGTTGAGGATCAGGCCGGAGTAGCCGGTGTTGCGGGCGGTGACGGTGCCGACCGTCAGCCCGTCGACCCCGTACGTCTCGACGCCGTGCGCGCTGGTGCCCTGCACGTACACGTTGTCGATCCGCACGTTGCGGGACCGTTGGCTGCGGTCGCCGTGGTTGTCGATCCGGATGCCCAGGCCGGCGGTGACCCGGATGTCGATCTGGCCGAGGGTGATGTTGTTGCCGTTGCGGATGAAGATTCCGTACAGCGGGTTGCCGGTGATGTTGAGCCGGGTCACCTCGACGTCGGTGACGCCACGGGCGTACACCACCGCCTGGTCACCGGAGCCGGAACCGGTCACGTTGACCGTGCCGCAGACCTCCAGGACGGTGTACGACGGCAGCGACAGCCGGGAGCCGGCGCTGATCGACCCGGAGCCGCGGACGATCACCTTCTGCTTGCTGTTGCGCCCGGCCGACAGGCTGTTCACCGCCGCCTGCATGGCTGACAGCATGCTGGAGCCGGTGTAGACGGTGCTGCCGCCGTTGCGCGCCGTCCAGGTCGACCCGTTCTGTACGGCCTCGGCGTTGAACGAGCCGGACCCGCAGTCGCCGGACGGCGGCGGGGTGGTCGGCGGCGGGCCGCCGCTGTCGACCCGGACCATCTGCCACTGCTGGTTCCAGCCGTTGAGGTCCTGGTACTGCGAGATGATCCCGCCGTCTGCGGTGGACCACTCCCACACGTCCAGCACCTTGCTGGTGTGCCGGTTGACGAACCGGACGTAGCCGCTGTCCGAGTCCAGCACCCCGAAATGCTGGCGGGTGCTGCCGTTGTCGGAGTTCTGGACGAGTTGGGTGCCGTCGTTGGCGTTGGGCAGTTCCAGGTACTTGCCGCTGTGCCGGGACCGGATCTTGTAGTAGCCGTTGCCCGCCGCGACGAACTGCCACTGCTGAACGGTCTGGTCGTTGCGCGCCCACTGGACGATCGGCGCGCCGTCGTTGGTCGCCCAGTTGTACAGGTCGATCGCCTTGCCGCTGTGCCGGTTGACCAGCACGTACCAGGCGTTGGTGTCGACGGTGGCAGCTGCCGCGTGCTGGATGCCGACCGCTGCGCCGGTGGCGACCATGGCGGTCGTGGCGAGCGCCACGACGCCGGTACGCCAGCGCCGCCATCTGGTGGCTGTCATGGAACCTCCTGGGTTGTCGGATACTGCTTCTGCCTGGTCGCGCCCCCACGGCGACGCGGGGAAAGGGGTTTCCCATTGTCACGGCAATGTATCGATCGCATTCAATAGAGTCAACAACGTCGATATTTCCCGCGTCACGGCAAGTCGCTCCGTGACCCGTCGATGAGCCCGCCGGAAGGGCTCGTCGACGGGGCCCGCCGGGAGGATCTGCCGAGGGGTTCTGCCGAGATGATCTGGAAAAGCTGACGTCGGATGTCAGGTTTTGCTGGCACCGTCAGCGGCATGACCACACCACTGAACGGCAGGACAGCGCTGGTCGCCGGGGCGACCCGGGGCGCCGGCCGGCGGATCGCCATCGAACTCGGTGCCGCCGGCGCCACCGTCTACGTCACCGGGCGCAGCACCCGACGGCAACGTTCCGAGATGGACCGCCCGGAAATTATCGAGGAGACCGCCGAGCTGGTCGACGCCGCCGGCGGCACCGGCGTCGCGGTGCCCACCGACCACCTGGAACCCGACCAGGTCCGTGCCCTGGTGCAGCGGATCGACCGCGAGCAGGGCCGGCTCGACCTGCTGGTCAACGACATCTGGGGGGCCGACCATCTGACCGACTTCGAGTCGCCGATCTGGCAGCAGCCGCTGGACCGCGGCCTACGGACGCTGCGGCTTGCCATCGACACCCACCTGATCACCAGCCACTACGCGCTGCCGCTGCTGATCCGCCAGCCGGGCGGGCTGGTGGTGGAGATGACCGACGGCACCGCCGACTACAACGGCACCCACTACCGCGAGTCGGTCTTCTACGACACGGCCAAGAACGCCGTCATCCGGCTGGCCTTCGCCCAGGCCGAGGAGCTGCGGCCGTACGGTGCGACGGCGGTCGCGCTCAGCCCCGGCTGGATCCGCTCCGAGGCGATGCTCGACCACTTCGGGGTGACCGAGGCGAACTGGCGCGACGGCACCGCCAAGGACCCGCACTTCGCCATCTCCGAGACACCGGCGCTGGTCGGCCGGGCGGTGGTCGCGCTCGCCGCTGATCCGCAGGTGTCCCGGTTCACCGGCCGGTCACTGTCCAGCGGGCAGCTGGCCCGCGAGTACGGCTTCACCGATGTCGACGGCAGCCGACCGGACGCGTACCGCTACATCGTCGACGTGGTGGAGACCGGCCGGCCGGCGGACACCACCGGCTACCGCTGACTGACGGCGTCGCCGTACAGCGCGGCGAGCCGGCGGGCGGCGTCGCACATCCGGTCCCGCAGCACGGCCGGGGCGAGCACCTCCACCTCCGGACCGAGCGCCTGCAGCTGGCTGTACGCCACGTCGGGCGACTCGACCGGCAGTCGGGTGTGCACCCAGCCCTGCCCGTCGGGCGGCCCGGCCGCCTCGCGCGCCGCCTGGGCGGCCGGCGCCTCCACCGCCCAGCGCAGCGCCCGCAGCCCGGCCGGACTCAGCCGTACGGTGACCTCGTCGACCAGGATGCTGCGGACGAAGTCGGCGGTGCCGGCGGCCCACACCTCGGCCAGGTCGAACCGGCGGTCGCGGTCGAAGACGTCGCCGGCGGGTTCGACAGCAGCGATCCGGTCCACCCGGTAGATCCGGTGTCCGTCGTTGCCCCGGCCGATGTCGGGGACCCGGCCAACCAGGTACCAGGTGCCGTTCTTGAGCACCAGACCGTACGGCTGCACCGTTCTGGCCACCTCGGTGCCGCTCCGCCGGTAGTCGAGCCGGACCACCTGGTCCTGCCAGGTGGCGCGGGCGAGGTGGGCCAGCGCCGGCGGCGGGTCGGCCTGCCGGAACCAGCCGGGCGCGTCCAGATGGAACCGCTGCCGGGCCCGGCCGGCGGCGTCGCGTAGCCCGACCGGCAGCGCGGCGGTCACCTTGAGCTGGGCGACCCCGAGCACGTCGGCGAGGCCCATCTCGTCGGCCGGTCCGGGCAGCCCGGACAGGAACAGCGTCTCCGCCTCGGCCCGGCTCAGCCCGGTCAGCCGGGTCCGGTAACCGTCCAGCAGCCGGTACCCGCCGGCCCGGCCCTGGTCGGCGTAGACCGGCACCCCGGCGGCGGACAGCGCCAGCACGTCGCGGTAGATGGTGCGCTCGGAGACCTCCAGCTCGCGGGCCAGCTCCGCGGCGGTCATCGTCTCCCGGGACTGCAGCAACAGGACCAGGGAGATCAACCGGGCGACCCGCACGGTCAGCGCCCGGCGGGTGAGCGCAGCGGGGATCCGTCGGCCACCCGCAACTGGTACGCCCGGTGTGGCGCCCAGCCGGCGACCAGGCTGAACCGGTCGCCGCGGACGAAGGTCTCCCGCCATTCGACGGGCCGCCCGTCGGCCCGGCCGATCCGTTCGACGGCGAGTAGACCGACGCCCCGGCCGATGCCCAACCGCCGGCGCTGCTCGGCGGTGGGCACGATGGCGTGGATGCGCTCCTCGCCGTCGGTGACTCGGACCCCATGTCGGGCCAGCTCACTGTAGATGCCGGTACCGGTCAGGTCGGTGGTGAGCAACGGCCGGGCCAGCTCGGCCAGCAGCCAGACCCGGTCGGTGGCCAACGGTTCGTCGTCGGCGAACCGGAGCCGCTCCAGATGCACGAAGCGGGTGTCCGGGTCCAGCCCGAGCCGGGCCGCGACGGCGACGTCGACCCGCAGCTCGCGGGTGAGCACCTCGCTGCGCTGGCGCATTCCCCGCGCCTGCACCTCGTCGAAGAGCGAGTAGAGGGCGCCGAGCGGCTGCTCGATCCGCTGTTGATGGACGGCGGTACGCCGGCCCCGGGCCGAGTCCAGCACGCCGGCCTGGCGCAGCCGGCGCAACGCCTCCCGTACCGTGTGTCGGCTGACGCCGTACTCGTCGACCAGCTCGTGCTCGCCGGGGAAGCCGGCGGCGAACCCGCCGGCGGTCAACCGGCGGACCAGGTCGTCGTGCAGCTGGGCCCACAGCGGCATCGGGCTGTCCCGGTCGACCGGCCGGGCCTGGTCAGTCATCATCTGCCCGATCGTCTCGCGTCTGCTGTCCGGTCTTCTGGTGCTGTCCGGTTGTCTGGACAAGCCTACGCCGTAACAGGTACGTGTCCATGATCCAGCCCTTGCGGCGGCGGGCCTCGGTGCGTGCGGTGACGATCCGGTCGGCGACCTGGTGCACCGGGCCGGCGATCAGGATTTCGTCTCCGGTGCCGAGGTACGCCCCCCAGTAGATGTCGATGCTGTCGGCGGCGGTGAACAGGGTGAAGGCGCACTGCGCGTCGAGCATCACCACCAGGTCGTCCACGCCGGCCGGGAAACCCTCGTCGGCGAGCCGACGGCCGGTGGTGATCTGCACCGGGCGTCCGATCCGGTTCAGCGCGATCCGGTGCCGGGCGGTCAGCGCGGCGACGCTGCTGATCCCCGGGATCACCTGGTGGTCGAACTCGACGACGTCGCGTTCCCGCAGGTCGTCGAGGATGGCGAGGGTGCTGTCGTACAGCGCTGGGTCGCCCCAGACCAGGAAGGCGCCGCAGCCGCCGTCGGGCAGTTCGTCGCGGATCAGCTCGGCGAAGCGGTCGGCGCGGCGGCGGCGCCAGTCCTCGACCGCGGCCCGGTAGTCCGCCGCGGTCCGGTCCCGCTCCGGGTCGGCGATCTCGACCGCCCGGTACGCCCCGGTGGTGTGCCGGCGCAGGATCTCCTGCCGCAACGCCGCCAGGTCCTGTTTGACCGCGCCCTTGTCGAGCAGGAAGAACACGTCGACCCGACGCAGCGCCTCGATCGCCTGCCCGGTCAGGTGGTCGGGATCGCCGGCCCCGATCCCGATGATCAGTATCTCTCGCACCCGGGGGAGTGTGCCGCACTTCGATCGGGCGGCGGTAGTCGCGGGCCGCGGCGAGCTGAGGAACGCGTGCCGGCGGGACTGCCGCCAAGATCCGCCCGTCTTAACCGTTTTCTTACGCCTCTTACGTATTTATTACCGATCGTCACTGTCTGTGGGCTAATGGCCACTTGTCCGGTTCGATGGAGGGGAAGCGCGCCGTCCTCCTTGGTCGGTGCCCACCATCGAGAAAGGGGCAGTCATGCCACAGCGAGGTTCCGCCCTCCCGGCGACCCGCTCCCGGGCCAGCGCCGTGCGGCAACGCGGCATTCCCGGTATCGCCGCCGCCACGGTCGGCACCGGACCGTTGGTCAACCTGTCCGATCAGGACAGACAATTGTTCCGCCGATTCGGCTACGGCCCTGCTGAGCCGATCGTCTCCACGCACATCCAGCACGCGATCGAACAGTGGGCCGTCCGCACTCCCGACACGGTCGCCGTCGAACACCTCGACCAGCGGATCAGCTACCGACAACTGGACCAGCAGGCGGACCGTCTCGCCGCCCGGCTGATCGCCGACGGGGTACGTCCGGGCGACCGGGTCGGCGTGTTCATGCGCCGGTCGATCCCCATGGTGGTCGGGATCCTCGCCACCCTGAAGGCCGGTGCGGCGTACGTGCCCCAGCACGCCGGGGTGGCAACCGAGGCCCACCTGCGGCACGTCACCGACACCGCCGGAGTCCGGATCGTGCTGACCAGCACCGAGACGGTCGGTGAGCTGCCGCACCTGCCGGGCCGGGTGCTGATCGCGGTCGACGAACTGCTCACCGAGCCGCTGGCGGACTCGGCGTACCCGGTCGTCCCGGCCGGCCCGACCAGCCCGGACGACGGCTGCTACGTGCTGTTCACCTCCGGCACCACCGGCCGGCCCAACGGGGTCACCGTCACCCACCGCAACGTGTGCAACCTGCTCCTGACCGCCCCCGGCGACCTGGGCATCCAGCCGGGCTGGCGGGTCGGGCAGATTCTCAACATCGCCTTCGACATGGCCGCCTGGGAGATCCTCGGATGCCTCAGCCACGGCGGCACCCTGGTCGTCCGGGGGCGGGACATCGCGGCGACTGTCGAGACAGTGGACGTGGTCGTCGCCACCCCGAGCGTGTTGGGCACCGTCGACCCGGACCGGTGCCGCCTCGTCAAGGTGGTCGCCGTGGCGGGTGAACCCTGTCCACGGGAGCTGGCCGACCGGTGGGCCCGGCAGGCGGTCTTCTACAACGGCTGCGGGCCGACCGAGACCACCATCGTCAACACCATGCACCGGCACGACCCCGCGTCCGGACGGCTCACCATCGGCCGGCCGACCCCGAACAACACGGTGTACGTGCTGGACGCCGACCGCCGGCCCTGCCCGATCGGCGAGGTGGGGGAGATGTGGGCCGGCGGTGACTGCGTCTCGGTCGGCTACCTCGGCGATGCCGAGCTCACCGGGCAGCGGTACGTCCCGGATCCGTTCCTCGGCGGTGGACGGATGATGTTCCGTACCCGGGATCTCGGGCGCTGGACGCCCGACGGCGAGTTGGAGCATCTGGGTCGCACCGACGACCAGGTCAAGGTCCGTGGGTTCCGGGTCGAGCTGGATTCGGTCTCCGCCGTGCTGGAATCGGTGCCGGGGTGCCGTCGGGCGGCGACCATCAAGGTCGACGACCGTACGCTCGTGTCGTTCGTCGCCCCGGCGACCGTGGACCCGACGGCGGCGCGGGACGCGGTCGCCCGGACCCTGCCGTACTACTGCGTGCCCGAGCGGGTGCACGCCCTCGGGGCGCTGCCGGTGACCGACCGGGGCAAGATCGACAAGACGGCGCTGCGCCGGTCGCTGGACCACCCGGCCGAGCCTGACCATCCGGTCTCGCCCGACCTGCCGGCTCCGTCCGACCTGCCGGCTCCGCCGCCGTGGCCGCGCCGGATCTTCAGTCATCCCCGGCTGATGCCGTACCACCGGCTGGCGGCCCTGGTCCTGGTCGGCAACCTCGCGCTGCTGTACTACGCACTGACCACCGGCGGCTGGTGGCGGGCGGCCGACGGCGGCCTGGCGAACCTGTCGTACGTCGCTCTGGCCAACGTCGCCCTGGCCGTGGTGATCCGCCAGCAGTACGTGATCAACCTGCTGTTCTGGTTGGCGACCCGGGCACCGACCCGGTGGCCGCTACGGGTGCGCTGGGGCCTGGGCAAGGTCTACCACTTCGGTGGGCTGCACGTCGGTGGCGCACTCGCCGGCACCGCCTGGTTCGCCGGGTACGTCGCCGAACTGACCCGGCAGGCGCTGGCCGACCGGGCCGTCACCGCCGTACTGGTGCTGTCCTACCTGTTGGTCGCACTGCTGCTGGCATTGGTGGCGACCGCGCTGCCGCCGGTCCGCGGCCGCCGGCACGACCTGTTCGAGCGGGTCCACCGGTTCGGCGGGTGGGCCGCGCTGATCATCCTGTGGGCCCAGACGGTGCTGGTCGTCGACGGTGCCCGCGACGGTACGCCGTTGGCCGCCGCGCTGCTCGGCTCGCCGACACTGTGGACGCTGGCCCTGCTCACCGTGAGCGTCGCCCTGCCGTGGCTGCGGCTGCGTCGGGTGCCGGTGCAGGTGGACCGGCCGTCGAACCACGTGGCTCTGCTGACGTTCGGCCACACCACCCCGTTCGCCGGCTCGTCCACCGCGATCAGCCGCCGTCCGCTGCTCGAATGGCACTCGTTCGCCAACGTGCCGGCGCCCGGTGCGCGCGGTTTCCGGCTGACCGTCTCCCGGGCCGGCGACTGGACCGGCGCGTTGATCGACGACCCGCCGAACCGGATCTGGGTCAAAGGCATCACCACCGCCGGCGTGGCCAACATCGAGACGCTGTTCACCCGGGTGGTGTACGTCGCCACCGGCAGCGGCATCGGGCCGGTGCTGCCGCACCTGCTGGCCGGCAAGGTGCCGGCGCACCTGGTCTGGTCCACCCGCAGCCCACGGACGACCTACGGCGACGAACTGGTCGACGAGATCCTGCGGGTGCAGCCCGACGCCACCATCTGGGACACCGCGCGGCGTGGCAAGCCGGACATGGTGGCCCTGGCCTACCAGGCGTGGCGGGCCACCGGCGCCGAGGCGGTGATCTGCATCGCCAACCAGAAACTCACCCGGCAGGTGGTGCACGGGCTGGAGCGCCGCGGCATCCCCGCCTACGGCGCGATCTGGGACTCGTGAAACCGGGACCGGCCGACCCGCCATCCTGCGACCCGACTGGAGGAACCGACATGCACCTGACGACCGAGCGGGACGGTGGCGTGGTCACCGTACGGCTGCACCGGCCCGCGGCCCGCAACGCACTCAGCACCGCTCTCTGCGACGAACTTCTTGCGACCCTGCGACCGCTGGACCGGGACCCGGACATCGGCTGTTTCGTGATCACCGGATCCGACGGCTTCTTCTCCGCCGGCGCCGACATCCGAGAGATGGCGGCGATGAGCCCGGTGCAGGCGATGACGGCCGATCTCTTCGCCGGCTGGGAGGAGTTCGCCGCGTTCCGGACACCGAAGATCGCCGCTGTCGCCGGCTACGCGCTCGGCGGTGGCTGCGAACTGGCCATGATGTGCGACCTGGTGTTCGCCGCCGAGGACGCCCGGTTCGGTCAGCCCGAGATCACCCTCGGGGTGATCCCCGGGATCGGCGGCACCCAGCGGCTGACCCGGCTGGTCGGCACGGCGAAGGCGATGGATCTGATCCTCACCGGGCGGATGATGCCGGCCCGGGAGGCGGAGCAGTGCGGCCTGGTGTCCCGGATCGTGCCGGCCGACCAACTGCTCGCCGAGGCCCAGTCGGCGGCGGCGGTGATCGCCGGGCACAGCCGGCTCGCGGTCACCGCCGCCCGCGAGGCGGTCCAGCGGTCGCAGGAGGTCGGACTGCGGGAAGGGCTGCTGTTCGAACGGAGGGTCTTCCACGGATTGTTCGCTACCGCCGACCGGGCGGAGGGGATGTCCGCGTTCCTGGAGAAACGGGCAGCGCGGTTCGCTGGCAGCTGAGCCGCCCGGTCCGCCGCGACCGACGGATCCGGCGGGATTTGATAGTTATTGTGCGTACGGATGAGGCGCGGGCTGGCTGAACCGGCAAGGATCGGCGTATGAAGGTTCTCTTCCTGGGTGGCCCGTGGCATGACCAACGTCGCGAGGTGACGCCCCGCCGCCTCGCCGCTGCCGCGGACACCTTGCCAACTCAGTACACGGTGCCGCTCCGACCCGGGGTCGACCCCGTCACCTACACCCGCCGTTACGCCCGCAGTCAGGGCGAGCGGCTGCCGGTCTACGTCGCCCCCGACTATTCCGGCCCGGCCCGCGCCTGAGTCGCGGCGCCGCCGACCGCGAGCCGGCCGCCGTCACCGGTCGAGCCCTCGCAACCGGTCGGCCAGCTCCCGTTCGAAGAAGTCCAGGAAACCGTCCGGGTCGGGCCCGGCGTTCTGCAGCACGATGTGGTCGAAACCGGCGTCGACGTACGGTTTGACCGCCTCGAGGTGCGCCGCCGGGTCCGGCCCGACGCTGAAATGCGCGGCGATGTCGTCGTGATCGACCATCGCCGAGGCCGCCTCAAAGTTCACCGGGTTGGGCAGCTCGCTCATCACCTTCCAGCCGGTCAGCGCCCAACGGCTGGATTCCCAGGCGGCCTTGACCGCCTGCTCGTCGTCCACCGCCCAGGCCATCGGCACCTCGGCGTAGCGCGGCCCGGCGCCGCCGGCCCGCCGGTAGTGATCGACGATCGAGCCCTTCGGCTCGGTGGCGAACAGTCCGTCGCCGAGTTCGGCGGCCAGCCGGGCGGACTCCGAGCCGCTGGCGGCCACCGCGATCACCGGCGGGGTCGGTGGCAGGTCGAACACTCGCGCGTCGTCGAGCTGCAGGTGCTTTCCCTGGTACGTGTGGTAGCCGCCGGACCAGAGCAGCCGGATGATCTCCAGCGCCTCGCGTAGCCGTTCGTGCCGCCCGTGCACACTCGGGAACGGCTCCCCGGTGACGTGTTCGTTGAGGCGTTCGCCGGCACCCACCCCGAGGGTGAACCGGCCGTCGGACAGCAGCGCCACGGTCGCCGCGGCTTGGGCGACGATCGCCGGGTGGTAGCGCAGGCTCGGGCAGGTCACGCCGGTGGCCAGCCCGATCCGGTCGGTACGGGCGGCGATTGCGCCGAGCACGCTCCAGGTGAACGGCGAGTGGCCCTGGGAGTCCAGCCACGGGTGGAAGTGGTCGCTCATCTCGACGAAGTCGAACCCGGCCTGCTCGGCCCGGACCGCCTGGGCGATCAGGTCGGCCGGTCCGAACGCCTCGGTGGCCAGCTTGTAGCCGATCCGCATGTCGCCTCCCCGGTGGTCGTCCGCGTCACGTCCAGTTGTCCGTGGCGCCGTCCAGGGTTGCCCTACCCCTGCCCGACGGATCTATTCGCGTTCACGGTCGATCCGCAGCTCGTGTTCCAGACTGAGGACCGCCGCCCGCAGGTCGTCGAGTCGCTGGGCAACCACGATCCGGTCGATTTCGTCCGGTACGCCGCCGTCGTCGTCGTCGCCGTCGCCGTCGCAGTCCGGCCGTAGCCGTTACCGGCGGCGAACGCCGGTCCCGATCGCTCGACCAGTGCCCGGGCCGGTCAGTCCAGGGGGCGGGCCGGGTAGCCGGCCACGATGGCGGCCAGCGTGGGAATCTCCGCCCACCCCGGCCAGTCGCTGTTGAGTACGACCTGCCCGTCGGCGCGGCGCAGGACGGTCTCGGTGTCGAACTGCAGCACGGCGTCCGCCGGGTACGCCCGGAGCAGGGCGAGTACGGCGTCGAGAATCTCCCGGGTCTCCCGATCGGCGGTCTCGATGGTGTCGACCGAGCGGAGCCGGAACAGCGCGCCGACCTTCGGCTCCGCGACGCCGGCGTCCCGGGCGACCTCGATCCGTTCCCCGCTGTCGACCGGCCAGGCCGTCACCGCGAGGGATTCGCCGCGTCCCAGGCCGAAATCGGTGTGCTCGGCGTCGAACAGGCCCGCGAGCTGCGCGAGCACCTGTTCTCGGGTCACCTCGGCTTCGCTGTATAGCCAGTATTCGTTCGCCAACGCGAGGTCCTTTCCTCGTCACGGCTACAGGATCAACCGCGACTTCTGTGACAATCAACCTACTTGGGTCGCGTTGACATTAGGTGGGCACGGCCGCCGGCAGGCGGGTGTCGCAGGCGTCGGCTTACCAGACCGTGCGGCAAGTCTTGCCCCGCCACACCTGACCCACCTCGAATTAAAATACCTATCCAGAGTTGGCTAGATCACATCATTCGCTAATCACCAGTCACGGTCGCGCAACCATTCCTCAATGTCTCGATCGAGAGTCTGTTCATCGACGCCTTGAAGATTAGATGCCGCAAGCCATTCGACAACTAGTTTCTCGAACTGACCGAAGGTGCTTTCGTCAACTCGACCGTGGATTGCCATGAAAGCCAATAGTCCCTGCGCTGCCGGCTTTTCCGCATCGCAAGATGGACATAGTGTGAGTATACGCTTGCACGGAAGATCTGGATCCGGCACTGTGGCTGTCAGATAAAGTTCACCAGAGCAGCGATGACATGCACTTGAAGTGTCGGCAACAATGATGGGCGACCGTGAATCATTACTACGATAATTCGGCAAACTCATTCAATTCCTCCCGCGCCGAGGAGGACCTTGATTTCAGAGCGAAAATTGAGATCATTGCTTACTTGGAAGTTTGGGAAGGCTAGCTGCAAAGTTCCTCCAGGTTTTTGAAGATTCAACTGGATTGGCGCCTTGCCTGGGTGGGCAAGGATAATTTCCTTCAACTCGTTGACGAGTTGTGGACTGATTCGGTCCAGTCGAGTGCGCAAAATTACCGGAGGCTCTCCGCCGTCGGTGATAGACGAGACGTCGAGGACCGCTAGGTCTTGGGCGAAGACGCTGACACCGCCGTCACGCACGCTAACGTTCCCGGAGATCTTCACGACGCTGTCTTCAATCAAATACTGTCCCAGTATTTCGTAGCTCTTGGGAAAGAAGAGTACCTCGATGCTACCGGTAAGGTCTTCGAGTTGTACGATTGCCCAGGAGGCGCCCTTCCCAGTGATCTTTCTCGTTACGCCGGAGATGAGTCCGGCGAGCACAACGGGCTTACGATCTGCGGTCTCCTCGTCAAGGATTGCGGTGATCATGTGGTCACAGTTCGCTTTAAGAATGCGTTCAGCCCCTGCCAGTGGGTGGTCGGAGACATACAGTCCGAGCATGTCGCGTTCTAGCGCCAGCTTTTCCTTCTTCGGCCACTCCTTGCCAGAGCGAGCCATCGTGAAGCCAACGATTCCTTCGGCTCCACCTACTTCCTTCATTTCACCAAAGAGATCCATCCAGCCGATGGACTCTTTGCGCTTGGAGTCCATCACCGCGTCGATGGCCGCCTCATGGTTGTCGAGCAAGTCGCGTCGTGTGTCACCTAGCTCGTCGAATGCGCCAGCCTTGATGAGAGACTCGATCGTTCGCTTGTTGCATGCTGTCGCGTCTACCTTGATCAGGAAGTCCTCGAAGGAGGAGTAGCGCCCCTTCTTCTTTCGACCTTCGACGATGGCGTTGACGACGTTCGTTCCGACGTTGCGCACTGCGTTGAGGCCGAACCGAATGTCAGATTCGACGGGTGCGAACGGACCTTTTGATGTGTTGACATCGGGCGTGAGAATTCTGATGCCCATGCTCCGGCACTCGGCCAGGTAGATGGCCATTGTCTCCTTCTTGTCGCCGACGGACGTCAGTAGTGCGGCCATGTACTCGGCGGGATAGTTGGCCTTCAGGTATGCTGTCCAGTAGGAGATCATTCCATAGCATGCGGTGTGAGCTTTGTTGAAGGCGTAGTCTGCGAATGGAACGAGGATGTCCCACAGGGTCTGGATGGCTTCGTCAGAGTATCTGTTGCTGCGCATTCCATCCCGGAAGGGGATGAACTCCTTGTCTAGAACCTCCTTCTTCTTTTTTCCCATAGCCTTGCGGAGCATGTCGGCGCGGCCGAGGCTGTATCCGGCGAGCTTCTGCGCGGCGCGCTGCACCTGCTCCTGATAGATGATCAGGCCGTAAGTGGGGCCGAGGATTTCGTCGAGGGCGTCTGCCAGTTCGGGATGGATCGGAGTGATCTCTTGCTGTCCGTTCTTCCGCAACGCATAGTTCGTGTGCGAGTTGGCTCCCATTGGGCCGGGGCGGTAGAGAGCCAAGGCCGCGGAGATGTCCTCGAAGTTGTCGGGCTTCATCAGCCGCAGCAGTTGCCGCATTCCGCCGCCATCGAGCTGGAACACGCCTAGGGTGTCACCGCGCGAAAGTAGCTCGTACGTGGGCTTGTCGTCCAAGGGGAGACTTAGCAGGTCGATCTGTTGCCCAGTGGTGGCTTCGACGTTACGGAGCGCGTCATCGATGATGGTGAGGTTGCGAAGGCCGAGGAAGTCCATCTTCAGCAGGCCGAGTGACTCGCAGGTCGGATAGTCGAACTGGGTGATGATGGCACCGTCGGCATCACGCCTAACGAGGGGTACGTGATCGATCAGCGGCTCTGCGGACATGATCACACCGGCGGCATGTACGCCGAGTTGGCGCACAAGTCCCTCGATGCCCTTGGCGACGTCCATTACGCGGGCGACATCGGGTTCCGTCTCGACAAGCCTGCGCACCTCGGCAGCTTCGGCATGACGTGGGTGCTTCGGATCGAAGATGCCGGACAGTGGAATATCCTTACCCATCACTGCGGGCGGCATCGCCTTGCTGATCTTGTCGCCCAAAGCGTAGGGAAATCCCAGGACCCGGCAACTATCCTTGATTGCAGCTTTGGCCTTGATTGTGCCGAAGGTAGCAATCTGGGCGACCTTGTCGTCGCCCCATTTCTCGGTGACGTATCGGATCACCTCGCTGCGGCGGCGGTCGTCGAAGTCGATGTCGACGTCGGGCATCTGCACGCGTTCGGGATTTAGGAAGCGTTCAAAAATGAGGCCGTGCTGGATCGGATCTAGGTCCGTGATGCCGAGCGCGTAGGCCACGATGCTACCGGCCGCAGAACCACGACCAGGCCCTACCCGGATTCCCTGGTTCTTTGCCCATACGATGAAGTCGGCGACGACAAGGAAGTAGGCCGGGAATCCCATCTGAAGGATGATGTTAAGCTCATACTCGGCCTGGGCGCGCCGTCGTTCGTCATACCCAGTTGGCCAGCGGCGGTCCATGCCCGCCCAGACCTCCTTGCGGAACCATGACTCGAGCGTCTCGCCCTCCGGCACTGGGAACTTCGGGGCCAGATTGTAGAACTCGAACATGCCGGTCGGATCGACCTTTTCGGCCACCAGTAGTGTGTTGCGGCAGCCTTGCGCCCAGATGTCGGACGAGTCGACAGCATACATCTCCTCGGCAGTCTTGACATAGTAGCCGCCCCCCTCGAAGCGGAACCGCTTCGGGTCATCGAGCCGACTACCCGTCTGTACGGCCAGCAGCGCATCGTGCGCCTCGGCCTGCGACGCCTTCGTGTAATGAAGATCATTGGTGACCAGCGGAGGGATACCGAGCCGCTTGCCGATCTCTAGGAGGTCGTCGCGAACTCGGCGTTCGATGTCTAGTCCATGGTCCATCAACTCGAGGAAGAAGTTGTCCTTGCCGAATATGTCCTGGTAAGCGCCGGCGACTTTGATTGCTTCGTCGAATTGGCCGAGCCGGATCCTGGTTTGTACTGAGCCGGAAGGGCAACCGGTGGTCGCCATGATCCCCTCGGCATGTTCTGCGATCAGATCCTGGTCCATCCGTGGCCACTTGACGTAGTGCCCCTCGATGGAAGCACGCGAATTCAGGCGGAAGAGGTTGTGTAGTCCGGTCATGTTCCTCGCCCACATGGTCATGTGGGTGATCGCACCACCGCCAGAGACGTCGTCGCTCTTCTGTTCTGGCCGTCCCCACCGCACCCGCTGCTTGTGGAACCGGGACTCAGGCGCCACGTACGCCTCAACCCCGATGACCGGGGTGATACCCGTCGCCTTGGCTTGGTGAAAGAAGTCGTACGCGCCGTGCATGTTGCCGTGGTCGGTGACCGCCACCGCCGGCATCTCCAGTCGCTGTGCCTCTGCTAACAGCTCCTTCAGCCGTGCAGCTCCATCGAGCATCGAGTACTCGGAATGCACATGAAGATGGACAAACTGCTCGGCCACCAGTCCCCCTCAATCCACGTCCCAAACGACCCCTGCGCGGGCCTTCCTGACCCTAGCTCCCGGCTGGCAGAGGATCGAGTGGCAAGCCGGCGCGTCGGCGACTCCACCCTGCTCCGGCTTGCGGGGCAGCACAACCGTCTGTAGTCCTACGGTCGACAGCTATGGCGCCCACCCGCGCTCACGCCACCGTCCGTCACGGTCCAGCTACGGAAGGGTCGGCGCGAACGCGACTGGTCAGGCCCAGGTAGTTCGCCGACACGGTCGGCTGCAAACGTTCGCTACATGCTCCGGCTTGGCGCGCTGACTCCCTCACACGCATTCCCGTAACATCTGCTGCGGTGCGCTGCGGCTGGTGCGCAGATCGTCGTTGATCTTGCTATATAGTCATCAATCCAGCCAAGTGCCGCAGACGCACCTCTGTTGCTACCACTGGGTAGAGCCGATAGTCAACCTGGTGCTCTCCGCTGCGGCTTGCCTGCTCCATAGCGAGACGAAGCCGGTCGACGTTGACGACGCCCAACTGTCCAAGAAGGAGGTCCGTGCGCAGGAACCGGCTTAGCAGGGGAAGGCAGTTCCGGTATACCCCAAGGTTCATGAGTCCTCCGAGGTTCTCTGATAGTCGGGGATTCACCACTTCATTAGACGCGCCGGCCCGATTAAGTCGATCCCGAAAGATTCGCTTTCGCCGCCGCCATTCTGGTGGAAGCCATTCGCCGAACCGTATTGCGGCTGGTGATGCCAGTGGTTCCACGGGCCAGACGCCGCGCTGGATGTAGAGAGGATTGTGACAGGCAAAGCCGGCCAAGGTTACCTCGTTGATGACGGCTGCGGGGGCTATATCTGACTCTGCGGAAAGCAGCTCATCGCGTGCAGTCGCAGTTAGCCAGACAGGCAGAGTTAGGTCCTCTAAGTCGCCAGAAAAATCTCGTTCTTCGGGTGGCAGTGCCAGCATCTCGTCACCGCCCGTACCACCGAAGGACACTTTGATACCCTCATCAACCATAAGGTCGATCAGGTGTCCGACTGCCTCGGCAAAACCTTCTTCGTCAAAATCTAGACTGTTGCCGGCTAGGATTGCGCTCCCCGCAGACAATGGTGGAAGTTTCATCGCCGGGGTAGTGATGTCAGATTTGAGATGCGCAAGTCTTGCCAGTTCGCGGCGCCGCCGGCGCTGCTGCTCTCCGGCGGCGCCGGCGACAAGGATAGCGGATCCAGCGATGGCCCCTGGATGAAGCCTGCCTAGTGTCAGTGCGACGTTAGCTGAATCCATTCCGCCGGACAGAGTCAACCCGCATATCGCAGGTTCCAAAACCCTTTCTTGGATGATGGACTCGAGTAGTACGGTCAAGCCGTCGACAACGTCGGCTCCCTCGCGTATTAGTCGAGGCTCCGCATGCCGGGCGTCATCGGGATACTCTATCCGAAAGTCGCCGTTTTGCAGATAGGCGGTCGAGCGTTCAGTCAGATGAAAGATGTGTCGAAAGTGGGTTCTATTCGAGTATCGTTGGAAGTAGCTCAGTGTTCGCGCAACCATGTAGCGTATTACATCCTCTGGAGTGCATCCTCGCGCCAGGTCGGTCAGATCCCATGAGCCGGTGAGAGTGTGATCGGTTGCCGTGAGGTAGACTGGCGCTACGTTATACACGCCGGACGAAGCGCGTACGCCCTGGTCTGGGCTAATTTCCAAGATGAAGCGATCGAGATGCCAATGCTTGGCGTCATCCAGAACTGCATCGTAGTCTTCCGGGCTTACTTCTACAGTTCGACTTGGTCCGGCCCAGGGGTAGGTTACATCGACGTTGGCGCTGCGTTCACGGACGATGACAGCAGCCCGCACCCCTTCGGTGATGAGAGTTGATTCTAATGCTGGATGGGTTATCGGTTCGATCCAGTCATCTTCAAATTCCCAGCGTCTGGAGCTGGTCCAGACCCACCGCTTGGTGGGATTTTCACTTACGCGGAATCGAATCATGGAGGGCTTCTCCATCTCTTCAGGGTGAACGTCGGCCAGAAGTGCTGCAATTCTGGCCGACGTTCACGGTCGTCCTACTCGAATACGTCCTTAGTCTTGTGCGTGTCCGAACTGCCCCTCTTCTTCTTGTACTTCTGTCGAGAAGCAACTGATGGCACCACTAGTGTCTCTGGGCCGTCGAAGATTTTGTCCACCAGTGACAGTGATTGTGACATGCGCATCGTGAGATTCACCTCCTCCCCGCTACGAAAGGTACCATGCTCAACTTAGAGTGAAGTCAATCGATATCCAGCGTAGCCCATCGACGGAGGGAGGTCGACCCCGCCAAGTGTTCCGGCGCCGTCGGTGCGACTCCCTGGAAGGTGGGGAGTCGCGTTTGCGCTTACGGCTATGCAGCCGACTTATCGGTTCGTTGGGCTGCGAGAAGGCAGCCTGTGATAATTGCACCCAGGCCGACGATGGTCGTGGGCGTGAGTTGTTCGCGGAGAAATACGGTCCCGAAAATGACAGCAAAGGCGGGCGACAGGTAGAACGCCAACGCGGCTCGGGCTGGCCCGTTGCGGGCGATCAGGGTGTAGAACAGTACGAGGGTCATGCCGGTGCAGACGATACCGAGGAGCATCATAGCGGCCAGCACGCTGGTTTGAGGTAGTTGGACAGGCAGCGTCAAGCTGGCTGGTGCAATCATTGCTGTGCTCGTGACGAGCATTGCCGAGGTGGCTACGCCGAGCGGTGGGGCGTTCGCGTGGCGTCGGTGGATCATGATCGCGCCGGCGGCGTAACATAGCGCGGCCACCAGTACGAGAGTACCGCCTAGGAGGGCGAGTCGGCCGCCGCGGAGGTCGACGCCGAAGAGCAAAATGAGTCCAACGAATCCGATGGCAACGCCAGTCGCACCCATCCATCCCTGCGGGCGTTCGTCTGGCGCATACCGGTAGGCGAGCATCGAAACGAACAACGGCTGCGCTCCGACCAGGATGCCTGCGATACCCGAGGGTACGTATTGCTGCCCGTACGTCAGTAGTAGAAGCGGGATGGTCGACTGCACTAGGATGGTCTCAATAATTTGTTTTGGTCGCCGCCAAATATCCGCTAGTGCACCGCTGCTGAGGGCTAAGGGTACCAAGAGGACGCAAGCGAGCAGAACTCGGCCGAGGACAACGACAGCGGGTGACAGCTCGCGTAGCGCAACGTCGATCAACGGGTAGACCGCCCCCCACAGGGCTGCGAGGAGGATGAGCTCGATCCAGGCCCTTCGGCTCACCGGCGACTCGCGAGTACAGCAATCAGCACACCCCTAGTTAAGCAGCACCTGACGGTAGAGCCTCTGGACGTAGTCGATGTCGGTCCACGGCATAAGGCCGACTAGCAGCTCACGCAGACGCCTGCGGTTGCGCTCGGACCCGGTGCGCCGGGCAAGGGTGTCAGCCTGGCTGGCTGCGTCGCAGGCTTGCTCAATCTGACCCATCTGCACGTACGCGACGGCCAGATCGATCAGGGTGCCGGACCGTTCGCGTACGAACGTAGGCGGTAGCAGCGTCAGCGCCTCGTAGAGCGCCCGAGTGGCTTCTCGTGGCTCACGCAACCGAGTCAGGCACCTGCCCTTCAGCCGTGCAGCATGACAGTCGGCGTTGTAGAACCCCAGCCACACGGGAGCGCTTTCCGTGCTGACGCCGTCAAAGACCCGCTCCGCCTGCGCGAGCGAGGCAAGGCCGGGCCGGGGCTGGCCCAGGAATCCGTACGCCTCGCCGGTGGCTTCGCATAACCATGACCTGACCGCGGCGGGGGCGCCATGACCAGCTAAGCCCTGCGCGGTGTCGAGCACACTGAGCGCGGCCTTCCCGTCGCCGGCATGTAGGTGTGTGTAGCTGATCACACCAAGGCTGTATGCACGCAGTGCACGGTCGTTGGATTTCTCGGCCAGTGACGCAGCCAATCGACAGTAGCCCTCGGCCTGGTTGTACTTTTGTGCGTCGATCGCCAGCCAGCCGGCCAACTGGGCGGCATCACCTGCGGCGCGTAGCAACCGGCGATGGGCCGCGCTGGTGGTCGTACGGTTACTTACCTCCAACATGGTCCGCAGATGCGTGGTCACCTCGGAACTCACCCGGTGTGATCCTTCACGGTAGTCTAGGCGCCGATAGGTGTCGGTTAGCACTTCGAAGTCCTCGATCACCGCGTCGGTGACCTTCGTGAGCCCCGCCGCGCCGGTTAAGCCAGCGGTCGGTGGCCGAGCCTGCGACGGCTCACGGTCGGCGGCGGCACCCCCGTGGCCTGCTGTGTCCAGATGGCTGTAGTCCTCGCCATCCAGCAGCTCACCTGCGTTGCAGCGGTAGAGGTAAGCCAGCTTGTTCAACGTGTCCAGTGATGGGGTACGGCCGGCCGGGCCGGGCCATATCTCCCAGTATGAAATTTGCTTCGCGGTTTTTGGGGCGTCCTCGTCCGGCCACAGCTCGTTCCATCGCTGGGCAGCCTCAGCCTGAGTCATCCCATGCGCCAGCCGGAAGGCTACCCGCGAGTTCAATCGATACCGCTCTCTCCACTGTGCGGCAATTTGTCGGTACGTGTACCCCTGGGCGCGAAGTTCCTCGGCCTCCTGTTGGTAGCTGCGTGCGGTCCTGGGCACCAGCGGCTCCTTGCCGTCGTCTGTCCTTAGTACCTGAACATACGGCGTGGTAGACCTCTGTGGAAGTCCTACCATGTCTCGCTCCCCGCATCGCGGGGAGTATCGCGCGAACGGATATCCCATCCTTCGTGGTCGACTAATCGCGTGAGTGGAGGCACGGTTGGTCGTGACCGCCGAGCTCCTCGATGGATGGGACGTTTGGGCTGTGATTCCGCCACTATCAAAAACCGATCTTGATGACGCGGGGCGTCGGCCTGCGTCCCAGCTACGCAGCTGGGGCAACTCCCTGCCCTGCCCTGGTGAGCCGGTGCGCCTGCAAACTGGTGCCCAGTGACCGTCTACCGCTCCGGTGCCGGTCGGCGGTCGGTGTTGTCGGTGCCGGTGGAGCGTCGGTTGTTCGCGGATGAGTTCTTCCTGATGGCGCATCACGACGTGTCGGGTCAGTTGCGGGTGACGGCGCGGATCGCCGGGTTCGGGGCGACGGCCGCGGTGTTGGCGGACCTGGTCGTTGCGGGGGTGTTGGTGGTGACGCCGTCGGGGCATCTGGCGTGTCCGGAACCGGGGGTGCGGCTGGGCGGGTTGGAGCGGCAGATAGCGGCCTGGGTGGCGGCCGAGCCGGGTCAGCCGGTTCCGGTGTGGCTCGACGTTCTCGCCGATGTGTCGGTGCCGGCGATCGGTCAGCGGTTGGCCGATGCGGGGGTGGTGCGGCCGGTGCGGGTGCGGCGGCTGGTGACGGTCCGGACGGTGTGGGAGCCGACGGACATGAATGTGGCGGCGTGGCCGTGGGCCCGGTTGTCGACCCGGATCGGTCGTGGTGACCGGTTGGATCAGTTCGACAGCGTTCTGGCGCGGTTGTGTGTCGCCGCTGGTGTCGAGGGTCGGTTCCTCGGCGGTGAGCCGCGGGCTCGGCAGCGTCTGGACCGGTTGTTGAGTCCGGTGCCGGCGCAGGTCGACGTCCTGTTGTGGGAGTTGTCGGCGGCGGTTGGCCGGGCTGTGCTGGGTGGTCGGACCTGACCACTGTCTGCCCTGTTCAGGCGTCTGCTCAGGCGCCCTGCCCGCCTTTTCTCTGACCTGCCTCCGTCTCGTCTGGTTCTTGTCTTTTCTTGGGGGATTGTTGTGTCTGTTTCGTATGGTGTGCCGCGTCCGCGTCGGGGTGGTGTCGCCGCCGCGTTGGCCCGGTCGCGGCTGGGTGTGCCGCAGGTGGTGTTCTTCGTCCTGGCGGCTGCGGCGCCGATGACGGTGGTCGCGTCGGCGGTGCCGACCGCGTATGCGGTGACCGGCCTGTCGGGGGTGCCGGTCGCGTACGCGGCGACCGCCGCCGTGATGGTGGTGTTCGCGGTCGGCTATGTCGCGATGTCGCGGCATGTGGTCAACGCCGGGTCGATGTACTCGTACGTCGCCCATGCCCTCGGCCCGGCCTGTGGGGTGGCGGCGGCGTTCGTGGCGGTGGTGGCCTACAACCTGATGCAGATCGGCCTGTACGGGGCGTTCGGTGTCGTCACGGCCGCGACGGTGTCGGCGGTGGCCGGTGTCGGCGTGCCGTGGTGGGTGTGGGCTCTCGCCGGCTGGCTGGCGGTCGCGGTGCTGGGGTTGGCGCGGGTCGACCTCAACGGCCGGGTTCTGGGTGTGCTGCTGGTCGCGGAGATCACCGTGGTGGTGGTCTTCGACACGGTCATGGCCACCCACCCCGCCTCCGGGGGTCTAGCGGTGCACGGGTTGGCGCCGGGGCATCTGGCGGTGCCGGGGATGGCGGCGATCCTGGTCGGTGGGATCGCCGGCTACGTCGGGGTCGAGGCCACCACCGTCCTCGCGGAGGAGACCCGCGACTCCCGGCGTACGGTCGCCTACGCCACCTACACCGCGATCGCCGTCACCGCCGTGTTGTATGCGGGGTCTGCGTGGGCGATGCAGACCGCCGCCGGCCCCACCACGATTGTCGACGCCGCCGCCCAGCATGGGCCGGAGTTGATGTTCGTGCTGGTCGATGGCCGCCTCCCACGCCTGTTCGTGGACGTGGGTCGGTTGCTGCTGGTGACGAGCCTGTTCGCCGCTCTGTTGGCCTTCCACAACCTGGTCGCCCGCTACCTGTTCGCGTTGGGCCGCGAACAGGTCCTTCCCGCCGCGCTGGGGCGTACCAGCGGGCGGACCGGGGCGCCGCGGCTCGGTTCGCTGGCCCAGACCGGTGTGGCTGGCCTGACCATCGCCGGCTACGCGCTGGCCGGGTTGGATCCGATCGTTCATCTGTTCTTCTGGCTGACCGTCACCGGCGGCCTGGGTGTGTTGATCCTGATGACCGCGACCAGCCTCGCCGTCCTCGTCTACTTCCGCCACGACCGCCGGGGTGAGTCCCGTTGGTCGACCGCGTTCGCTCCCGGCGTCGCGCTCAACCTGCTGGTGTTCATCCTCGGTGGCACTCTCATCGGTTTCGGTGACCTCCTCAACACCCCTGCCGGCTCACCCGCGCGGTGGGTGCTGCCCGGCCTCTACGCCGCCGCCGTCTCTGCCGGTCTGGTCTGGGCGACCGTCCTGCACCGGACACGCCGCCATGTCTACGCCACGGTCGGCGCGGGCGCCGACGCCGCGACCCGCTCCACCACCCACCCGACCCCCGCCGTCCGTAAGGAGACCCACCGGTGACCACCACCCCCACCAGGACCGTGATCCGTGTCGCCGACCGCCACGACATCCCCGCACTCACCGCGACCCTGGTCGAGGCGTTCGTCGACACCCCCGACGCCGTCTGGCTCATCCCCGACCCCGGCGAACGCCGACGCGTCTACCAGCGACTCTGCCCGGCGATACTCACCCACGCCATGACCTCGGGCACCGTGTACACCAGCGGCGACCACGCCGGCGCCGCCGTCTGGCTGCCCCACACCGCCGCCGGCAACCCCGACCCCCACCACACCGCCCTCATCGACCGGATCGCAGGCCAACACGCTCCACGGTTCGCCCGCCTCGCCGCCGTGCTGCACCACCACACCCCACACCGCCCGCACACCTACCTCGCCTACCTCGGCGTCGCCCCCGACAGGCAGCGCCACGGCCTCGGCACCGCCCTGCTCACCCACCGGCACGCCACCTGCGACACCGCCGGCACCCCCGTCCACCTCGTCGCCACCACCACCGACGCCCGACGCCTCTACCAACAGCACGGCTACTACGACACCACTCCCACCCCGGTCCACCTGCCCGACGGAGGACCACCCCTGTGGCCCATGTGGCGCCAACCCCACACGCGCAGCCGTGGCACCGCCCCTGGCCGGGGGCGGCCGTGACCACCGGCATCCACCCCGCGCGTCCGCCCGCCGCACCGGCGGACACCGTCCCTGCCGGGCTGTTGCGTCGCCCGGCGTCCGCCGGGCTCGACACCGGCCGGCCCGCGCTCGCCCGACTCGTCAACTACTGGGCCGGCGGCAAGGACCACTTCGCCGTCGACCGGACCCTCGCAGACCAGACCACCCGCATCCACCCCGGTATGCCCCACAGCTATCGGGCCGCCCGACAAGCGGCCGGCCGCGCCGTCGCCCGCCTCACCGCCAACGGTATCCGCCAGTTCGTCGACCTCAACCCCGGACTGCCCGCCCCGGACCACACCGACACCCACCTCATCGCTCAACACATCGCTCCGACCAGTCACATCGTGTACACCGACACGGACCCGCTGGCCCTCGCCCACTGCCGCGCCCTGCACACCAGCGACCCCGCCGGAACCGTGACCGTCATCGCCGCCGACCCCACCCAACCCGCGCACCTGGTCGCCGCCGTCACCGACCATTTCGACCGCACCACACCGGTCGCGGTCCTGGCCACAAACCTCGCCCACCACCTCGACGATCACCACCTCCACAACCTGGCCACCCAACTCGCCCGGCACCTGCCCACCGGCAGCCTGCTCATCGTCACCACCCACACCACCCCCGCCGACGACCGGCTCCACGCCGCCCAGCAACACCTCACCCAAGCCGGAATCCGCTACCACCACCGCAACCCAGACCGCACCGCGTCCCTGCTCCGCAGCTGCGGCCTAACGGCGTCCACTGGGTCGCCAGCAACCGCATCCACCAGGCCGACTATCGATGATTCTCGACGAGTTCCCATTGACGTCCAAATTGCCCAGATCGGCATCCTGCCCTGACCCCGATCTCCACCAAGCTCGTTTTCTCCATCAACCCGGTGCGGGACAGCCTGCTCCGCTACCGACAACCAGCCCGTCAACCACCTAGAACCAGGAACCATGGCTCCCTACCTGCAGATCACTCGCACCGACCGTCACCACCGGTCGGTCGTCCAAACCCCGATCACGCCCTTCTGCCACCTCGACACCGGCCGGCGGATCGTCGTCGTCTCCACGGCCCATTTCGGCGAGGGTGGCTACTACCAGGCTCTGCTCGGTGCCATCACCGCGTCAATGAACCAGGGCTTCACCGTCCACTACGAGAACGCCAACCATCAGCGACCCGACGACCAGCCCTCCACCGCAGAACAAACCGTTCTCGCCGATCTCGCCACCATGCGCGACCTGGAAGCACTACGGATGTCGGCACTCGGATGGACTCACCAACCCACCGTGCTGCATCACCCCAACTGGCAACGCCACGACCTCACTGACCTCGAGATCGTGCGACAAGTCGGAACCGAGGCAATGCGCCGCTACATCATCCGCCGGACACGATCACTCACCTGGCCCGATCACGAAACCTGGCGACTCGCCTGGCACCAAGCCATCTTCGCGGTCGGTAACCGGGTCAGCATCCGAGTCCCACCACCGGAAGCCGCCCGTACTGCCCACATCAACCCGCTCACCCGCGTCCTGCTCCACACCCGTACCCAGATCGCCGTCACAGCGGCCACCGCCACCACCGACGATCTCATAATGATCTGGGGAGCCCGACACCTTCCCGGCATTACCACCGCCCTCAGCGCAGCTGGCTACCGGCCCGACTACGACCACCAGCGGTGGCCCATCGTCGGATACCTCCCACCCATCCGCGCCAACACCGCCCGCTACCTGCTACGTCGACCGCCCACACCCCATCCCTGCTACTACACGAACGACCGCAACCACCCCCAGCCGTGTTGAGGCAGTCTGCGGCCAGCCGGCAGCACGAACCGAGTCAGCCCCAGTCCGGGTCGCGGCGCAGCAGCAGGGCGCTGTTGAAGCCGTCGAAGCCACGGGCGGCGACCAGCGCGGCGTGCCCCGCGCACTCCCGTGGCGTACGGACGAAGTCGAGGTCGCAGCCGGGTGCCGGGCGGCGCGGTGCGGCGGTCGGCGGCAGCAGCCGGTGCCGCAGCGCCAGCAGCGCGGTCGCCACGTCCAGCGCCGCGCTGCCCTGGTGCGCCCGGCCGGTCAACGGCTTCGGCGTGGTCACCGGCGGCGCCGCCGGGCCGAAGACCGCCCGCACCGCCCGCGCCTCGGCCCGGTCGAAACGCGGTACGCCGAGCGCGTCGGGTAGGCAGACGTCCACCTGCGCCGGAGCCACCCCGGCGGTCGCCAGCGCCCGGCGCATCGCCCGGGCGTACTGGTCGGCGTCCCCGCCGGTGTGCCGGTCGGTGTGCCGGGCGTCGTGGCTGGCGCCCCAGCCGGCGACCTCGCCGTAGATCACCGGGGCGCCCCGGGCCAACGCGTGCCCCAGCTCCTCGACGACCAGCACCGCGCCGCCCTCGCCCGGCAGGTAGCCGGCGGCGTCGACGTCGAACGGCAGGTACGCCGAGTCCGGGTCGGCGCCGGTGCTGAGCAGCCCGCTCCGCAGCTGGCAGGCCAGCGCGTACGGGCTCAGCGCGCATTCGGTGGCACCGGCCAGCACCACGTCGGCGCCCCGCCGGATGGTCCGGGCGGCGTGCGCCAGGCTGTCCAGCCCGCCGGCCGCCTCGGCGACCAGCACTCCGCAGGCGCCCTTGAACTGGTGGGCGATGGAGAGCTGGCCGACACTGGCGGCGTAGAACCAGGCGATCGACTGGTACGCCCCGACGGTACGGCCGGGCCGGCTCCACAGCCGCTGCAGCTCCCGCTGGCCGAACAGGTTGCCCCCGGACGAGCTGGCCAGCGCCACCGCGTACCGGTCGGGGTCGTCGGCGGTGTCCGGCAGCCCGGCGTCGGCCAGCGCCAGCCGGGTGCCGGCGAAACCGAGATGGGTCCACCGGTCGGTCTGCACCGCCCGCCGGTTGTCGGTCCACTGCAGGGCGTCGAAGTCGGCCACCTCGCCGGCCAGGGTGACCGGGTACGGCGCCGGGTCGAACAGGGTGATCCGCCCGGTGCGGACCTGCCCGGCCAGGGTCGCCTTCCAGTGCGCGTCGGCACCGAGTCCGGTCGGCGCCACCACGCCGATCCCGGTGACCACCGCCCGCCGCCCGGGTGCAGCGGCCCGCTGACCGGGCAGCGCGGCCGGGGGGCCGTCGGCGCTCACCGTACTGTCCTGTCCGGTCGGGCGAAGACCATCGCCGACTGGAATCCGCCGAATCCGCTGCCGACCGACAACGCGACGTCGACCGGTAGCTCACGGGCGGTGTTCGGGACGTAGTCCAGGTCGCATTCCGGGTCGCGGGTGCGCCAGTTCGCGGTCGGCGGGACCACCCCGTGTGCCATGGCCAGCGCGCAGGCCGCCATCTCGATCGAGCCGATCGCGCCGAGCGAATGCCCGATCATCGACTTGATCGAGCTGACCGGCACCCGGTACGCCGCGTGCCCGAGTGCCCGTTTGAACGCGGCCGTCTCGTGCCGGTCGTTCTGCCGGGTACCGGAGCCGTGCGCGCTGACGTACGACACCTCATCCGGGTTGAGCCGGGCCTGGTCCATCGCGTCGACGATGGCCAGTGCCATCTCCGCGCCGTCCGGACGCAGCCCGGTCATGTGGTAGCCGTTGCTGCGGGTGGCGTACCCGCCGATCTCGCAGTAGATCCGCGCGCCGCGCCGCCGCGCGTGGCCCAGCTCCTCCAGCACCAGCACGGCGGCCCCCTCGGCGAGCACGAACCCGTGCCGGTCGTTGTCGAACGGCCGGCTGGCGTGCGCCGGGTCGTCGTTGTCCGGGCTGGTCGCCCCGATCGCGTCGAACGACGCGACGGTGACCGGGGAGATCGGCGAGTCGGCGGCACCGGCGAGCATCACGTCCGCGTCGCCGTCGACGATCAGCTGGTGGGCGTAGCCGATCGCGTCGATGCCGGACGTGCAGCCGGTGGAGATCACCTGCGCCGGCCCGTGCAGCCCGTGCCGGCAGGCCACGTCAGCGGCCAGGCTGCTGGGCACCAGCGCCTGATAGAGGTACGGCATCGTGCAGTCCGGGTTGACCAGCCAGTGGCTGCCCGCGTCACTGGCCACCACATACTCCTGCTCCAGGGCCACGGTGCCGCCGACCGCCGAGCCGAGCGCCACCCCGGCCCGCAGCCGGCCGGCGTCGTCGAGGCACAGCCCGGCGTCGGCGACCGCCTCGATCGAGCAGGCGAGGGCGAACTGGACGTACCGGTCGGCCCGTCGCCGCTCGCGCGGGCCGAGTCCGGCGTCCGCCGGGTCGAAGTCGCATTCGGCGGCGATCTGGGACCGGAACGGGGACGGGTCGAAGACGGTGATCCGGCGGGTCGCCGTACGCCCGGCGGTGATCGTCGCCCAGAACGCGTCCCGGGTGGCACCGCCGGGGGCGACCACCCCGACCCCGGTCACGACGGTACGCCGGGGCGACCCGGACGCGGTCACGGCCGGTGCCCGTTGGGTGTGGTGGTCCGGGTGCGCGGCGTCGGCCGGCGGCCGGGCCTGGCACCGTTCGGACCCGGGCCGGCGGCGGCGTCCGGGCCGGGACCGAGCACCGCCGGTCCTTCGGTGTCGACGTGGCCGAGTTCGGGACGCGGCGCCAGCGGGCTGAGGTGGAAGACCACCTCGGCCGGTGCCCTGCTGACGTTGCGCAGCCGGTGCCGGGTGTTCATCGGCACGAACAGCCCTTCGGCGCGGCGTACCGCCACCGGCAGGTCGTCCAGGTCGACGACGATCTCGCCGCGCGCGACGTAGAGGAACTCCTCGCTGTACGGATGGTAGTGCTCGGCGATGCGTTCGCCGGGGCGCAGCACCGCCAGGCCGAGGAAGCCGGAGGTGCTGCCGACCGTCCGTGGACCGAGCAGGACGCGCAGTTCGCCGCCGCGCCGACGGTCGGCGGCGAGGTCACGGGCGGCGACGAGCCGTGGATCGTTCATCGGGTTCCTCCGGCGGGGTCTGCGGTGCGGGCCAGGGTTTCGATCCGGTCGCGGATGATGTCCAGCTGGATCCGGCTGTTGGTGTTGATCCGTTCGGTCATGCCGGCGTTGTCGAGCGGCGCGGTCGGTCGCATGGCGAAGTCCTGCACCCAGGTCATCCGGGTGCCGCCGGGGACCTCGGCGTAGTCCCAGCGGATCCGCATGTACTCGAACGGTCCGGTCTCCACCCGGTGGGCCAGCACCCGGCGGCGGTCCCGGTCGGCGGTGCGTTCGCTGACCCAGCTCCAGACCGTCCCGTTCTCGTCCGGGTGCATGGTCAGCCGGAACCGCACGGTGTCCCCGTGCCGGTGCACGATCTGCACCGACGCGTACTCGGTGAACAGGTCGGGCCACCGGTCGACGTCGTTGGTGACCGCCCAGACGAGATCCACCGGGGCGGCGATCACCACGCTGTTCTCGGTGTGCCCGGGCGGCGGCCCGGCGGTGGTCGCGCCGACCCCGGCGGCCGCACCGGCGCCGGTAGCCGAGTTGGCTTCGCCAGCGATTTCGCCGGTGATTTCGCCGGTGATTTCGCCGGCGATTTCGCCGGCGATTTCGTCGGCGACCAGCTCGGCGATCTCGACGATGGTCAGGTCCGCGCTGTCCGGCGGGATCCGCACCTGGTACCGGTCGGCCACCACGGCCTGAAGCTCCAGCAACGCCAGCGAGTCCAGGCCGAGCTCGGCCAGGGACGCCGCCGGGGTTTCGGCGGCGCCGGCCGGGTCGAGCCCGCAGTTGCGTACCAGGATCGCGGTGATCTCCGCGGCGGTGACCTTCTGCTGATCGTCGGTGATGCTCATTCGTTCCTCCTCGGGCGTGTGTGGTCAGGCCGTACGGGTCTGCGACGACTCGTCGAGCAGCCGGCCGACCAGGCCGGTCGAGAGCCGTCCCTTGCGGAACATGGCGTCGTCCAGCACCCGGCGCAGGAACGGCACGGTGGTGTGGACGCCGGGCCCGCGTACCTCGAACTCGCTCAGCGCGCGCTCCATCCGGTTGAGCGCCAGTTCCCGGTCCGGCGCCCAGACCACCACCTTGGCCAGCAGCGGGTCGTAGTGCGGTCCGACGACGTACCCGGTGTGGCCGTGGGTGTCGACCCGGGTGAACGGGCCGCCGGGGATCTCGAAGCGGTCCAGCCGGCCGGGCGTCGGGGTGAACCCGCGCTGCGGGTCCTCGGCGTTGACCCGGCATTCGACCGCGACGCCCCGGGGCCGGATGTCCGGCTGGCGCAGCCGCAGCGGCGTGCCGCAGGCGATGTGGATCTGTTCCTGCACCAGGTCCACCCCGGTGATCATTTCGGTGACCGGGTGTTCCACCTGGATCCGGCAGTTGATCTCGATGAAGTGGAACTGGTCGTTCTCGTCGACCAGGAACTCGAAGGTGCCGGCGCCGACGTAGCCGACCGCGAGCGCGCCGCGCAGCGCCACCGCGGCCATCTCGTCGAGCATCGCCGCCGGCAGCGTCGGCGCCGGGCCCTCCTCGATGAGCTTCTGATGCCGCCGCTGCACCGAGCAGTCCCGGGTGCCCAGGTGCACCCCGTTGCCGTGGCCGTCGCACAGCACCTGCACCTCGACGTGCCGGGCCTGGGTGAGGAACCGCTCCAGGTAGACCCGGTCGTCGCCGAAGACCGCCCGGGCGGTCTGCCGGGTCCGGTGGTACGCCGGTGCCAGGTCCGCTTCGTCGGTGACCACGGTCATGCCCCGCCCACCGCCGCCGGCCGCCGCCTTGATGATCACCGGATAGCCGATCTCGGCGGCGACCGCGGCGGCGTGGGTGCTGCTGGGCGCCGGCTCCCGGCTGCCCGGCGGCAGCGGCAGCCCGGCCGCGCCGAGCACGTCCCGGGCCTTGGCCTTGTCCCCGAGGGCCAGCATGACCTGCGGCGGCGGGCCGATGAAGACCAGGCCGTTCTCCGCGCAGATGTCGGCGAAGTCGGCGTCCTCGGAGAGGAAGCCGTATCCGGGGTGGACGGCCTGGGCGCCGGTGCGCCGGGCCGCTTCGACGATCGCCGCCGCGTTGAGGTAGCTGGCCCGGCTCGGCGGCGGGCCGATCTGCACCGCCTCGTCGGCGAACCGGACCACCGCCGAGTCGCGGTCCGCGGTGGAGTGCACCGCGACGGTCCGTACGCCGAGTTCCCGGCAGGCCCGGGCGACCCGCAGTGCGATCTCCCCCCGGTTGGCGATCAGGATCTTCTCGAACACGGTCACCGCCTCCTCAGCCCGGTGCCACGGTGATCAGCGGCTGGTCGAACTCGACCGGTTCGCCGTCGTCGGCCAGGATCTCCACGACGACACCCCGCCGGTCGGTGGTGATCTCGTTCATCAGCTTCATCGCCTCGACGATCCCGATCACCTGACCCGGCTCGATCGAGTCGCCGACCTCGACGAACGGCGTTCCGCCGGGCTCTGCGGCCCGGTAGAACGTGCCGACGATCGGCGACCCGATCGGGTGCCCGGCCGCTGGTGCGGCCGGGTCCGCCGCCGGTGCGGTGAGTCCGGCCGCTGGCGCGGCCAGCCCGGCCGCCGGTGCCGCCGGCGGGTCGGCCGGGGCCGACGGTGCGGCCGCGACCGGCGTGGTCCGGTCGTGCCACTCGATCTCGATCATCGTGTCGCCGTGCCGGACCTGGACCCGGCGCAGCGGACCGGTGAGTTCACCGACCAGCGCGCGGGTCTGCTCGGCGAGCCGGCGCAGCTGGCCGGCCGGCTCCGACCCGGCCGGGGTTCCGTTGGCGGCGGCAGTGGTCATCGCGGGCTCACCTGGATTTCTTGGTCAGTGTCGGGCTGCGGCACACCGGTGCCGACGGTGCCCGCGCCGTAGCGGCGGAACCGGCGGGAACGTCGACGCAGCAGGTCGGCAGTGGGTACGGCGAGCAGGTCGGGCAGCGCGGCGGTAAGGGCCGCCCGTACCCGGTCGGAGGCGCCGGCCGGATCCCGCTGCGCGCCGCCCGGTGGTTCGCCGACGATGCCGTCGGCGACGCCGAGGCGTACCAGGTCGGGCGCGGTGAGCTGGAGCGCGGCGGCGGCCCGGGGCGCGGCGGCCCGGTCGTGGAACAGGATCGCTGCGCAACCCTCGGGACTGATCACCGAGTAGACGGCGTTCTGCAGCATCAGCACCCGGTCGGCGACGGCCAGCGCGAGCGCTCCGCCGCTGCCGCCCTCGCCGGTGACGACGGCGACCACCGGGGTGGGCAGCCGGGCCAGGGTTCGTAGGCAGGTGGCGATCGCGGCGGCCTGGCCCTGTTCCTCCGCGTCGACCCCCGGGTGCGCGCCCGGGGTGTCGATCAGGGTGACCACCGGCAGTCCGAGCCGGGCGGCGAGCCCCATCACCCGCAACGCCTTGCGGTAGCCGGCCGGGCTGGCCATGCCGAAGTTGCGGGCCAGCATCTCCCGGGCGTCGTGGCCCTTCTGCTGCCCGATGACGGCGACCGGCTGGTCACCGAGCCGGGCCAGTCCGGCGACGATCGCCGGGCAGTCCGCGCCGAGCCGGTCGCCGTGCAGTTCGACGAAGCCGTCGAACGCCGTCCGCAAATAGTCCAATGTGGTAGGTCGGGCCAGGTCCCGGGCGGTACGCACCGACTGCCAGGCGGTCGGCGTCGCGTCGGCCCGGTGCGTCGGTCTGGGTCGCGGAATCGGCCCGGTCCCCGCCGCTGTCGGCCCGGTCCCCGGCACCGTCGACCCGGCCGGCGGACCTGTTCCGGCCCGGCCACCCGCGGTCAGCGCGAGCAGGGCGCGCAGCCGGGGGCGTAGGTCGTGGCGTTCGACGACCATGTCGACCTGGCCGTGCCGGAGCAGGAACTCCGCGGTCTGGAAACCGACGGGCAACGCCTGGCGGATCGTCTCCCGGATCACCCGGGGGCCGGCGAACCCCATCCGGGCGCCACGTTCGACGATCACCAGGTCGGTGTTGGTGGCGAACGAGGCGGCGACCCCGCCGTACGTCGGATCGGTGACGACGCTGACGGTGAGCAGTCCGGCGGCGCGCAGTTCGGCGATCGCGCAGCTGACCGTCGCCATCTGCATCAGCGCCAGGACGCCCTCCTGCATCCGTGCCCCGCCGGAGGCGGTGACCAGCACCAGCGGATCCCGGGCGGCGAGTGCCTCCTCGGCGGCGCGGGTGATCAGCTCGCCGGCGGCGCAGCCGAGGCTGCCGCCGAGGAACCGGAAGTCCATCACCGCCAGGACGACCCGCTGCCCGCCGATCCGGGCGGTGCCGCACACCACGGCCTCCGCCAGGCCGGTCGCGGCCCGCGCCTGGGCCAGCCGTCGGCGGTACGGCATCGAGTCGACGAACCCCAACGGGTCCACCTCGGCGGCTCGGTCGGCGAGGCCGGTGAAGCTGTCCGGGTCGACCAGCTGTCCGATTCGTTCCGCCGCGGTCAACCGCTGGTGGTGTCCACACTCGGGGCAGACCTCCAGGTTGCGGCGCATCCGTCGCCGGTAGACCAGCGCGCGGCAGGCGCGGCAGCGCAGCCAGCGGTTGCGGCCCGGGGCCGCCACGGCGGTCATCGGGGCCGACCGGTGGGTGCGTCCCAGTGGTAGAACCGGTGCGCCATCGCGTCCCGGGGTGAGCGCCAGGTCGCCAGGTACGGGCTGATGTAGGTGGCGAGCCGGCGGCTGACCTCGTCGAACTCGGGGTGTCGCCGGGCGGCGGCCACCGCGTCCGGTCCGGTCTCGTCGGTCTCGATCAGGTGCACGTACAGGTCGTGCAGCCGGTAGAGCGACCGGTGCCGTACCCCGGCCAGGTGGGGCAGGTCGGTCAGGTCCGACTCGGCGAAGATCTCCGCGACCTGCTGCTCCGCGTCGGGGACCACCCTGGCGATGATCAGCGAGCGATCCATGGTTCCTCCCAGCGGCGTCGGGCCCGGTCCTGGCCAACCATGCCGCCGTAGGCGTCACCAGCGCGTTGTCCGCGCCGCCCGGGTCACCGCTCGTCGGTGACGCCGACGTAACGGCCTGCGAGTACAGTGCGTGATCGTTCTCGATGTGCGTCGGTCTCGCCCTGGCGGCCGTTGGGGGCAGCAAAGTGCCAGGTCAGACGGGATGGCATCGGCAGGACGAGCGAATCGGGTAGCCGACTGTGTGTTGACTGAGAGTAATCGCGATTGATAATCTTCGTGACGCGATGACGTGATGCAAGGGCGGCGACCGGTGACTGACGTGTGCAGGGGGTTCGGCCGTGACGTCAGAGGCAGGCAACGCGGGGGCATCATTTCGACTGCTGCTGCTCGGCGGCTTCCGTTTGATCCACCAGCAGGAGACCGTGTCGATCCCCCGTGGACTGCAGCGGATCGTCGCGGTGATCGGGCTGCGACCCGGCACCACCCGTACCCACCTGGCCGGTCTGCTCTGGCCGGAAGCCGCCGAGGACCGCGCACTGTCCTCGCTGCGTACCGCACTGTGGCGGCTGCGCCAGGAGCCGAACTGCCCGCTGCGGACCGCCGGCGACACCGTCCGGCTCGACCAGCGGGTCCAGGTCGACGTCGACGACCTGGTCCGGACCGCCGCGCGGGTGCGCGACGGTGGGGATCCGCGGCTGGCCGACGCGGTGCTCACCGCCGCCCGGCACGACCTGCTGCCCGGCTGGTACGACGACTGGGTGCTACTGGAACGGGAGCGGCTGCGGCAGCTGCGGCTGCACCTGCTCGAGCACGTCGCCCGCTCCCATCTGGACGCCGGTCGGCACGACGAGGCGCTGCAGGCCGCGCTGGAAGCGGTCGGCGCCGAACCGTTGCGGGAGACCCCGCACCGGCTGATCGTGCAGATCCATCTCGCCGAAGGCAACGCCTACGAGGCACTGCACGCCTTCTACGCGTACCGCGATCTGGCCCTGCGGGAGCTGCAACTGGAACCGTCCCCGGCGATGGCCGCGCTGCTCGGCGACATCCTCACCCCGATCCGGGACGCGCCAGCCCGGCGCACGCTCGACCGGCGTCGGCCGGGTGAGTCGGCATCCGGCCCGGTCAGCCCTCGCCCGGCCCGCTGACCCGTCCGGCGTCACCGCCGAGCGAGACCCGGACCAGGGCGGCCGCGAACCGGGGCAGGTCGCGCTCACCCACCAGGGCGGCCAGCCGCTGCGGCGAGGTCGGCAGATCCAGCTTGCGGGCTCCGGTGACCACCCGCTTGTCCAGGTACGGACGCAGCCCGGGCCAGACCGCCTGCGCCTCGCGCAGGAATATGTCCGCTCCGGTCGGGCCGACGCCGGGGAACGCGGTGAGCAACCGGCGCAGCACGGCCGGATCGTCACCACCCTCGGCGTGCAGCCGCCGTAGGTCACCGCCCCACCGCTGGTGGCACAGTTCGGCTCCGTCGCCGAGCATCGTGGCGGTCCGTTCGTCGTACCGCCGGTAGTGGCCCCGGCCGAGCGCGTCGACCCGGTCCTGCCAACTGGCCGCGCACATCGCCGCCGGCGTGCGGTAGCCGGCCGCGAACAGTTCCCGGGCGGCGGCGACCGCGACCCCGGCCGAGATCCGGGCGCTGAGCAGGGTGGCCAGCACCAGCAGTTGGTACAGCGGTACCGGCCGGTCGGCCAGGGCGATACCCGCCTCGGCGCTGAACGTCCGGCCCTGCCGGTCGAGCAGCGCGTCGACCGTGCGTACCTGCCGATCCGCCATCGTGGCAACCTCCGTTCCCGGCCGACGAGGTACCCCCGGCGGCGCGGACGAAACGGGAGCAGCCCGCCGCGCCCCGCCTGCATCGTCGGTCGGTCCGGCGTCGGGTCAGCCCACGTCGCTCGGCACCAGATCCCCGGTACCGGCGCGGTCACCGTTCACCGGCCCGCCGACGCGGTCACCGTCCGCCGGCCCTCCGACGAGCTCACCGTCCGCCGGCCCGCCGGCCTGGGCGATCCGCAGCGCCTCCACCAGGTCGCGGTACAGCTCGTCGGTGGCCAACAGCGTCTGGTGGTCGCCGTACGCCCGGATCCGCCCGCTGTCCATCACCACGATGATGTCGGCGTCGATGACGGTGGAGAGCCGGTGCGCGATGGTGACCACCGCGCCGTTGCCGGCCTGCTCCCGGATGCAGTCGTGGATGGCCGCCTCGGTGAGTCCGTCGACCTGGGCCGTCGCCTCGTCGAGCAGCAGGACGTCCGGCCGCCGCAGGATCGCCCGGGCCAGCGCGATCCGCTGCCGCTGTCCGCCGGACATCGACGACGGGGTGAGCGGGGTGTCCAGCCCGTCGCCGAGCGAGTCGATCTTCTCGGTCAGCCGGACCGCGTGCAGCGCGCGGTGGATCTCCCCGTCGGTGGCGTCCGGATGGGTGAACAGCAGGTTCTCCCGGATGGTGCCGGGGATCACCGGGGTGTCCTGCTCGACGTACGCCAGCCGGCTTCGGACCTGCTCGTGCCTCAGCGACGGGTACGGTCGACCGTCGAGCAGCAGCTCGCCCTGCTGCGGTGCGAGGAACCGCAGGATCAGCGAGAAGAGGGTGGTCTTGCCTGCGCCGGACGGGCCGACGATGGCCAGGTGTCCACGGCGTGGCACGGCGAGGTCGATGTCGCGTACCGCGGCCGGTAGGTCGGGTCCGTAACCGGCGGTGACCTGCCGCAACTCCAGTACAGGTGGGTCGGTGTCGGCGGTCGCCCGACCCGCCCGGCGGGCCGCCGGGCCCGGTGTAGCGGCCGGGTCGGATTCGGCCGGCATCGCCTCGACCTGCCGGATCCGGCCGGCGGCGGCGATCCCGGACTGCAGCGCGGTGAGGTGCCGGCTCAGCGTGGTGACCGGCTCCATCAGCCCGAACGCGTACAGCAGGAACGCGATCAGGCTGGAGACCGGCAGCGCGCCGGTGCCGACCCGCCAGGCGCCGAGACCGAGGATGGTGATGATGGCCAACTGGATGCCGGCCCAGGCGACGGTCCAGGCCAGGGCCTCGCGGCGGATGGCCCGGATACTCTGCCGGGCCGACTCGCGGGCCTCGCCGACGACCCGCTCCGACTGGCGCTGCTCGGCCCGGCTCACCTTGACCGTGCGGATCGCCCGCAAGGTGCCCTCCAGCGCCGCACCCAACTTGCCGACATGCTCCTGGGCGCGTTCGCGCGCCTTGGCGATGCCCGGCAGCAACAGGCTGAACAGGACGGTCATCCCGGCGACCGAGGCAACGGTGGCGCCGAGTAGCACCAGGTCGAGCACGGCCATCAGCACCAGCGTGCCGACGAGCCTCACCGAGCCGTTGATCAGGCCGATCACGCTCGACGAGGCGGCTTCGCGCAGCAGCACCGTGTCCGAGGTGACCCGGGTGACGAACTCACCGGTGGGCCGGGCGGTGACGGCCGGCACGGTGGCCCGGAACAGTCGGCGCACCATCGACTGGCGGGCGTCGAGGATCACCCGTTCACCGACGGTGCCGAGCAGAATCCACTGCCACAGCCAGATCACGACACCCAGGACGAGCAGCCCGAGCAGCGCGAGCACCGGGCCGCGCAGCGACGCCGCCCCGGTCAGAGTGTCCAGCACCCATTTGGTGACCATCGGGGTGGCGAGGCCGGCGGCGGAGCCGACCAGGGCGAGGAACAGGCCGAGGCCCAGCGCGCGGCGGTGCGGCCGGGCGAACGACCAGAGCAGGCGGAGCCGGGGCAACCGGCGGTCGGCGACGGGGGATTCGGCGGTCTGCGCGACGGTCACACCATCAAGTGGACCACGGGCCGTTCCAGCTGGACCCCTGCGGTTGGTGGCGGGCGCTACCCGGGCTGCATCTAGGTGCCCTCCTTCGGCTCGCATCTGCAAGGCTAAACGGTCTTTCGCATCGCAGGTGCGAGAGGATACCGTCTGGTTCGTGGCGACCTACCGAATCGGCGACGCCGCCGAACTGCTTGGCGTGAGCGTCGACACCGTGCGGCGCTGGGTGGACGCCGGCAAACTCGCCGCTGCCCGGGACGGCAACGGCCACCGGATGATCGCCGGCGTCGATCTGGCGGCCTTCGCCCGCGCCCTCGCCGACGACCCCGACGAGGGCGTCGGCCGGTCGTCGGCCCGTAACCGGATGCGCGGCATCGTCACCGCGGTCACCCGCGACACCGTGATGGCCCAGGTCGACATCCAGGCCGGCCCATTCCGGATCGTCTCGCTGATGAGCCGCGAAGCCGTCGACGAACTCGGCCTGACCGTCGGCACCACCGCCACCGCCGTCGTCAAATCCACCAACGTCGTCGTCGAACGGAGCAACTGATGCGCCGCCACGCAGACTTCCTCGCCCTGGTGGCCGTCACCGCGCTGCTGGCCGCCGGCTGCGCCACCGGCACCGGATCGGTTTCCGACGACACCCGGGACGACGCCGTAGCCGGCGTCACCGGCTCACTCACCGTGCTGGCCGCCGCCTCGCTCACCGACGCGTTCACCCGGATCGGAGCCGACTTCGAGGCGGCCAACCCCGGGGTCTCCGTCACCTTCAGCTTCGCCGGCAGCTCCCAGCTCGCCCAGCAGATCACCGCCGGGGCACCCGCCGACGTGTTCGCCGCCGCCAGCCCGGCCACCATGGCAACGGTCGTCTCCGTCGGCGAGGCAGCCGGCGAACCCGCCGTCTTCGCCCGCAACCAGTTGGTCATCGCGGTGCCGGACGGCAACCCGGCCGGCGTCACCGGGCTGGCCGACCTCACCAGGTCCGGTGTCAAGGTCGCCCTCTGCGCCGAGCAGGTGCCATGCGGGGCGGCCGCCCGTACCGCGCTCGACGCCGCCGGCAGCGACCTCGTCCCGGTGACCTTCGAACGGGACGTCCGCGCCGCGCTGTCCAAGGTCCGCCTCGGCGAGGTCGACGCCGCCGTCGTCTACCGCACCGACGCGGCCGTCGCCGCCGACGAAGTCGACGCCGTCGAGTTCGCCGAGTTCGCCGAGGCGATCAACGACTACCCGATCGTCACCCTGGCCGCCGCCACCGACCCGCCGGCCGGGGAGGCCTTCGTCGGGTACGTCCGCTCCGCCGCCGGCCAGGCCGTCCTGACCGACGCCGGTTTCCAGAGTCCGTGACCGCGCCCGCGCCGCCCGCCGTCAGCCGGCGACGCCGCCGTACCGACCGGCGGCTGCCGGTCTTCCTCGCCCTGCCCGCCCTGGCCGGACTGGCCTTCCTGACGCTGCCGCTGGCCGGCCTGCTGCTGCGTACCCCGTGGGCGCAGCTGCCGGCCCGGCTCACCGCGCCCGGGGTCCTCGACGCGTTGCGGCTGTCGCTGCTGACCGCCACCGCCGCCACCGTGCTGTGCCTGCTGCTCGGCGTACCGCTGGCCTGGCTGCTGGCCCGCGCCCGGTTTCCCGGCCGGGGCCTGATCCGCGCCCTGGTCACCGTGCCGCTGGTGCTGCCGCCCGTGGTCGGCGGCGTCGCGCTGCTGCTCGTCTACGGCCGGCGCGGCCTGGTCGGCGGGTGGCTGGACAGCACCTTCGGGGTGACCCTGCCGTTCACCACCACCGCCGTCGTGCTCGCCGAGGCGTTCGTCGCCATGCCGTTCCTGATCATCGCCGTCGAGGGCGCGCTGCGCGGTGCCGACCCCCGGTACGAGGAGGCCGCCGCCACTCTCGGGGCCAGCCGGTGGACCACGTTCCGCCGGGTCACCCTGCCGATGGTCGGCCCCGGGATCGCCGCCGGTTCGGTGCTGTGCTGGGCACGGGCGCTCGGCGAGTTCGGCGCCACCATTACCTTCGCCGGCAACTTCCCCGGCCGTACGCAGACCATGCCGCTCGCCGTCTACCTCGCCCTGGAGCAGGACCTCGAGGCCGCGATCGTGCTGAGCCTGCTGCTGCTGACCGTGTCCGTGGTGATCCTCGCCGGGCTGCGCGACCGCTGGGTCGGTGGTCTGCGTTGACCACGCGGCGACGGGCCGACCCCGACCCCGACCCCGGCCCTGGACCGGCGGCGGCGCTCGACGCACATCTGGTGGTCCACCGCACCGGGTTCACCCTCGACCTGCGGCTGACCGTCGCCGCCGGGGAGGTGGTCGCGCTGCTCGGACCCAACGGCGCCGGCAAGACCACCGCGTTGCGGGCCCTCGCCGGGCTGCAGCCGCTGCACGCCGGCCACCTGCGCCTCGGTGACCGGGCACTGGACCAGCCGGACACGGGGTTGCTGGTGGCGCCGGAGCACCGGCCGATCGGCGTGGTCTTCCAGGACTACCTGCTGTTCCCGCACCTGACCGCGCTGGACAACGTGGCGTTCGGGCCGCGGAGCCACGGCGTGCCGCGTCGCGTCGCGCGCGACGTCGCAGCCGGCTGGCTGGACCGGGTCGGGCTGACCGGACACGCCCGACGCCGGCCCCGGGAACTGTCCGGCGGGCAGGCGCAGCGGGTCGCGTTGGCCCGGGCACTCGCCGTACGCCCGCAACTGCTGCTGCTCGACGAGCCGCTCGCCGCGCTCGACGCCCGCACCCGGGCGGAGACCCGCGCCCACCTGCGGCAGCACCTCGCCGCACACGCCGGCGTCGCCGTGCTGGTCAGCCACGATCCGTTGGACGCGATGATGCTCGCCGACCGGCTGGTGATCGTCGAGGACGGCCGGCTGGTGCAGTCGGCTGACGCGGCCACCGTCACCGCCCGCCCGCGCAGCGACTACGTGGCCCGGCTGGTCGGGCTCAACCTGTACCGGGGCAGCGGGGACGGGACCGGCGTCACGCTACCCGGCGGCTTCCGGCTGGTCGCCGCCGAGCCGCTGCGCGGCGACGTGTTCGTGGCGTTCCCGCCGTCGGCGGTGGCGCTCTACCGGCAGCGTCCGGACGGCAGCCCGCGCAACTCGTGGCCGGCCACCGTCAGCAGCGTCGCCCGCAACGGTGACCGGCTGCGGGTCGAGCTGGCCGGGCCGTTACCGGTCGGAGCGGACGTGACCGCGGCGGCGGCCGCCCACCTTGACCTGCGTCGCGGCGAGCGGGTGTGGGCGACACTCAAGGCGACCGAGGTGGCCGGCTATCCGGCCGACCCGGACCGTACGATTCTCGGTGGAAGCCAGGCTTCCGACGGCAATTCGTCTCCAGGAGGGAATCCAGGTGAGCACCGGGGTCGAGACGCGTGAATTCCAGGCCGAGGCGCGCCAGCTCTTGCAGCTGATGGTCCATTCGATCTACTCGAACAAGGACATCTTCCTGCGCGAGTTGATCTCGAACGCCTCCGACGCGCTGGACAAACTGCGCTTGCAGGCGCTGGTCGACAAGGATCTCGACGTCGACACGTCGGACCTGCACATCGAGGTTGAGGCCGACCGCGAACAGCGCACCCTCACCGTGCGGGACAACGGCATCGGCATGTCCCGTGACGAGGTGGTCAGTCTGATCGGCACGATCGCCAAGTCCGGCACGGCCGAGCTGCTGCGCAAGATGAAGGAATCCAAGGAAGCCGCCGCCCAGGAGCTGATCGGGCAGTTCGGCGTCGGCTTCTACGCCACCTTCATGGTCGCCGACCGGGTCGTCCTGACCACCCGGCGGGCCGGGGAAACCGAGGCGACCCGCTGGGAGTCGTCCGGCGAGGGCACCTACACCATCGAGACGCTCGACGAGGCGCCCCAGGGCACCACGGTCACCCTGCACCTCAAGCCCGAGGACAAGGACGACCAGCTGCACGACTACACCGAAGAGTGGAAGATCCGGGAGATCGTCAAGCGGTACTCGGACTTCATCGCCTGGCCGATCCGCACCACCACCGAGCGTCCCGGTGAATCCGACGGGGAGACCACCAGCGAGGTGGTCACCCTCAACTCGATGAAGGCGCTGTGGGCGCGGCCCCGTTCCGAGGTCACCGACGACGAGTACAAGGAGTTCTACAAGCACGTCAGCCACGACTGGAACGACCCGCTCGACATCATCCACATGAAGGCCGAAGGCACCTTCGAGTACGAGGCGTTGCTGTTCGTGCCGGCGCAGGCGCCGTTCGACCTGTTCATGCGGGACGCCCGGCGCGGCGTGCAACTGTACGTCAAGCGCGTGTTCATCATGGACGACTGCGAGGCGCTGGTCCCGGAGTACCTGCGGTTCATCAAGGGTGTCGTCGACGCGCAGGACCTGTCGCTGAACATCAGCCGGGAGATCCTGCAGCAGGACCGGCAGATCCAGCTGATCCGGCGCCGGCTGGTGAAGAAGGTGCTCTCCTCGCTCAAGGAGCTGATGGACAACGACGCCGACCGGTACCGCACGTTCTGGACCCAGCTCGGCCGGGCGGTGAAGGAAGGCCTGCTCAACGACTACGAGAACCAGCGGGCGATCCTGGACATCTCGTCGTTCGCCTCGACCCACGACCCGGAGCAGTTGACCACCCTGGCCGGGTACATCGAGCGGATGCCCGACGGTCAGGAGGACATCTACTACATGACCGGCGAGTCCCGGACGATGATCGAGAACTCGCCGCACATGGAGGCGTTCAAGGCCAAGGGGTACGAGGTCCTGCTGCTCACCGACCCGGTCGACGAGATGTGGGTCGAGTCGGTCGCCGACTACGACGGCAAGAAGCTGCGGTCGATCGCCAAGGGCCAGGTCGACCTGGCCGGCGACGACGACACCGCCGAGTCCGACCCGGAGCGGGAACAGCAGAAGGAAACGTACGCCCCGCTGCTGTCCTGGCTGGGCAAGACGCTCGACGAGCAGGTCAAGGAGGTACGGCTGTCCACCCGGTTGACCACCTCGCCGGCCTGCCTGGTCGGCGACGCCGCGGACATGACCCCGGCGCTGGAACGGATGTACCGGGCGATGGGCCAGGACGGGCCGAAGATCAAGCGGATCCTGGAGCTGAACCCGACCCACCCGCTGGTCACCGGGCTGCGCGAGGCGTACGGTGCCCGCGCCGACGATCCGGCGCTGGCCGAGACCGCCGAGCTGCTGTACGGCACCGCGCTGCTCGCCGAGGGCGGTGAACTGGACGACCCGGCCCGGTTCGCCAAGCTGCTCGCCGACCGACTGGCCCGTACCGTCTGAACCGCCGGATGTCAGGTCCCCCGGCGGGCGTCGATCCGCCGGGGACGCCCGCCGGGGACGCCCGTCGAACGGGACCCGCGGCGGCTCAGGCGGTGACCGTCACCTCGGCGGCGATCGCCTGGTCGACGGCGGCGGCGACGTGCAGCCGGCTGGTCGGGAAGAGCAGCAGCGGGGTGTCCTCCTGGCGGACCAGCAGCTCGATCTCGGTGCAGCCGAGCACCACGCCCTGTGCGCCGGCGGCGATCAGCCGCTCGATCACCTTCAGGTACCTGGCCCGGGACGACTCGCTGACCACCCCGAGGCACAGCTCGTCGTAGATGACCGAGTGGACCATCTTGCGGTCCGCTGCGTCGGGCACCAGGACGGTCAGGCCGTGGCCGGCCAGCCGGTCGCGTAGGAAGTCCTGCTCCATGGTGAACGCGGTGCCGAGTAGACCGACCGTGTGCAGCCCGTGGCTGCGGACCGCGTCAGCGGTGACGTCGGCGATGTGCAGCAACGGGATGTCGATCGCGGCGGCGACCTGGTCGGCGACCTTGTGCATGGTGTTGGTGCACAGCAGCAGCAGGTCGGCGCCGGCCGCCTCGACCCGCCGGGCCGCGTCGGCGAGCAGGTCGGCGGCCTCGTCCCATTCTCCGGCTGCCTGCCGTCGTTCGATGTCGGCGAAGTCGACCGAGTAGAGCACGCACCGCGCCGAATGGTGCCCACCCAGCCGGTCGCGGACCAGCTCGTTGGCGAGCCGGTAGTAGTGTGCGCTGCTTTCCCAGCTCATGCCGCCGAGCATGCCGATCGTCGTCACCATGCGGTCATCGTGGCACAGGTGCCGGTCGGCGGGGCGCGTTACAGCTCGCGCAGCCGGGGCACCACCTGTTCGCCGACCTGACTCACCCAACCGGTCGGGTCGGAGGTGTCCGGGTTCACCCAGACCTTGCTGACGCCGAGCTCGGCCAGCCGCCGCATCGCGGAGAGGAACCCGTCGATGTCGGCGAGTGGATCCGTCGACGAGACGACGGTCTTGGCGATCTCGGCGGGATCGCGGCCTTCGACCTCGCAGTGCCCGGCGAGGTGTGGCGCAACGGCTGGGACGGCAGCCGCTGGCAGTGGACCGAGCTACCGGGTACCGAGGCGGCACCGGGGTGGAGCTGACCGGCCGGTCAACCGACCGGTCGGGCCGGGCGGGCCAGCCGGTGCAGTTTGAGTGCCAGGTGCAGGCAGAGCCGTTCGTTGCCGTCCTTGAGGTCGGTGCCGGCGAGTTGCTCCACCCGCTGCAGCCGGTAGTAGAGCGTGGTGCGGTGCAGGCGCAGCGTCTCGGCCGCGGCGTGCGCATTGCCAGCCAGGTCCAGGTAGACCTCCAGGGTCTCCAGGAGCACCTGGTGGGTGTCGTCCCGCAGCATCCGCGCCAGCCCGGGATGCACCCCGGCGACGTCCAGTTGATGATCGTCCAGCTGCGATAACAGCCGGTATATGCCCAGATTGGCCCAGGTGACCACGGGGCCGAGTGCCGGCAGTCGGACCCCGACCCGCGCGGCGTTCAGCGCCTCCGTGTAGGAGTGCACGGTGTCGGCGAGCCGGTGACGCGGCTGGCCGAGCCCGACGACGACCCGCTGCACCGGAGCGAGCCGGCCGGTGATAGTCGCCAGGGCGCTGCTCAGCTGGGTGGCGGTCGCCGGCGGTGAGCCCCGCCCGGTCAGCCGCGCGTCGCGCAGCAGCAGCACCCCGTGGTCGTGCCGGACCAGATGCAGGGCCTCCCGGGCACCCACCCACCGCCGGGTGGCGACCAGGGCCTGTTCCAGGGCGATCCGAGCCGTCTCGTCGAGGACATGACCGGGTGCCGGCACCGGTTGGGCGACCAGCGCGGTGCTCTGACCGTCGCTGGTGACCACGCCGTCGGACAACAGTGACCGGACCACCTCGTCGCGCACGTCGGCCGAGTCGGACAGCAGCGTACGGGCGGCTTCGGCCTCCCGCTGCGAGGCCAGCTCACCTATCAGATTGGTGCGGTACAACGCCAACGCCAGATCCGCAGCGGCCTCGACGGCGGCGGCGATGTCGGCGTCGGACATGGTGCCGTCGGCATCAATGAACCAGACGAAGCCGAGTAGCAGGTCCCGGTGTCGCACCGGTACGCAGACCCGGGGCAGCAGTTCCAGGTCGGGGCAGGCCGGGGTACGGACCGGGGCGCGGGCCGTCATGATCCCGATGTCGCGGAACCAGGCGACGACCTCGGCGGCGGTGTGCCGGCGCAGAATCGAGTCGCGGCGTACGTCATCCATCGGACCGTCGTGTTCGCTGTAGACCACGACCCGCTGGCTGCGGTCCTCGATCAACGCCGGTCGGCCGACCCGGGCAGCGACGGTGTCCACGATGCGCTGCAGATCCGCCTGCAATCCGTACCCCCGGTCGTCACACATCCTGCGGCGGTGCCCCGACCACCGTCGAGTAACCACCTTCGGCCGCGCCGCGCCGCGCCGCGCCGCGCCGCAAGGCGCCGCCGATCCCGACTCCTGCAGGTGTCGGAAGAGATCGACACATGTCGGCGACAGCTGCACGGTGACCGGTGAACCTCGATGATTATAGATTCGGTGCCGGCCAGCTCCCTCGACGAGAGGTGACCCCCGATGCGCCTACTGTCCATCAGACGTCCGGTGCGCCGCGCGCTACTCGGCGCGGCCGTCGCAACCACATTGCTCGTGCCGGCGGGCGTGGGCACCGCCCTCGCCGCGCCCGGCAACCCGGCCGGTGGCGGTGGGCCGTTCGAGGTGCTCGACCCGCAGTACTGGCAGAACCCGGACACGATGACCTGGGAAGACTGGGTGGCGGTGCCGGGCCGCGACTGGGCCGACCCGACGGTGACCGGATCGGAGCGCAACTTCGACATCGCACTGGTCACCTTGGACTATCCTGATCAGCCGTTCGTGGTGACCCAGCGGGCCCGCTCGACGCCCTTCGGCAACCCGCAGGCGAGCGCCGCGAACATCCCCCGTGACCAGGTGACGCAGTTCTACACCGACTTCCTGAACACTCCGAACGACCTGAACAAGGGTCACACGCTGCACGAATACTGGATGCAGGACTCCAACGGCAGGTACGGCGTCGATCTGACCGGCTTCGGCCCGTACGAGATGCCGTCGAAGTCCTACCAGTACGGCATCGACAACGGGTTCAACCCGGGTGCCTGCCCGGCCGGCGAGCAGTGCGCCCGCAACATCCGTACCGACGGGCTCGGTGCCTGGCGGGCGGCGGTCGGCGACGAGGTGGCCGACTCGTACGAGCTGGTCTTCATCCTCTCTGCCGGTCAGGACGAGTCGTCGACCTGGCAGGAGTTCGGCCAGATGATGTTCCAGACGAAGGAGGACGTGCCGGACGCCTGGGGCCCGCCGGATCCGAACCTGCCGAACTGGGCCCGGACCCGCTACGTCGAGTGGACCTCGTGGAAGGCGGCGGCGTCGATCTGGCCGAACGCCGACGGCAGATCGTCGACCCAGGTGGAGAGCTCCGGCATCGCGGTGTACGCGCACGAGCTGAGTCATCTGCTGAGCATCGGCGACAACTACAACAACCCGTACGGCACCCCGCTGCGCCGCACCTACACCGGCATCTGGGGGATGATGTCGCGCGGGTCGTTCAACGGGCCGGGCGGCCCGCACAGCCGCTGGCAGATCCCACAGACCGGCGGCACCTCGATGGGTTCGCTGCACATGGTCCGCGACAAGATCAAAATCGGGTTGCTGGGTGAGGAACATCTGCTGCGGGTGTCCCGCGAGGCGCTGGCCTCGTCCGGGATCGTCGTCGCCGAGGTCACCGCCCGGTCGGTCGACGCCGGCCGCAACGGCCTGACCGGCATCAACATCGCCATGGACCGGGACCGGTCGCCGGCCTGCAGCACCAGCGCCGACCCGCTCTGCGGCGGCGGCAACTTCAACAACTACACCGTCGAGGTCGTCGACCGGATGGGCGCCGACTCGTTCACCCCGGACTCCGGGGTGCTGCTGAGCAAGACCAAGAACGCCGACAGCGCCCCGTTCGTGTGGGTGGTCGACGCCAACCCGCAGGACATCGACATGGTCGACTTCTACCAGCCGGACGGCACCCCGCAGAAGATCACCATGGGCGACTACCGGCAGCTCTCCGACGCGCTGTTCCACGCCGGCACCGGCTCCGGCAGCGAGTTCGAGTACGTCGACGAGGCCAACCGGCTGCACTTCTACATTCTCGACCTGCGCCGGGACAGTCACGGCGTGCTGTCGTACACCGTCGGGGTGCGGTCCCTGGACGGTGCCGGCGGTCCCAGCACACACGGTGTCGGCCTGTCCCGGGGCGCCGTCACCACGCCGAACAGCAAGCCGACCAACCGGGGCGTCACCTGCTCGTTCGAACTGACCAACACGGGCAGCTACTCGGCCGGCGGTCAGCAGCATCCGGAGGATGCCGCGGCGTACCTCGACGCCGACGTGTACCGGCTGTCGACCCGGGCGGCCGGGATCGGCTGGCGTTCGGAGCTGCCCAACGAGCTGGCCACCGCCGAGTTCGGCAGGTCGACCACGGTGAAGGTGTCGGTCGCCGCCGCCGCCGACGCGGTGTCGACCGGCTACATCAAACTGACCGCCACCTCGGTCAGCGACCCGACGAAGACCGTGACCGAGACGTGCCGCGTGAACAAGTCTTGACCAGGTCGTCCCGTCACCGCGAGTCGGTCCTCGCCGCGCTGCTGGTCGGCGCGGCGGGGGCCGCCCTGGCCCTGGCGGCCTGCGGCGGCGCGGCGCAACCGGAGCCGCGGTCGGCGGTCACCGTGCGGGTGCTGGTCCGGGACATCAACATCCGCCCGGTAGGGGTGGACTGCGCCGGCACCGGTGCGTACACGTTCTTCCACAACCGGGCGCCGTTTCGGGTCCTCGGTCCGGCCGGTGAAGTGCTCGCCGCCGGTGAGCTGCCGCCGGGGACCTCGGTCGCGGCCTTCGAGGAGGACCTTGAAGTGGAGCGGATCCCGACGTACTGCGAGTTCGCCGTACCGGTCGTGGTGGCGCAGCGTGGCGGCTACCGGCTGGTCGTCGACGACCGTACGCCGATCGCGCTGACCCGCGACGACAGCGAAGGCCCGGCGTTGGTCGCCGTGGTGCCGTCGTGACTGCCCGACCCCGTCGGCTGACCGGTGCCCGCCTGCTGCTCGCCGGCACGCTGGCGGCGGCGCTGGCCGGCTGTACTACCGGGGACGCCGCCGGGGATGACGCCGACGGCCCGGTGACGCACCCGGTGGCGTCGCCGGTGCCCGGCGGAGTGCTGACCCTGCCCGGCCCGGCGCCGACCGATCTCGCGCTGCGTCCGGCCCCGACCGACTCCCCGCCGGCACCGGCGGTCAGCGGTACGTTGACCGACCGCACCCCGCTGGCGTTGGCCGATCTGTGGGCCGACCGGGCGGTGGTGCTGACCTTCTTCACCTCCTGGTGCACGACCTGCGCCGACCAGCAGGCCGCCCTCAGTGACCTGGCCAGGGCGAACGCCGACCGGGTGGTGTTCGTCGGAGTGGTCGGCGCTGAGGACGACCCGGCGCAGGTGCAGGACTACCTGCGCCGCCACCGGGTGGAGCATCCGGTGCTGGTCGACGACGACGGGACGATCTGGCGGGCGTACGCGGTGCGCGAGCCGCCGGCGGTGGTGCTGATCGCCCGGGGCGGCGTGCTGTTGCGCGGTTTCCCCGGTGGGGTGGACACCGCGACGCTCACCGGCCTGCTCGCCGCCGTGTGACCCGCCGTGTGACCCGTCCTGGTGACCCGGTCCGCTGACCGACGGCCCGGTGACCTGTCGGTCCCGCCCCGGACTGCGGTAGCCCGGGGCGGGACCGTCGGTTCAGAGGCCGGCGGCGTGTGCGGCGGTGGTGCCGCCGACCACCGGGAGCACGATCCGGCTGGTCTTGAGGGCCACGTCGATGTTGGCCCTGGTCTGTACCGACTGACTCGAGTACTGCGGGTAGGACGCCACCAGGATCACGCCGATCCGGTGACCGGGCGCGAAGACGTAGTCCTCGGGCAGCAGCGGGAAGCTGAAGTTGTACTTCGTGCCCGGCTCCAGCGGGACGTCGACCCGGATCGACTGCCGGTTGCTGGCGTCCATGATGCCCTTGCTGACCAGCTCGTGGTCGGCGGTGGTCAGCTGTTTCTCGGTCTGCCGGTAGCAGCCGTCGTCGGTGGCGCTCGCCTCGCCCCAGCAGTCCTTGGTGGGCAGGGTGATGATGCCCTGGCCGGAGGCACGGTGCGCCACCCGTTCGGCGGTGCCGTAGTCGACCAGGACCGCCCCGAGATGGGTGTCGGCCTGGTCGGCCGACGCCCGGATCCTGATCTGCGGGGTGCCGGAGATGTGCAGCGGTGCGGTCAGCGGCTCGGACAGGTAGACCAACCGGTGCGGCTGCACCGCCTCCGGGTTGAGGATCATCGTGTTCTGGCTCTGCGACGGATTGTCCTGGAAGCTCTCGGTCACCGGGTCCGCGACCGGTACCAGCCCGAGTCCACCGGCACCGTCCGCGCCGGGCTGCAGGAAGATCTCGGTGTCGGCCTTGCCGGGCACCGGCCAGTCGGTGTACGTCTCCCACACATCGGCGGCCCGCTCCACGTCCACCCGGGGTTCGTCCATGATCCCGTTCGGTACCTGGTGCAGCCAGAAGTCGAACCAGCGGTGCAGGGTCGCCACCCACTCGGCGCGCCGGAAGTCGAACGGGTCCACGTGCCCGGTCTGGGTGATCCACAACTTGCGGGTGACGTCGTGTTCGGTCAGCGCGTACCAGAACTTGCTCATGTGGTCGGCGCGTACGTTGTCGTCGTTGATTCCGTGCACCAGGAAGACACTCGCGGTGATCTTGCCGACCTTCTTGACGTAGCTGCGCTCGTTCCAGAAAGCGGTGTAGTCGCCGTGCTCGTCGCCGTCGTTGGCGGCCAGCTCGTCGCGCACCGGCCGGCAGTAGTCGCGGCGGTCAGGGTTGGTGACCACGTTGGCGAGGTACGACGGGTAGCTGTTGCCCCGGGTCACCACTCCGTTGCTGCGTACGTAGTCGTAGTACTCGGCGGGGCCGCCGATCGGCACGATCGTGGTCAGCCCCTTGACTCCGGTCACCGCGGTCGCCATGGCCAGCGAACCGTCGTACGACTTGCCGATCATGCCGGTGTGGCCGTTGTGCCAGTCCGCGGTGACCGCGTCGCCGGCCGCGTCGCGGGCGACCGCCCGCCCGTTGAGCCAGTTGACGGCCTGCTTGGCGCTGAGGTTGTCCTGGTTGGCGTTGGTGGTCGGGCAGCCGGTGGAGGCGCCGGTGCCGACCATGTCCAGCAGGATGATCGCGTACCCGCGCGGCACGAAATAGTTGTCGTAGAACAGCGGCCACTGGTCAAGTAGGCCGTCGTCGTCGAGGTGCTGCTTGCACTGGGAGTCGTTGCCCCGGCACAGCGTCGTGTAGTACGGGCTGGCATCCATGATCACGGGTACCCGCAGCCCGTCGGCGGTGGCGGCCGGGCGGATGACGTCGAACGCGATGATGTCGCGCAGCCCGTCACCGTCGCTGTCGAAGGTCGAGTCGATGAACAGTTTTTCCCGGATCGCGTCCGCGTAGCCGAACACCGGCTGGGTGACTCCATCGGACACCACGATCGATGGTGCCGGCTGAGCGTACGCCGGTGACGATGCGCCGAACATGGCTACCACGGCCAGCGGAAGGACCACAGTGGCCGCCACCCACGATCTGCCGAGTCTTCCCATCCACACTCCTTTATAGGCTGTAGCCGTCAGGCTATGCGGCCGCAGTTGCCGGGACTACCGGCAACTGTCGGAAACCCGGGGCGCTAGCTGCGATGATCCGGCGGCGTGGTGGGAGGGTGGCGACAGTGGGTGACGGCGGACCGGTACGACGGATCGGTATGCGTGAGGTCGCTCGGGCTGCTGGCGTGTCGGTCTCCACCGTGGCCAACGTGCTGAGCCGACCGGCGATCGTCGCGCCGGCGACCCGCCGCCGGGTGGAGGACGTGATCGAGTCCGTCGGCTACGTGCCGAACGGTCCGGCCCGGCAGTTGCGCGGCCGGCCCAGCCCGATCGTCGCCAGCGTCACCCTGGACCTGGCGAACCCGTTCTACGCCGAGGTCAACCGGGGCATCGAGGACGAGCTCGCCGAGCACGGCTGTCTGGTGCTGGCCTGCAGCATCGACCTGCGCCCGGCCAAGGAACGGCAGCTGCTGAAACTGCTGCAGACCCAGGCGGTACGGGGCGTCATCATCGCGCCGGTCGGTGCGGACCCGGCACCGCTGCTGTGGATGAGTCGGCACGGCATGGCGGTCGTGCTGATCGACCATCCACGCGCAGAGCTCGACTTGTGCGCGGTCGCGGTCGACGACGTCGCCGGTGGCCGGCTGGCCGGTGAGCATCTGGTCGGGCTGGGGCACCGCCGGATCGCGTTCCTCGGCGGCACCCGGGACGCCGGGCCGGTGGCCCGCCGTCGCGACGGCGTACGGGAGGCACTGGCCGCAGCCGGTCTCGACCCGGCGACGGCGTTGCTGGACGTCCGCGTACCGTTGCATCCGCCGCCGCTGGTCGAAGCCGCCGCCTCGGCGGCGGCGCTGATCCTCGCCGCGACCCCGCCGGTGACCGCGGTGGTCTGTCTCAACGACACGGCGGCGCTGGGCCTGCTGGACGGGTTGGCTGCGGCCGGCGCCCGGGTGCCGGCGGACATTTCGGTCGTCGGCTACGGCGACCTGCCGTTCGCCCGTCGGTTGGCACCCGCGCTGACCACGGTCAGCCAGCCGAAGTACCGGCTGGGCCGGGCCGCCGCCGAACTGCTGCTGGACGAGGCCCGGCCGGGGCACGTTCACCGGGAGATCGGGTTCCGCCCGACCCTGGCGGTCCGCGCCTCGTCCGCCCCGCCGTCCGCCCCGCCATTCGACGCGTCGAAACGCATCGACTGGTAGCTATTGCCTTCGGTCGGGGTGCGACGGCACCCTCAGCCGCCGAGGGTGGTCAGCTCGGACACCACCACGTTGGCCAGTGCCCGGCCGTCGCGGCGGACCTGGCGCAGGTACCACTTCTGGATCGGGGCGTGGGTGGTCTTGGCGAACTGCCAGGGCCCGCGCGGGCTGGTGAGCTGCCCCAGCCCGGCGATCGCCGCGTTGATCTCCGCCGGTGTCGGGTTGACCCCGGCCGCGGTGATCGCCCGGTCCAGCACGGCCGCCGCGTCGTACGACGCCATCACGATCGAGGTCGGCGTCCGGCCGGGGTAGGTGGCGTTCCAGGCGGCGACGAACTCCCGGTTGGCCGCGTTGTCCAGGTCGGGGGAGTAGTTCAGCCCGTTGTAGATGCCCTCCGCTGCGGCGCCCTGCGCGTCGAGGCTAGCCGGTTCGGTCACGAAGCCCGCCGCGTAGAGCGGCAGGTCGGCGACGTCCGACTCGGCGTACTGCTGGACGAAGGAGATGGCGCTCTGGGCGTCGAAGAAGCAGTAGATCGCGTCGGCACCGGTCTGGGCGATCTCGTCGAGGTACGGCCCGAAGTCGGTGGTGCCCGGGAACGGGGAGAAGACGGCCTGCCCGGTGGGGTTGGCGATCCGGCCGCCGAGCGACTTGAAGGTGTCGACGAAGCCGCGCAGCTCGTCGCGGCCACCCTGGAAGTCCGGCCCGATGGCGTACACGCGGCCGTTGCCGACCTCCTGCTTGACGAACGGTGCCATGGCGACGCCGGGCTCTTCGGAGAGCAGGTTGGTGTGCCAGACGTACGTCACGTCGTCCAGCTCGGGTCGGCCCAGCCCGCCGACGAGCGGCACCTGGTGTTCGTTGATCAGCGGCAGGATGGCGGTGACGTTTCCGCCGTTGATGATGCCGGTGATCGCGGAGACGCCGTCCTGCTCCAGCAGCCGGGTGGCCGACTCGACGGCCACTCCGCTCTCGTACCCCTCGTCGCCGATGACCATCTCGGCCGGGTGGCCGCCGAGCTGGCCATCGTGCATGTCCAGGTAGAGCTGGAACCCGTCGCGTAGCTCGTCACCGGGTGCTTCGAGCTGGCCGTCGATGTTGGCGAGCATGCCGACCTTGATCAGCTGCGGCGTTTCGCCCGATCCGCCGAAGCATCCGGCGGTGCTGACGGCCAGGACGCCGGTCAGGCCGGCGGCGAGCAGCCGACGACGGTCGGAGCGGGCGGCGGCGTGGGGGCGTGTCCACCAGGTCAGGCGTCGCATGCCGATCACAGGGCCCGCAGCAGTTCGGCACGGACCGCCGGGGTGAGCGCCTCGCCCATCCGGTTCGCCAGGTCGGTCATCTCGTAGGAGACCTGGCCGACGTCGCAGGTGGGGGAGGCTAGTACGAGCAGCGACGCGCCGTCGCTGAACGACATGCAGAACATGAATCCGCCGTCCATCTGGGTCACGTTGGAGATCACCGTTCCCGCCTCGAAGAAGCGGGCCGCCCCGACGAGCAGGGCGATGAGGCCGCTGCCGGTGGCGGCGAGCTGGTCGGCCCGGTCCCGGGGCAGGCCGTAGTTGTGCGCGAGGACCAGCCCGTCGGTCGAGATGGCAAGGGCGTGGCTGACCTCTGGGGTCTGACTGACGAAGTTCTGCAACAGCCAGCTCAAATCGTTCGGGCTCGTCACGGCGGCGCTCCAGGTCGGGAGAGGTGGGAGGGTCAGCGTCAGGCGGAGGTGGGGGCGCGACGTCCGGCCACGCCCTTGGCGTAGGCCGACATCGCCGCCGACACGGCGCCCGGGTCGAGCTTGCGGGGCGCGTCGGAAGCGGGCTGCGGCGCGTCGGGGATCAGGTGGTGCTGCGGTACGCGGCGCGGCAACCCGACCTGGTCGGCTGCGCTCGTGGCGGTGGTGGTCGCGGCGGTGGCGACTGCGGTCGTGGCGGCCGTCCACCGTTCACCTTCGTCGTTCGGCCAGGTGACGATCACCGAATCGCCGTCCATCGCCGTCTTGAACCAGCCGTTGACCTTACGCCGGGCCTCGGCCACCGCCGTTCCCACCGTGGCCGCTGTCGCGGCCGTCGGCGGGGCTGACACCGGCCGCGTGGGGGCGGGTACGGACACCGACGCGGATGCCGCTGCCGGCACCTCTGGGGGAGCTGACGTGAGCGGGGGAGCTGACGTGGGCGGGGGCGCCGGAGTGAACGGCGGCGCTGACGTGAGCGGGGGAACTGACGCGGGCGCCGGGGCCGACGTCGGCGGCAGTGGAGGCGTCGACGCGGGCGGGGCTGGGGGCGCGGGCGGGGGTGACGGCGCCGAATCGGGTGCGGGTGTCGGGCGGAACAGCGGCGCTGGTGCCTTCACCGTGGCCCGGCCGGCGTTGATCACCGGCCGGTCGCCGCCAAAGGCCGCCGGTACGATCGGCCGACCGCCGACCAGCGACGGCCGGGCATGCCAGGCGAGGGCCGGTGCCGGCTCGGGATTCTGCACCGGCCGGCGGGTGATGACCGAGGCGGGCATCATGATCTCGGCGACCGTGCCACCGGATGCTCCGGGACGCAGCTCGACCCGGACGCCGTGCCGGGCGGCCAGCCGGGCGACAACGCTGAGACCCATCGCCCGTACGCCCGACACGTCCACCGTCCCAGGGCTGGCCAGCTGGGCACTGAGCTGGGCACACCGCTGCTCGGAGAGCCCGACGCCCTGGTCCACCACCTCGACGATGGCCCGGTCGGACAGCGCGTGCCCGGTGACCATCACCTCGGTCTCCGGCGGCGAGTACCTGGTCGCGTTGTCCAGCAGTTCGGCGAGCAGGTGCGCGACCTCGTCGACGGCCGTGCCGGCGACCGACAGCTCCCGGTCGACCGTGCCGATCCGTACCCGGATGTAGTGCTCGATCTGGGAGAGCGCGGCCTGGATCACGTTGTCCAGCGGCACCGCTTCCCGCCGTACCCGGGAAATGCCGGAACCACCGAGCACCAGCAGGCTCTGGTTGATCCGCGCCATCCGGGTGGCGAGGTGGTCCAGCTGGTAGAGCTGTTCGAGCCGGTCCGGGTCGGTCTCGTCACGCTCCACCCGGTCGACCTGGGCCAGCATCGCGTCGACCAGTCGCTGCTCGCGTCGGGACAGGTGGACGAAGATCTCCGAGACGTTGGACCGCAGCACCGCCTGTACGCCGGCGACCCGTACCGCCTCGCGGTGCAGCGCGCGGGTCGCGGTCGCCACCTCGGCGATCTCGTCGGTACCGGTGATCGGGAACTCCGACACCGACCGGTCGGCCACCTCGTCGGGCTGGACGGTGCCGGGCGCGGCGGCGTCGAGTTCGCGGACCACGGCCGGCAGCCGGTCGTACGCCACGGTGGTCACGATGTTGCGGAGGCTGCGTAGCCGTTTGGTGATCCGCCGGGCCACCACACCGGTGAGCGCTGCGGTGAGGACCAGTACGAGGAGGATGCCGACACCCTGCAGCACCGCGGCGTAGAGCCGTTGCTGACGCTCGGCCGCCACCGCGTCGGCCACCGCGGCGTCCATCTGGCGCTGGATCCCGAACAGCTGACCGATCCACCCCTCGGTGGCCTCGACCCAGGCGTCCGCGTTGATCCCGAACCGTTCGCCGGGCAGGGTCCGCCCCACCTGGTCCTGTAGGCGCTGACCGGCGACGACCTGCGGGTCGGTGCCGATCTGCTCCCAGCGCACCACCCATTCCTGCCCGGCCAGTTCGAGGAACGAGTTGCTGGCCTCGACGAACCGGGCCTGCGCGCCGGCGCTCTCCTGCTGACCGGCGGCGGTCAGCGGGCTGCCGAGGCTGCGCAGCACGATGATCTGCTGCTGCCCGATGGCCTCGCTCGCTTCCGACACCGCGACCGCCGCCCGGACCAGGTCGGCGGTGGCCGCCGAGTTCTCGGCGACCACCGAGGTGCGGAAGGCGAGCAGGTCGGCGATGAGGATCCGGTAGCTGAAGGCGATCGCCGACAGCGACACGCGTGGGCTGGAGCGGACCTGTTCGCGAACGGTGGTCAGCGCGTCGAGCCCGGCGTCGACGCGGCGTAGGACGGGGTTGTCCCCCGTCACCTCGGTCCGTTGCTGCTGGAACGTGGCGATCGCCGCGTCGGTCCGGGCGACCTGCTGCGCGTAGCTGTCGCTGGCAGTCTCCCGTTCGGCGGTCAGCTCCACGGCGGCGACCACCCGTTCGGCCTGCAACGCGCGGGCGAGCGTGCCCGCCTCTGCGGAGAGCTGTACCAGGTCGGTGACCCGGTTGGTGTTGATCACCTGCCGGACGGTGCCCTGCAGGGCGATTCCGGCGAATCCGATGACGGCGACCAGTGGTACGGCCACCAGGAGCCGGAGCAGGCGCACGATGCTGCCGCGGGTCAACCACCGGCGGCGGTGGTCACCGGAGCGGGTGTGCGCCGCGCCTGCTGACAAGGCCCGTGTCACGCGAACTCCGTCCTCTTACGTTTGCGTTGTCGACGTCGGCCACCGCAGGAGCCAGGGAAGCGTGGGTCGATGGGGTGCATCGGCACGTCTACCCATGTCAGGGCGCATTCCTACCATGACGTTGACGGCGCCTTCTAGACTCCTGCTCGGCTCCCGGCCGGGATTGACGCGCTGGTCACATCCGCGACGCGCAACGGCTGATGCCCGCCTCAGCCGATCGATAGATCGATTGGCCGTACGGGCGATTACGTGCTGGCTGCGATCTTGTAGGGCAGTGCCTGCCGGTGGGTCCTACGATGCCGCAGGTGGGCAGGGCGAACAGTCCGGTCGTCGGTCCGTGGCAGGCGCTCACCCTCGACATCGGACGGCGGCGGATGCCCGGCCTGCGGGTGCGGGCGGCGGGGCGCGGCCGGTCACGACTTCACGCTTGCCTGCGTCACCTCATCGTCGAAGCGGCGGCGGGCGCGTTCGACCTCGGCGTAGTTGGCGGCGGTCCAGCCGAAGAGGGCGTCGACGAGGTCCTGCAGGGCCTTGCCCAGCGGGGCGATGCGGTACTCGACGGCGAGCGGGCGGGTGCCGGTGACGACCCGTTCGACCATGCCGTTGCGTTCGAGTCGGCGCAGCGTGGCGGTCAGCGACTTCTGGGTGACCGCCGGGATCTCCCGGCGTAGCTCGTTGAACCGCAACGGCCGCCCGCACAGCGTCTCGAGCACCCGTAACGACCATTTGTCCAGTACCTGGTCCAGTAGCTCCCGCTGCTCGGCATTGAGTGGGGAGTCAGCTTCCGCGAGGGTGGTTTCCGGCATGACACCTAGTATCGTTGAAGTTCCCTTCGGATACCAGGTAGACATCTGATACCTGATGGCGTTCGTGTTCGACGATGGGAAACCCGCAATGACCACCGTGCAGCTGCTGTCCCCGGAGGGGATGGCCCGGCCCGTCCCGTACCATCACGTGTCGATCGGCACCGGCAGTCGCCAGGTGCACGTCGCCGGCCAGGTCGGGCGGGACGCCGACGGCAGGCCGGTCGGCGACACCGACGAGCTCGCCGACCAGGTGGCGCAGGCGTTGCGCAACACCGCGCGCGGTCTCGCCGGTGCCGGCGCGAGCTTCACGGACGTGGTCCGACTGCGGTTCTACGTCACCGAGTGGACCCCGGAGCAGATGGACGACCTGATGGCCGGCGTCGCGAGGGTGGCCGACGAACTCGCTATCCCGCAGCCGTTCCCACCGTCGTCGCTGATCGGCGTCGAGGTGCTGTACGCCCCGGACGTGCGGGTGGAAATCGAGGCCGACGCGGTCCTGGACTGAGACGCGGTCCTGGACTGAGCGGCGTCAGCGGGGGACCAGTCCGTTCTGGTACGCCCACACCACGGTCTGCAGTCGGTCCCGTACCCCGATCTTCGCCATCGCCCGCCCCAGATGCGACTTGACGGTGCTGGTCTCGATGAACAGCTCGTCGGCGATCTCGTTGTTGGACAGGCCCCTGGCGAGCAGCCGGACGATCTCCGCCTCCCGGGGGGTCAGCTGCTGCGCGGCCGCCGACTCGGGTGACGCCGCCGGACGCCGCCGGGCGAACTCGGCGATCACCCGGCGGGTCACCGTCTGGTCGACCAGACCGTAGCCGGCCGCCAGCCGGCGGATCGCGTCGATCAGGTCCTCGGGCTCGCAGTCCTTCAGGATGAAGCCGCTGGCCCCGGCTTCGAGCGCGCCGAAGACGTACTCGTCGAGGTCGAACGTGGTCACCACCAGGATCGCCGGTGCCGACCCGGCCGCCGACGACCCCGCCGGTGCCGACCCGGCCGCCGACGACCCCGCCGGTGCCGACCCGGCTGCGTCGGCGAGGATCTGCCGGGTCGCGGTGAGCCCGTCCCCGCCGGGCATCCGCACGTCCATGCAGATCACGTCGGGGCGCAGCCGTCGGGCGGTGGTGACCGCCGCTGACCCGCTCGACGCCTCCGCCACCACCTCGATGTCGGCGGCCTGCTCCAGCAGCACCCGGAAACCGGCCCGGACCACCGCCTGGTCGTCCACCAGCATCACCCGGATCGTCCCGGCCCCGGCGTCAGCCCCGGCTTCCGCAGCGGTCACGACCGCTCACCTCCGTTGTCCGTCAGCGTCACAGTGACAGACCAGCCGCCGTCGGCGGTCGGCCCGGCCGCGAATCGGGCACCGATCAACTTGGCCCGTTCCCGCATGCCTACCAGGCCGACGCCGCTGCTGGTCCGTACCGCCGGCTCCGGGCGTCGGGCCGGCGGGGCGTTCACCACCGCCAGCGACACCGCAAGCGGCAGGTACCGCAGCGTGACCTGGACGGGAGCGCCCGGCGCGTGCTGCCGGGCGTTGGACAGCGCCTCCTGCACCGTCCGGTAGAGCGCCACGTCGGCGATCGGCGACACCGGGCGGGGCGTCCCGTCGATGGCGCATTCGACCGGCGTACCCAGGTCCCGGGCGGTCCCGACCAGTTCGTCGAGCACGGCCAGCCCGGGCACCGGAATGGCGCCCTCGCCGTCGGGGTCCGGGCCGTCACCGTCGGTCCGGTCCGCCGGGCCGGCCCGCAGCACCCCGACCACCAGCCGCAGATTGTCCAACGTCGCCTTGCCCTGCGCCCGGATCCAGGCCACCCCCTCCTTTGCCGCGGCCGGATCCCGGTCGATCAGCTGCTGCACCGCCGCCGCCTGCACCACCATGCCGGACAGGTGGTGCGCGGCGACGTCGTGCAGCTCCCGGGCCATCTGGGTACGTTCCGCGCCGATCGCCGCCCGTACCTTCGCCTGCTGGGTCCGGACCGCCTCGGCGGCCTGCTGACGGAGCAACCGCACATAGCGCCGGTGGGTGGCCACGTAGCTGCCGACGAACGCGCCGCCGAGGTAGGACAGCACGCTCGACCCGGCCGGGCCAACCGCCGGCAGCAGCAGGCCGGACGATCCCGCCGCGGCGGTGCCGACCGCCGCCGCCGTCTCGACCGCGGCCGCCGCGCCGACCAGCGCGAAGGACCGCCGGGCCGGCAGCAGACCCCCGATGGTGTACGCCACGACGAACGGCGCGAACCCCCGGATCGTCGCGTCCGGTGGCGACGACGCGATCATCACGACCTGGACGCCGACGACGGCGGCGAGGCAGACCAGCGGGCGGACCCGGCGCAGACACAGCAGCAGTGCCTGCCCGACGGCGAGACAGACCAGCAGCCACTCCCGCGCCGGGGTGAGCGCGAACGCGTCCGGCGGCGTCACCACCCAGAACAGCGCCGCCAGCAACGTGAACGTCAGTGCGGCGACGCTGGCCGCGAGCAGACAGTCACGGACGAACGGCCGGCCCTCGATGTGGTCGTTCATGGTCGTCGGCATCCTCTGTTCCAGGTGGTGACGGGCCGCGACGGGCGGTCTGGCCGGCGTCGGGTAGGCGGTTCGTGCTGTCAGTAGGAGATGTTCGGCGCGAGCAGCATGAACTCGATAGCGAACCACCCCGTACCGGCGAGGGCCAGCAGAACCAGGGTGCTGCCGGCGGTGCGCGACCAGCCGACCCGACGGCGGACATCGTCCACCAGACGGACCGCCGCCGGGATCACCCCGAGCAGGCCGATCAGCTGGAACAGCTGCACGGTGCGCAGCGAGACGGCGGAGAGATCCTCCAGGTTCATGACCAGCACCAGACCCACCGCCCAGCTGGCCAGCGCGAGCAGGGCACTGCCGACGGCGACCCGGCTCAGCACCCGGGCGGTGCGTCCGGCCCGGTCGCGTGGTGTCCGGCGCAGGACCCGCCGGCCGATCGCCCCGACCGGCCAGGCGAGAACGGTGAGCAGCAGGACCACCGCCGATGCCCCGATCACGCCGAGGGCCAGGATGGTGCCACGGGCCGGTTCGACCGGCAGCAGCGCGAACGCGGAGTCGAAGGCGATCGCCTCCACCTTGCCGCCGGCCGCCCGCATCGCGACGGTGTGCTGACCGCCCACCTCACGCCACACCCACGGCTCGATCTCTTCGTAGACGGCGGCGGAATCGTACAGCGGACGCGGCTCGAACAGCAGGCGGCCGTCGTCACGGACGCTCACCGTGGTCCGCCCGGTCAGGCCGATCAGGGTCAGGAAGTTGCTCCGGACGGTGCGGGAGCTTTCGTACGTGCCGGCGGCCATCGCGGCCCGCTCGGCCGAGCCGGCCGGTGTGTTGGACACGGACCCGGCGGGTGCCGCCGGGAAGTACCGGTCGGCGAACTGTTCGGTCAGCGCCAGCCGCAGCTTGTGGTTGGCCAGCGCCGACGTGCCGGTGCTGTTCAGCGAGACGAAGAAGCCGGCGCCTTCCTCCGGGTAGATCTGCAGGTGGCTGTGGAAGTACAGGGTGTCGCCGCCGTGTCCGATGATCCGCCGGCCGTTGCGGCTCTCGTCGAAGAACCCGAAGGTCATGCGGGGGCCGGCGGCGAGCGTACCGAGCGACGCGGCGTCCAGCGCCGGCTGGTGCATCAGGTCGAGCGTCGCCGCGTCCAGCAACGGCTGGTCACCGACCGGTTCACCCAGGTGGGCGAGCATGAACCGGGCCATGTCCGGGGCGGAGGCGCTCATCGCCCCGGCCGGCGGGGTGCTGACGATCTCGAACGCGCCGGCCGGGGCGGACGCGGTGGCGTACCCCTGCGACATGCGGCCGGCCAGCGGCGCGGGCAGCGGCTGCTCGAACGTCGACGACGTCATGCCGAGCCGGTCGAAGATGTTGCGCTGGACGTACTCCTCGAACGGGACGCCGCTGACCCGTTCGACGATGTAGCCGGCCAGCGAGTTGCCGTAGTTGGAGTACGCCGGCACGGTGCCCGGCCGGAAGATCTGCTCCGGCGGGTCGGTGACCAGCGCCTCACGCAGATCGGCCGAGGCGCCTTCCTGACCGATCAGGCCGGCGATCCGCTCCTCGAAGCCGGGGGTGTGGGTCAGCAGGTGCCGCAGGGTGATCGGCTCGTCGAAGCTGCGGGGGAGGTCGAAGTCGAGGTAGCGGTCGATGTCGGTGTCGAGGTCGAGACGGCCGTCCTGGACGAGCTGCATGACGGCGGTGGCGGTGGCGAGCTTCGACACCGAGCCGATCCGGAACAGGTGCTGCTCCGGATCGACCGGCACCGCTGTGTTGTTGCCGTCGCCGGTGCTGCCGGTGCCGGTGTCGGCGTGGCCGTACCCCCGGGTGGTGACGATCTTGCCGTCGTGGACGACGGCGACGGTGGCCCCGGCGATGTCGTTACGCTCCAGCGCGTCCGGTAGCACGTCGTCGAGCCAGGCGTCGACGTCACCGCCGTCCAGTGCGGCCGGTTCGGCGGCTGCGGCCGGGGTTCCGGTCGTCGGTGCGGCGTCGTGCGGTGCGGCGCCCGCACCACACCCGGCGACGCTCGCGCCGACGGCGACCGCGATCGCCAGGGCGGCGCCGACGCGCCGCAGTCGGCCGGTGGGCCGCAGCAGGTACGACCGGTACGCGGTCTGCTCTGATGCATTGCTCTGGGTCATGCACAACAGCCTGCTGTGGCGGCGCGGCCAGGCCATCTGGCGCAGGGCCACATTCGACTTACGACCTTGGTAGGAGGTCGGATCAGCCTCCGGTAGGCGGATCGGGTCGTGGCTGCTCCGGCCCGGGCCGGTCGGATTGCCGGGTGAACAGGTCGAGCAGGTCGCCGATCTGCCGGTTGGCTTCGGCGGGGTGTCGGAAGTGCCCGGTCGGGTCGACGGTGTACTGGTTGCGGCGACCGACCCGGGTGCGGCGCAGGTAGCCGGCGGCCGCCAGGTCGGCCACGATGCCCTGGGCCGCGCGTTCGGTGATCCCGACGGACGTGGCTACGTCGCGCAGCCGTACCGTCGGGTCCCGGGCGATGGCGAGCAGCACGTGCGCGTGGTTGGTGAGGAAGGTCCAGCCCCGGGCGGGCGGCTGCGCGCCGGGCTCGGCTGATGCTGGCACCGACATGCTGACCCGCCGTCCCCTCGTCGTCGCCCTCGTCGTCGCGCGGCCTTCAGACGCAATATACGTAGGACAGTACGTGAAAGCGGGATCGTAGGTCCGGCCGTTCGCCGCCGTGTCGGCGGTAGTGGGTCGGCCCTTGACATGCGAACCATGCTTCGCGAATACTTGTGCGTAGTTCGAGGGGGAGTACCCGCGTACCACCGCGTCGTCGTCAGCACGGGCCCGGACCTGCCGCGCCCCGGTGACGCAGCCGCCACCCGGTGGCTCGGGGAGACCTTCGTCCAGTAGTGCCGGCCCTGACCACGGGTCGGCCGGGCGAAAGGTCTGTCCGTTGACCGTTTCCTGGTGGGTCTGGGCCGCGCTGATGCTCGCGGTCGCCGCGATGCTGGCCGTCGACCTGTTCCTGCACCGCGACAACCACGTCATCGGCTTCCGTGAGGCCGCCATCTGGTCCGGCGTCTGGATCGCCGCCGGCCTGCTGTTCGGCGTACTGCTGTGGGTCTGGCAGGGCGGCGAGATCGCCAGCACCTACTACGCCGGCTACCTGATCGAGAAGGCGCTGTCGATCGACAACGTCTTCGTCTTCGCGCTGATCTTCAGCTACTTTGCCGTCCCGGCCGCCTACCAGCACAAGGTGCTGTTCTGGGGCGTCATCGGCGCCCTCGTGTTCCGGCTGGTGTTCATCTTCGTCGGCGCCGAACTGCTGGAGACGTTCTTCTGGACCGCGTACCTGTTCGGCGCGTTCCTCATCTACACCGGCTACAAGATGGCCTTCCGGCACGACGAGCAGACCCCACCGGACCGCAACCCGGTGGTCCGCCTGGTCCGCCGCGTCATCCCCACCGACCCGGCGTACCACGGCGAGAAGTTCTTCACCCGGGTCGACGGCAAGCGCGTCGCGACCCTGCTGTTCGTCGTTCTCATCGCGGTCGAGGCCACCGACCTGATCTTCGCCATCGACTCGATCGCGGCGATCCTGGCCATCAGCACCAGCACGTTCATCGTCTGGACGGCGAACGCCTTCGCCATCCTCGGATTGCGCAGCCTCTACTTTTGCCTCGCCGGGCTGCTGCGCCGATTCGTGCACCTGCACTACGGCCTGGCCGTGCTGCTCGCCTTCGCCGGCGTCAAGCTGATCCTCTCCGAAACCCCGGTCGGCAAGCTGCCCATCCCGCTCACCCTCGGGGTCATCGTCGTCACCATCGCGGTGTCGATCATCTGGAGCCTGCGCAGCACCAGCGGAACCGGCGATGGTGGTGGCGGTGTCGGGGACACCGCCGGCATCGACCCCGACGCGGGTGGCAGGGCCGACGAGGTGTACGGGGAGAAGGTCGCCAACTGAGGCCGGCCCGCAAGCGCGCGGAGCGCCCACACCGAACGCGCCCTATCCGGGTCGGACGGCCAGCGCCACACCCAGCAGCAGCGCGAGTCCGGCGGCGAATCCGACAGTGTGTATCGCCTTGTCGTGGGCGGCGGGCTTGGTGGTCAACTCGGGTACCAGGTCGGCCAGGGCGATGTAGATGAAGTTCCCGGCGGCGAACGGGATCAGCACGGCGATGTCGACGTGTTCGGCCAGGCCGTACGCGGCCAGAGCACCGACCAGGACGGTGGAGGCGGAAAGGAGATTCCAGGACAGGGCGCGACGCCGGGACCAGCCGCTGTGGACCAGAATGCCGAAGTCGCCCATCTCCTGAGGAATCTCGTGGGCGGCGGCGATCAGCCAGGTGACGATGCCCAGGCGGATGTCGGTGAGGAAGGCGGCGCCGATCGCCAAGCCGCCGATCAGGTTGTGCAACGCGTCCGCGATCAGGATCAGATAGCCCACCGGCCGGTGCTCGGACACCGGCCGGTGACAGTGGTGCCAGTGCAGGTACTGTTCCAGGATCAGGAAGGTCAGCAACCCGGCGGCGAGCCAGACGTAGACACTCAACTCGTTTCCCAGCGCGGCCACCGACTCCGGCAGCATGTGGAACAGCGCGCCGCCGAGCAGGGAACCGGCGGCGAGCGCCACCAGCGGCAGGACGATCCGGTTGAAGATCCGCTCGGGGAGCACGAAGGTCAGGCTGCCGGACAGGGCGAGCAGGGCCATCGCGGAACCCGCCAGAACGATCCACGCCAGTGTCGGCACCGAACCCACCTCCGGTCGAACGACCCAGGTCTGCCCTTGGCTGGTAAGCCCAGCTTAGGAGCCCGCGCTGGCGGGCCGGGTACCGTTTCCGGTACCCGGCCCGATCGGTTGTCAGACGACGGTGCAGGGCGTTCCATTCAGGGTGAACGCGGTCGGCTCCGCGGTCCCGGAACCGGTGCCGTTGAACCCGATGTTCGCCGTGCCCTGCGGCAGCAGCGTCGAGTTCCACGTCAACGAGGTCGCGGTGACGTCCTGGCCGCTCGTACCGTAGGTGGCGGACCACCCGCTGCCGAACGAGTGCCCACTGGGCAGGGTGAAGGCCAGGGTCCAGCCGTTGATCGTGCTGGTGCCGGTGTTCGTGATGACGATGTTGCTGGTGAACGTGGAGCCACCGCTGTTGATCGCGTAGGAGACCTGGCAGGTGCCCGCCCCCGACGGCGTGTTGACGGTGACCGCCGACGAGAACGGCGACAGGTTGCCGGCCGCGTCCTCAGCCCGTACCCGGAACTGGTAGCTGGTCCCCGGGGTCAGCCCGGTCGCCGGGAACGAGTTCGTCGCCGACGTGCCGGCCGGCGCGAACCCACCGCCGCCGGTGGCCCGCTCGATCTCGTAGCCGACCACCCCGACGTTGTCGGTCGACGCCGTCCAGGTGAGCGTGGCCGAGGTCGCGGTCACGCCCGACGCCACCGGGGTGCCAGGGGTCGACGGCGCGATGGTGTCGGTCACCGTGCTTCCCGGGTCGGCGTACAGCAGCAGGTTCGGCGACCCGGTGCCGATGCCGGTCAGCACGTTGCTGGTGGCCGCGCTCAGCAGCGCCGCCTTGGCCTGGGCCATCGTCGCGCTCGGGTTGGTCTCCAGGTAGCGGGCCACCCAGCCGGTCACGTGCGGAGCGGCCATCGAGGTGCCCGACCAGCCGGAGGCGACGGCGCTGTCGCTACTGTTGCCGGCCGAGGTGATGCTGTTGCCCGGAGCGAAGACGTCGATGCAGGAGCCGTAGTTGGAGCTGGACCACCGGCTGTCGGTGATGGTGGTCGCGCCCACCACGATGCCGTCCGGCGACCGCGGGTTGTTGCCGCAGGCGTCACTGTTGTTGTTGCCCGCCGCGAACACCGCCAGTACCCCGGCGTCGATCATGTTCTGGGCGGCCGTGTTCACCACGACGCCGTAGTTCTGCAGACTGAGATTCGCCACCGAGCGCGGCGGTGCGTTCGTCGCCACCCAGTCCATGCCTTCGATCAGGTCCGCGTTGGTGCCGCCGTTGCTGCAGTTCAGCACCCGCACGTCGCGGATCTGCACGTCCTTGGCGACGCCGTACGTGGCGCCACCGACGGTGCCGGAGACATGCGTGCCGTGGCCGTGGCAGTCGCCCGGGCTGTTGCCGTCGTTGACGGCGTTGTAGGCCCACTGAGCCCGGGTGCCGAAATCGTCGTGCGTGGTACGGATCCCGCTGTCCAGGACGAACACGGTGGTCCCGGTGCCGTCGGTGTCGTAGCTGAACTCCTGGTCGAGCGGGAGGTTCTGCTGGTCGACCCGGTCCAGACCCCAGGATGGGGGATTGGGCTGGGTGGTCGCGCCGCCGACGGTCACAGTTGGCTCGACGGCTTGGACCACGGCGTCGGCCTGGACGTACTCGACGTTCGGGTTGGCGCGCACCGACTCGAGAGCGTCGGCGTCGAGCTTCGCGGAGAATCCGTTCAGCACCGTCGCGTACGGGTGGACCTCCCGGCCGCCGGCCTGCTCGGCGGCCACCACAGGGTCGTTCGCCGCGCCGCCGGTGAGCGGCTGGTCCTTGAGAACGACAATGTAGCCGCCGTTCGGCGTGCCATTCTCGGCGGGTAGCAGGGGAGCGAGAGAAGTCGCCGATTGAGCCATCGCTGGGGTGGCGCCGAAAACTACCAGAAGTGCGGAAGCCGCGGCTGTCGCGATTGCCTGGCGACGGTATCGATGCGGTCTGGACATAGGAGAAACTGGCCTCCTGGGCGCGGTGACGCATGGACTACCGGTGAATTGGACGGCTTGCCCGGCTCGTCAGCTGCCGGGATCACCGGGCGCTGTGGCCGGACAGAGTGCTCGAGCCCCGTCTGCTGCAATGAGAGCACGGGTGTCGGCGTTCGCCAATGCCCAGAGTGTTTGAAACCTGAATGAACTATGTTAAAGACGGGGCGTGGCCAGGGGGTGTTCACAAGATCGAAAAAAGCGACTGCCCGGGTGATTGCTCTCACGTTGCCAAACGGCGCACGGGTCGAACTTCACCTGTGGTGCACTGGGACGATGCAGCATGTCCCGTGCCGGCCTGGGCGGTGGTGGACCGATGCGGCGGCGACGGTCGGACTGGTCAGCGCGGTCCTGCTGACCGCCAGGTACGCCCGTCCGCCCGTCACCGACGCGGCTTGGTCACTGCGCTTCCCGGAGTCGTCTTCCGCTCCGAACGCGTTCGCCGGCACCGGCCCGCGAATCGTCATCTGGGCGCTGGTGGTCATCGCGGCGGTCGCCGGCTGGCGCCTGATCGCGGTCATCGGTGGCTGGGGTGGCGTGCTCGCCGAGGTCGCGGCGGCCTCCGCGAACGAACCCAGCGGCCTGGCGAAGTCGCCCGAGGAGGTGTCGGCGGTGATCCTGGTGCTGATCGCCGCCACGGCGGTGTCGATGCCAGCGCCACGTCGCCGGGCGGTGACCCTCCTGGGCAGACGCGGGATGGTGCTGATAGCGGTGGCCGGGCTGGCCGGTGTCGGCGGTTCGGCCGTCGAGCCACTGTTGTGGACTCAGCAGGGCGAGGACGTCACCGTCGACGATCGCCTTCTGAACCTGCTCGCGGCCGGGACGTACGCTGTCGTGATCGGGCTGCTCGTCGCCGCGATCGCCCGGATCGACCCGGTGATCCGACGGCGGACAGTCGTACTCGCCGCCGTGATCGCCGCCTTCCTCGCGAGCATCCGGGTGATGTCCGGGCCGGGTAGGCTCGGCGGCTTCAGCGGGTCGTTGTTGGACATCGGGTCACCGGCGTGGTGGCTGCTGCCTCCCGCAGCGTCCGCCGTCTGCCTGGCCACCGGCGTTGTCTTGCTCCTCGCCCGGGAAGGGCCAGCAGGATAGATCATTTGTCGATCCTGCGACCACCGGTGCTGTCGCAAGTCCGGGAACATCGGCCCAGCCCGGTCGCAGACATAGGTGTCACCGGTACTTTCGGCGCAGTCCGGGGCGGGGGTGCGTTGCCCGTTCACAGTGCGAGCGGTGTCGGGAGTCGGCAATGAGTGGCGAGCAGGTGCTGGTGACAGGAGGCTCCGGCTTCGTCGGGGCGCACTGTGTCGTACGGCTGCTGCTGCAGGGGTATCGGGTGCGTACCACGGTGCGTTCGGCGGGTCGTGCCGCCGACGTACGCACGATGCTGCAGGCGGGGGGAACGGAACCGGGTGACGCGCTCAGCTTCGCCGTTGCCGACCTGACTGCCGACGACGGCTGGGCCGAGGCGGTGGCCGGATGCGACTACGTACTCCACGTCGCCTCTCCAGTGCCGCTGGCCGAGCCCCGCGACGAGAACGAACTCATCGGGCCGGCACGCGATGGGGTGCTGCGGGTACTGGGCGCGGCACGTACGGCCGGGGTCAGACGTACGGTGCTGACGTCGTCGATCGTGACGGTGAAGTACGGTCACCCGGCAGACAAGCGGCTGTTCACCGAACAGGACTGGACCGATCCGGAACGGGGGCAGGTCTCCGCGTACGCGAAGTCGAAGCTGCTCGCCGAACGCGCCGCCTGGGACTTCGTGCGCAAGGACGGCGAAGGCATGGAGTTGGCGGTGGTGAACCCGGTCGGCATCTTCGGTCCGGCCCTCGGTCCGGACCGGTCCCTGTGGTCAGACCAGATCGACCGGATGCTGACCGGCCGTCAGCCGGTCCTGGCCCGGATCCACATCGGTGTGGTCGACGTACGGGACGTCGCAGACCTGCACGTACGGGCGATGACCGATCCGGCGGCGGCCGGGGAACGGTTCCTGGCCAGCGCCGGCACCATGTCGATGCGGGACATCGCGGTGTTGCTGCGTACCCGGCTCGGTGACGAGGCTGACCGGGTGTCGACGCGGGTGCTGCCGGACTGGGCGGTGCGTCTCGCCGCCAGGTTCAGCCCGCGGATCGCGTTCGTGCTGCCTGAGCTCGGGGCGGTACGCGAGGCGTCGAGCGAGAAGGCTCGTCGGATGTTGGGCTGGCAGCCCCGGCCGGCTGAGGAAGCCGTCATCGACATGGCGAACAGCCTGATCCGACGCTGAGGAGCCCCTGCCGGCGACCGAGGACTACTACTCCACAGGATGGCTCTCGTGGAGTAGTGCCGGTCGAAACAGCGCGGAGCCGGTTTAGCAGAACGACAGTTGCCGGACAGAGCGCTCGAGCCCTGTCTGCTGCAACGAGAGTACGGGTGTCGGTGTTCGCCAATGCCAGGTTATTTGAGACCTTAACGAAGTATGCAAATGCGGGGGCGTGGCCAGGGACTGTTCACAGGATCGGAAAGGCGACTGCCCGGGTGATTGCTCTCATGTTGCCAAACGGCGCACTGGTAGGGTCGGGCGCGGGGCGGTTGGCAACGACACTCTCCTGCGGTTTGGGCTGGCGACGGAGCGACGGAGGGGGCCGCTGATGAACGGGCCTGACCTGACAGTGCCGTTCGTCCGTCGGGTACGGGTGCGGGGCTTCCGGTCGATCGCCGGCTGTGAGGTGGCGCTCGGGCCGCTGACCGTACTGCTGGGGTTCAACGCTTCCGGGAAGTCGAACTTCCTCGACGTACTGCGCTTCGTGGCGGATGCATTGACCGGCTCGGTGCCGCAGGCGGTGGCCGACCGGGGCGGGCTCGGCGCGCTGCTGCACCGGGGACCGGGCGGCGCCATGGAGTCGTTCGAGATCCGGCTCGACCTGGCGTTGCCGCCCCGGCAGGCCGGGCAGGCGCCGATCCCGGCGACGTACGGCTTCGAGGTCGCGCAGGACCCGTTGGGTGAGCTGCCCCTGCTCGTGCGGGGTGAGGCAGCGACGATCAGGCTTGCGGACGGCGAGCTGCGGTTGCCGCTGGACCCGGGGACGGACCGCACCATGCGGTTGCGGCTGCCGGCGTCGGTGATTCGCGAGGGCGATCCGCAAGGGGTGCTGGAGACTCGGCTCCGGGCGATGGCCTTCTACGAACTGGACTCGACCGCGTTGCGGGCCTTGGACAAACAGCTGGCGCCCGGTGGGCAGCTCGGCAGGACCGGCCACTTCCTCGGTTCGGTGCTGGGTGAGCTGGGTCGGGAGGACCCAGTCGGTAAGGAACGGCTGGACAGTTACCTCGGGGCGCTGGTGCCGAACGCGCTCGGGGTCGACGAGCGGGTCGAGGGGCGCTACTCGACGGTGCAGGTTCGCTTCCGGGCCGGGGCGGCCGGTGACGGCGAGGAGGTGTTCCTGCGGGAGTCGCTGTCCGAGGGGACGCTGCTCGCAGCCGGGGTGCTGACGGCGTTGTTCCAGCCGGCGGCGTTCGCCGGACGGATCCCGTTGATCGGCATCGAGGAGCCGGAGACCGCGTTGCACCCGGCCGGGGTGGGGGCGATGTACGAGGCGTTGGACGACGCCGCGCAGCGCACCCAGGTGATCGTCACCAGCCAGAGTTCTGAGTTGCTGGACAACGAATACGTGAAGCTGGAACACGTTCGTGCGGTGGCCAACGTGGACGGCGTAACGTACGTCGGAGAGATCGACGCCGCTGGCCGCGCCATCGTGGACAAAGAGCTGATGACCCTCAGCGAATTGCACCGCAGCGGGCAAATGCTACCCTGATCAAATCAGGGTGTATTAGGTGCTTTCTCGGCGTTGCGGACATAACTAGCGAGCAGTATGAGACCGGCGCCATCGGCGACAAACGACCGCACCACCAAGGTTTAGGTCGGCGGATTGGTGTCCGCCGAGAAAGGTCTTGCGTGTCGGCTTCCCGACAATCTATATACACATCGGGTATACCCGATAGAGTTGTACACCCGCTTGGGGTGGGGGATGAACTCGCTTCCGCCAAGTGTTCAAGTTCTGGGACCAGGCGCGGCGAATGCTCAACCGAATAGCAGTCGGCAGCGCCGGGGGAGGGGCTCGGGTGGGGTTCTCGAGATCGGCCGTACTTCGTCGATGGTATTTCATTACCCTTGCTCTGGGATTTATCGCACTTGCGCTTGCTCGACTCACAATTCTAGGTGGCAATCGGGCAAATGCGGGAATCTGGCAGAGCTCTGCCAATATCGCCGACAACATGCTGGCCGCTACTCTCACCTCGCTAATTGTTGGTGGCGCCTATGTCTACTTGTACCCACTCGAGAATGAGGTGCCACACGAGGTGGTAAGAAGCGTTGACATCGCAGGCGCCTTGGCTGAACAAACGCGACCTACACGAAATTGGGCTGTGCGCTCACGGAGCGCCAACTACTTCACCACCATTACTTTACGAGAGATAGCCAACTCGGCTTTGAGTAACGGACGTGCCGTGAGCGTTCGTATCTTAGTCATTGATCCTGACAGGACTGACTTGCTGGCGGCCTACTCTCATTCGATGAGCAATACTAAGTCGCGCGTGGGCGCTTGGTCGGTTCGTCGGGCTAGGTTTGAGGTCATGGCATCACTTCTTCGTGCGGCACTACAAGTACGAAAGGCGCCACGTGTTGAAGTCACTTTTGGGTTAGCCCCATACGTATGGGTTATGAGCTTGGACCTATCGGACATCGCGGCACTTGTAACCGGTCAGAACAAGGGTGAGGATGCACTCATCTTTCGGAACTCATCGTCGTTTTATAGGTCCTACTGCGACGACTTTGATGCGAGTTGGGCGGTTGCTCGGAAGGTTCGTCCTGTGATCAATCGCGACATTCCTTCTGACCCAAACTTACTAACCACTGAAGACCTGGCGGAGCTTCGATCATTCTTCGAAAAGTTGCAAATTAATCAAACCCCCGACGAGGACCTGCTCGAAATAGTTCGAACCTTGGGAAGGAGAACAGACTATGACTAATCGGGTAGGAGATTCGGGCGTTGTAAAGTGGCTTTCAGTGCAGTCGCCAGGAACCGTGGCATCGATCGTCAAAGGCGAGCGAGTCGACAGCTATGAACATCCGTACGGATTCACGGCGATTCGAATTATCAACAATATCCTTCCCGGGTGGAATATCCGAATTCACATGTGGCCTCCGCATGAAATTCAAAATTACCGCCTTCGGCAGAACAAGACCTTAAATCAGCAGGTGCATGCACATGGGTGGCGCATTTGGAGTGCGGTGATGTGTGGAGAAGTCGAGGAGTGTTCATTTCGTGTTGCTGCAAGCAATGGCCAGCGTTTCGGGTTATACTCAGTAGTGACGGACTACAAATCAATGGTGAGCCGGCTTCAGTTGATGCAAGGGAGTGTTGAGGCGCATTTGACCGGCAGGGAACTGCGGACAGCCAGTACGTCTCCATATCTAATCCCCTCTTGGAGCTATCACGTCACTACTGGTCTTCGTGACAGATGGTCGGTAACGCTCGTAGCGACCGAGTCGGTTGACGATCCGTCGTCTAGACTGATCGCGCCGATGTCCACGGGCGCAGTCACTGTGAACCAGCGCAAGGCAAGTCAAGATCTGGGCTTGCTTAATTCTCTCCTTGGTTAGATGACTTCTGGTTACGGAGACAGGATCCGATGCTTCAAAAATTGACAAACCTTCGAGTTATCGTTCGCGACCTTTATCAAGCGAGCGATAAGGATGTTCCGTACCACGGCTGGAATCATGTCAGATTTGTTGCCAGTAAGGCGGCGGAATACGCGGTCGAACTGAAGGCAAACATATCCTTGGTGACTGCCGCCGCGCTGCTACATGATTTCAACTATCTCACATCCAACAATGGCGACGAGAGTGCGGCTCGCAACTTACGTTCCAAAATGATCAAGAAGGCTGAACTTGATGAAGTTCTTGCAGATAAGGTCGAAGTTATAATTGCTGAAGCCAGAACCAGCCGCCGACATTCGGGGATTTCATTGGAGGCTCAGGCGCTGAGTGATGGTGACACGGCCTTCAAAGTCCTTCCAACCACTCCACTGATGACGGTTAGCTTCCTTAATGAAACCGGAGTGTCTCTACGCGATTTGGCTCACAAAATTGTGCACGAACAGGGTCCGCTCATGGAAAAAGGTATCTATTTTTACTCCAAGAGTGCAGAAGTGGAGTACGGGTACTGGGCGCATGAAAACCTAAAGATGTGGAACCGGGTTCTGGAGTCGCTTGACAATGACGAGATCGCTGCAACCTTTCGGCATTGACGTTATAGATGGGTTCTCGTATGTGGCTACTGTAGCATCCGTTCGATGGCTACTCGACAGGGTGGTTCTCGTGGAGTAGCGCCTCGGCTTCGAGGAGAAGTTCGTCCAGTTGCTCGTCCGTCAGCTCCGCATCCTCGACCAGCCGGAACAGGAGCTGCCCCTGAATCTCGGCCATCACTCCGACGTCGAGGTTTTCGACGATCTCCTCGACGCCGGGAATGTCCATGTCCAGCATGGCGCAGATCAGGGCTTCACCCTCCTTGGCGGGAAGCTCTCGTCCTTCTAGCAGTCGGGCTCGCGCATCCGCTACGAATCGGATAATCTCGCGGGCATCTTTGTTCTCGGCGAATCGTCGCTGAACGGCGACGAAGAAGCTGTAACCGATGATGGCAACAGGCGTGCCCTTGCCCTCGCTCTGGAACTTTTCGGTGAACGAGTCGTAGGTTTCCCAGTCCTGACGAAGCAGGGCGCGAAGGAACTTGGTTTCCTCTTCCATTTTCTATCCTTTTTCCTTGGTGTCGTCGTTTCTTGTCCGCCTGCGCATACGAGACATCAGCTCTACGCCCTTCGCCCCGACGACGGCCACCGCCAGCGCGGCGAGCAGCGCATCACCAGCGGACGCACTCGGCTGGTGGGTCGGCTGGAAAGAAAAATTCGGCGTCTTGCTGACCGCTGTCCCGCCGGAGCCCTTTGCAGCGTCCTGGAGAATGCCCCCCAACTTGCCGAAGTGCTGCAACCCGTCGTCCGAGCTGCGCACCTGGCCGACGCGGCCGAGTGCCTTGGCCGCCAGGGAACCCTTCTTGTGGCCAGGTTTGGCCAACGCCTCGCCAGACGGCATGCCTCCGGTGGCGGAGGTACGGGTCGGGACGGAGCCGGGGGCGATGTGGTTGGCGTAGTGGGAGATCTCGGCTGCTGCTTCGGCGATGAGCCGGGCGATCTTGCCGGACTTCGCAGCGGCCTCGCTGGCCTGCGTGCGCGCTGCGGTGGCGTGAGAGCTGTCAGCGCCCTCGGTCGCGGTCTGGTAGTGCCGCGTACCGGCCGCGGCCGACTTCTGTGCGGTCGTTGCCGCGACTGCCGCGCTATCGAGGTCGTCGAGGATCTGCCGCAGCACCGCAATGACGTCGCCGACGCTGCCGCTGCTCACCCGAGAGCCTTCGCGTACTCCTCGGCGCTGTCTGCGCCGCCGTCGATTCGGCGGAGCACCAGCTCGTTCTCGTCGTCGGCGCTGCGTAGCCGGCTGAGCGCGGCGGTGACGTGCGGGTGCTGGCTGTCAGTGAGGACCGCTACGGCGGCGACATGACAGGACCGGACGGTCTCCCGTACCGAATGGATGGTGTCAGCTGCCGACCGCAACGCCTCGGTCCCCTCGCGTAGCCGGCTCTTGACCTCGTCGACGCTCATCGCCGCTACCCGAGGATACCGGCGTACCGGCGGGTCGACTCGCCCGCTTGGTGGATGAGGCCGGCGGACTCCTCCAACTGCCGCTTGGCCTGCTCGCAGCGGCCGATCGCCTCGCTCACCAAGTGGTGCCCGGTGCCGGCCGAAACAGCGTGGAGCTGGCTGAGCATGTTGTCCAGGGTCCTCACCGCCGCCATGAGCTGCTGCCGGCTCGTGTTGCCGTGCTCTGCGGCTTGGGCGAGACCGGCCTTGACTTCCTGGATGCTGGCCACCAGTTCCTCCCCGACGTCGGTCCTGCGACGAGCCCGGCTACGGCGGTCACTCTCCTACATGGTCGGAGCCTATCGGAGTGCGTCAACGTCAGGCTACGGAAGGTGATGGCACTTCGGGCGGCTGGTCAGTTCAGTAGCCGCTCGGCCCAGTAGATCTGCCGGTCGGGGCCGACGCTGATCAGGGCGACCATCAGGTCGTCGACGGCGGCGGGAGCGGACGCGATCGCGAACCCCGGTGGTGTCTCCGGATGTGCCGGGTGTAGGACGAAGGAGTACGTGACGGGGGTGGCGTCGACCGACGCGACGATGACGACGTCGCCGGAGGAGTAGAAGCCACCGTTGACCTCGCGGTCACCGATGCCCTGCAGCCAGGGGTAGCGCTGTTCAACGGCGTTGAGGACGCCGTCCGAGCCTGATCCGACCCGGTCCGGTCGATTCGACGTGGTGGAGATGAACCCGGGCAGGGTGCGGGTCCGTTTGTCGAGCACCGCGATGATCAGCATCGCGCCGGGTTTCGCCTGCGGTGGCGGCGTCCACCTGACCTGGCCGAGGAAGACCTGGGCGCCGTCGGAGGGAACTACCAGCTGTTGACCGTCGAAGGCGGCGTCCGCAGTTGCCTGGTCGACCAGCCGCAGCGTCGCGGTCGCCTTCAACACCTCCGGCTCGTACGGCGACCGATGGTGCCACCACCGCCACCCGGCGAAGCCGCCTGCCAGAGCGAGCACCAGAACGAGCGAGCTGAGCATCCAGGCCGAGCGATGTCTCATGCCGGCCAGTGCAGCACACGAAGGCGAGAACTCGCCAGATCCGACGCCACGGTCACAACTACTGCACCAGCCTGCTCTGCGATCACATCTTCAGGTAGAAGTGATCCTGGGTAGGTAGGCGATGCCTATGGTTCGGGTATGGGGGAGAAGGAGCGAAGCAGGAAGGGCAGTGATTCCGGTGCCGGCACGGCATCGGAGGCAGGGGCTGCCTGGAGTGCGTGGAGTTTCGGGGGAGCTTGGCGGCAGCATGCGCTCGCCCGAGCTCTTTACCTTGAGCATCAAAGTCGGCTCCTCTATTCAGAAAAAGATGATCCTCGTTTGCGGGAAGCCTGTCAGTTTGTCAGCGCCGATGTCGCCCTTGCGCGCCAAGCTGCAAGGAACGTCTGGCCGTTCAGGGGGTCACTTGAGCGGACCTGGTCGCACATTCATGCGGCTGAGCTCGTGCTGCTCAAGGTTGCCGATGAGGAGAGGCTGAAGGGCTGGTCGTCATCCGTGCTGGAGTTGGCCAAGAAGCTCCCACGAGAATGACTGCAGATTGGTAAAGATCCGTGAGCTGTGCGGACGAGACGGCATCGGGAGCCGTGAGCGCAGGGCGGCGGGCGGTTGGCGTCAGGTCTTCACAGGTAAGGCAAAATGTGCCGAGGTGAGTGAACTTCGCTATGCCATGATGGCTGCCTTGGTCGGAAGCTGCACCGCGATAAATAGTTGGTATTCTCGGGTGCGCGGCGTGCGGAACATCTTGATTTCCGTGACGATGCTCACCCTGGCATTGGTTCTCTGTCTCGGTATCTGGGGATACGAGTCTCCCGACGTGCTGAGTCTATGTTTTGGGACGGACCCCGGCACTCTGGTGTGTCCGCATGATCCGCTGACAAAGGACCAGGGCATGCAGCCCACTGCCGAGGACAGGGACCGGCAAGCCGAGCCCGATCGGGTCGACGTGACGCTGGTCCTGGTGTTCGGGTTCATCGGGGCAGTGTTGTCCGGGATCCCTGCTCTGGCCAGGCTGCACAGGTCGGCGGTGCCGTACGACCTGCGCCTTGCTTCGGCTGCGCTGAAGCTGCCCGCCGGCGCTCTCTCTGCCTTCGTGGGAGTTACCTTCATCCGCGGTGAATTCGTTCCAGGTCTCACCCAGCTTGACACGGGAGCACAGATCCTCGCGTGGAGTGTCGTTTTCGGAGTTTCCCAGTACGCCATAACCCGGCTCGTGGACAACAAGACATGGGAGATCGCTTCGGATCAACGCGGCAACCCCGAAGGGGACGATGACTCCAAGTCCGGCAGCGCGGCAGGCGGTGAAGGGCGCGCCAGGTTCGACTGAGTGACGCCAGGCCCTACCTGCCGTGGCACCCAACCGGCGAGCGCTCGCCACAACGGGTCTGGCTGTAGGCGAGGCCCGCTGGTACAGCTTCAGGCGCTTTCCTCAGGCGGCGAGGCCGAGGAGCTCGGTGGCGCGGGTGGTGAACCTCGTTGTTCCCCAAGGACGTCGGCTACGTCCTACCGCTGCGGGACTCGGTGCGCAAGAAAGAGAAGATCGGGCATCGACGACATCGTGCGCGTACACCTGATCGTCCCTGCGGGGCGGCCCTGAGAGTGCCGCTACGCTCTATGTCGCTCTCATCTGCTACGTATGATGTTGCTGCTGTGTCGCAGTCAGGGCGTGAAGGCGACCATTTCCCGAAGCCATTCGGACAGCCGCGCGACTTCGCTGGCTGAGGCGGTTCCCAGGGGCTGTGTGCGGCGGAACCGTTGCGTGGAAACCGCCGTTATGTCCTCGGTGCGCGCCCAGCTGGGGCGGGTCAGCCCGGACTCGGGGGAGTCGATCCGCACATGGTGGTCCAAGCCGCGGTCCCGCGTGGTCAGCGGCACCACGATTGCCATACCGATGGGAACCGGCAGTGGGTGGTGGAGCCGACGATGACGGCCGGACGTACGCCACCCTCTTCGTGCCCGACCGGGTTACCGAAGTCCACCAGCCACACCTGCCACGGTGCGAGTTTGGCGTGGCTCACTCGTTGTACTCCGGGTACTCGTCGCGCCTGGGTGGCATGCCGTCACCGGCGGTGTTGTCGGTCAACGACGTCTCGGCCCGGTACCTGGCCCATTCTTGCTGGTCGGACTGTAGCTCGGCGTACCGCGTCATGATCTTGTTGACCTGGTGTTCCCTGATGAGCCGCCGAAGCGCCTCGGCAAGGGGAACGCCTGCGAAGTCGCGTCTGGCGATCTCCGCCAGTTCGTCTCGGAGACCGCTGTCGAGCTGCATCGTCGTAGTAGCCATAACGTCCACTATGGCTCAAGCACGGCGAGTGGTCACCGAGCGACCGTGATCGCGTACGACGGCATGCCAGCGCCCGGCGACCTGAGCGGCCGGTGACAGCCCAGGTGGTTGCCTGGGTCGCCGCCGGAGCGGCTGGGCAGCTCCAGGTGCCTGCGTCAGGCGGCGAGGCCGAGGAGTTCGGTGGCGGGGATTCGCGGCCCTTGTCTGCGGATTGGGTGCAGGGCTGGTACGAACGGCTGCGTCGATAGTCTGGCCTGCATGGGTGACGCGACGGGCGGAGACGAACGGCTGCGGGGCCGGCTCGACGACGGGCCTGGCCCTGAGCAAGCCGATGCTCATCGCTGGCACGTGTTCGGGAAGCGGACAGTGTACGAGCGGCGGCCGTGGGTCAGTCTCGACCTGGTCGACGTCCAGCCTCCCGGTGGCGAGCGGTTCGAGCACCACGTCGTACGGCTGTTTCGTGCCGCCATCGGTGTCGTCATCGACGATCGGGACCAGGTGCTAATGCTGTGGCGACACCGGTTCGTGTCGGACCAGTGGGGGTGGGAGCTTCCCGGCGGGATCGTCGACGACGGCGAGAGCCCGGCAGTAGCCGTGGCGCGGGAGGTCGAAGAGGAAACCGGCTGGCGCCCGTACGGGATGCGGCGTCTGTTCTCGTACCAGCCGATGGTTGGCATGGTCGACTCGCCGCACGACGTCTACTACGCCAGGGAGGCGACGTTCGTCGGCCGGCCAGCCGTGTCCGACGAAGCCGGCGAGGTTGCGTGGGTGCCACTTACCAGCATTCGGCAGCTACTCGACCGGAACGAGATCCTGGGTTCCGGATCGATCGTCGGACTGCTGCACGTGCTGGCGTTCGGCGTGCCGGTGGACTAGATATTTGCCGCGATTCGGGCCAATAACTGATTGAAGCGTCGCTGATTCCTGAGCGATCCCGTCCGGCTGGCCAGAGCCCGAGCACGTCGTGCCTCCTGCTCGGCCTCGCGCAGGTCGCCGCCGGCAAGGTGCGCATGTGCGAGGCCGATCCGCAGGCCAGCCTCGGCACGGGTGAACGTGCCGTCCATCCCAGCCAGAGCGGCATGTAGCTCATCGACCGCCGAGCGCTCGCCCAGCAGGGCATGCGCGTTGCCGCGCCAGCGCGTCAGGTGGGCTTCGTTGAGGAAGATTCCGGCCACCTCCTCGTCTCGCATCTCCGATCCGGCTGGCAGCGTCGCGGCGGCCTGGTCCAGCGCGGCGTGGGCTGCCGACGCGTCCGACAGAGTGGCGGCGAACTCGGCGTGAGCCGCGTGCAGCCACGCCAGCAACCGGGCAGGGGCCTTCCGCTCGGCCAGCGAAACCGCTTCCAGGATCAGCATGCGGGCAAGCTCCGGCTTGCCGGCATCGACCAGGACGTACGCCTGTTCGCCCATGGCGTGTGCGACCAGGGCCGGACTTGCCGCCTCGACCGCTGCTCGTCGCGCCAACTCGTAGCAGCGCCAGGCTCGGTCGACCGCGCCGACGTCGAGCGCCTGCCAGCCGGCCAGCGTCGCGGCACCGGCGAGCGCCCGCGCAACCGGCCGGCGTGCGGACGGGAGTACGGAGTATGCGAGGGCATTCTCCAACGTCTCGACGTGGGCGCGCATCTGGTCGCCCAGCGCGGGAGCGCCCGCCTGCCGGTCGATGGAGCGGAAGAGTTCGGTCTGCTGCGTCAGCACGCCGACCAACCCGACGTCGACCGACTTGGACGCCTCGATGCGCTTGGCCAACTCGGCGTACGCGCTGTCGAGTGTCTCGCCTTCCGTTGTCGCTGCCCCGAACAGTTCGGCGTCGGTCAGTCCGAAGATCGCCCGCAGGACAGCGCGGTACTCGCCGTTTACTGACCGCCGACCGTTCTCCCACTCGGAGACGTAGACCTTGAGACTTGCCCGAGTGGCGGTAGCCGCGCCAGCGGCAGCACGTCGTCGAGCGATTTCGTGAACGAGTCTCGCCTGCGACCATCCGCGTGACTCCCGTGCTGCTTTCAGAGCGTTCATGCCCGCCTCCGTCCGGGTCATACTCATGATGCCCTACCTGGACTGGGATCGGCAGAGGTTAACAAGGGGAAGTTAACCAATGTGTTCTGTCCTCTGCGGCACTCAGCTGGTTTAGTCGACGACGGCAAGCGAGCGCTAGACAACCGCAAGAGCGAAGGTCAATCGTCGAGTTGGGAAGGGCGGTGCTCCTTGATCCACTCGGCGACTGCCTCGCGGGACCAGATGCGCCCTGCGTTCAAGGAGTCCAGAGGTGCGGGGAAGGTGGACCTCTTGACGATCTCGGAGGCTCGTTGGCGGGAAATGCCGCCGAGCATCTGCTGAATTTCTGTCATCCCAGCCAACCGCATGCGGAGAAGCTAAGGACTTGACGAGTGTCAACCCCGTCAACTTGACGGCCCTTGCATCTGCCTAGACGAACATCGAATTCTACGCTGAATCCACGAACGAGAACCGCCAACTGATTGGAGGGAAATCGATCATGACGCAGATGGATGACGACCGGTGGCGGTCGTGTGGGTCGGACTGGGACGACCCGGGAACCGGCCCCCGGCAGGTGCCGGTCGACGTACCGCCGCCGGTGCTCGTGCCCGACGCCCGGCGCGGTGACGCCGACGTCCGGCCCCGTACCGCTGCTCGGAGCGCGACCGGGCCGGGCAGCGCGCACCCCGACCTCGGCGACTGCGCCTGACCCAGATTTTCGCAGCTCACGCGGCGGAATCAAGGTCTGCCTCGGTCGCTGTACCGCCAAGGAGGGCTGCGGTGATCGGGGCCGGGGGTGGCCCCGCCCGAGTCGGCAAGGGGCAGGGCCACCCCCATCCACCACGCACACCACCAACAACAACGGCACGACACAGGGGAGGAGCACTGATCATGCGAAGGATGTGGCAACGGATGCGGGTCCGCTGGGGACGCCGACGGATGGCGTCCACCCCGCCCAGCCGCTGGCCGGCCGGCGGCGACCGCGGCGTCCACCGGGTGCCCAGCACCAACATGCGCTCGGCGGCGTACCGGCCGATCCGGCCCTGGCAGGTGCGCAACCAACGGTTCCGGCCGGTCGGCGTCACGGCCCGCGGCCTCGACCCGGTCGAAGTCGGCGCGTTCCTCGACCGCGTCGCCTACGACCTCGGCGTCCTCTACGCCGAACTCGACCGCACCTGGGAGCAGAACAACCGGATCAAGGACGCGCTGCGCCGCTGGCAGTCCACCCAGTCCGCGATCAACCAGTCCGCGATCAACCAGGCCGCGATCAACCAGGCCGCCGTCCGGTGACCGAGCCCGACAACCCCGGCGTCACCGTCGTCGACTGCACCACCTGCGACGGCGGTGGCGTCACCTCCCACCGGTGCAGCTGCACCTGGTACGGCGACCAGCTCATCGTCGACGACGACCAGTTGACCGCCGGCAACCCGGGCGGTACGGCGTACCGCGACTGTCAAATCTGTCTCGGCACCGGCACGAACTGCGCGACCTGCGACCGCTGCGCCGGGCTCGGCCGCCGCCGCGCCCAGCTCGTCTACACCGTCGCCAACGCCGACACCGCCGCCGTCGCCTCCGTCAACATCGTGCCCGGCGCGCTCGACCCGGTGCACCGCGCCGGCCGCTGGTGGCTCGACCTCGACGCCGTCGTCACCGAACTGGCCGGCTGGGTCGGCGCCGACCACCTGTACGACCCGGACACCCCCGAGCGGAATCTTCTCGTCGGCGGGCTGGTGCTGCCCCGCGACTGGCGACCCGACCTGCCGCAGGCACGGCGGCACGCCCTGGAAGCGGCGGCGATCGCCAACTACACGTACCACCCGTGGCAGCTCTGGCTCGGCCGCACTGCCCCGCCGGACCGCCCCGACCCGGCCCGTCACCTCGGCCAACTCTGCGCCCTCGCCGAACTGCTCTGCCTCGACCTGGTCGTCGAAACCCGGCCCGATCCGTACGGCGACGACCGCTACGGCTGGCAGCTGCGCCTCGAACTGCCCGACACCGGAGTCGGCGACGCGTTCGCCAGCGGCGTCGGCAGCTACGACAGCCTCGACGCGGCGATCGTCGCCGCTGACGCCACCCGCCTCGCCACCGGGATCGGCGACCGTGGTGTCGACGTACCCGCCCACTACCTGCGCCCCGGCCGACCCGGCCCGCCGATCGGGCCGCCGAAACTCGACCTGGACCAGCTCGAACGCCGCATGATCGCCGACTGCACCTCACTCGGCACCGGCGAGGCCACCCCCGGCGCCCAGGCCATCTGGCGCGACGGCCGCTGGTGGCACACCAGCCTGCGGGTGGTCGCCGTCGTCGAGGAACTCACCGAACGCACCACCGGACAGATCTCCCGGCGTACGGTCGACAAGCTCGCCCGAGCGTGGCAACCGCCGCCGCCCAGCTGGCAGGGGCCGGCGATCCCGTCCGACCCCTGCCCGTACTGCGTACCGGAGCAGGGGTTGCGCCGCTGCGTCTGCACCGTCGGCGCGCCCGCCGCCGACCCGGAGTGCCGCTACTGCGGCGGTGCCGGGCGCAGCGGCCGGTACGCCGCCGGCCTCAGCCGCTGCTTCAGCTGCGGCGACACGCTGCGCATCCGGCACGGTGCCGTCGTCACCGTCACCGACGGACAGCACTGGGCCCGCCACCTCAACTGGGCACTTCCCGACGAAGCCACCGCCGTGGTGCCGCGGATCGGCAGCCAGCCGGGCGGCAAACCCATCCACCAGGTGCCGCAGCAGTTCCGGCTCCCGTTCCACCTCGGCGACCTGACGGTACGCGGCCAGCCGATCGGCCCGGACCAGCTCGCGCCGCTCGACGAGTACGAGATCCTGCTGGTGCAGGAACTTTGGTACGGCTATGTCACCCTCGACCACCCTGGGCAGGACCCGCTGACCGCGTACCTGGCGAACGTCGCCAACGGGCACCCCGGCGGCCGGGTGCTGCTGCACGCCGCCGAGCCGGACGCGCCACCGCTGGCGCGGGTGCTCGCGTTGGCGTACGGGCTGGGGCTGGCCCTGATCGTCACCGTCGCCGACCATCGCAACAACGCCGGTACGCCGTACCGCATGCAGGGGGTGTCGTGGGGCGCGTACCTCGCCGCGCCCGGCACCGCGATCGGCCTGCGGGCCTACCCGCACCGGCCCACCCTCGGGCACGCGCTTGCCCAAGCCGTCGAGTACGTGTGCGGCGCCACCCGCTCGGCGGTGCCGGCCGATCCGTCGACCGCGATCGCCGTACCGCAGAACGTGCCGCAATCCGTACCGCAGGATGTGCCGACGCCGGCAGCCGACGGCGACCCCGGCGACTGGGCGGCGCCTGCCAACCTGGTGCCGTTGCTGTCGTTGCTCGCGGGGTACTACGCCGGCGAGACGGTGATCGTCTCGCTCGCCGCGTCCCGCTGCGAGGTGCACGTACGCGAAGGTCCCGAGACCACCCGGCGGGTCGCCACCGCCGCTGACCTGCCCGCCGCCGTCGTCGCCCTGCGCCTGCACCCGCCCTCCAACTGACGATCCACACCGCCGGCAGCAGCCCGCGTCGATGTGAGGCTGAGATACCCTACGCCGCAATCATTCGGTATCTCAGCCTCACATCGCCGCATGTGATTTCCCAGGTACTGCAGCCCGCCGTACCGCATGCGTGCACGATGTCTCGATCATCACCCGCACCTGCTCGGTGAAGACCGAAGACGGTGACTGCGGGTGCAGCGAGTTTCTTTGAGCGGGTGTCGGGGAGGCCAAATGATCCAGGCAGAGGTCACCGATCACGCCGCGCTGGCCGCGCGGTCACCGTTGGAGCTCGCGATGTACCTCCGCTCGCAGGACTGGACCAGGCAGAGCAAGTCGGGAACCAGCGCCCAGTGGATCAAGGTCGTAGATGGCGCTGAGTTTGAAGCGCTGCAGCCGCTGGAGTCGACGCTACGTGACTACCCGGCTCGCGTACGAGACATCCTTCAGGTGCTCGCCGTCGTGGAGGGCCGGTCGCAGCTCGACATCCTTGCTGACATCTCCAACGTCTCCATGGATGTGCACACCGTTCGGGCCTTCCCGGCAGGCAATGTGCCCGGAACTATTGGTCTTGACGACGGTGTTCAAGCCTTCGAGAGCCTACGCAACGTGGTTGCCGCAGCGGCGTACTCGGTCAGGCCAGATCAAGCACGAGCGGTGCAGCCTGCCCGCAAGCCAGCCGAGGTGCTCAAGTTTCTCCGGGAGGTCCGCTTTGGCCCCGGCTCGGAGGGAAGCTTCGTGCTCTCGGTCTTCACCCCCGTCCCGCCCCGTCTCGCATCCGGTCAAGCCTCGCTGTTCGACGAGGACCTACCTCAGGCGATGGAGCCGGCGGAACCGTTCGAGCGGCAGGTCTCGCTGAAGATCTACGACGCGGTCCGCGCCGCGTACGACGCTGCGAACGAGGCTCTCGTCGGCCCGGCAGGGCTGGACGCTTTCACCACCGCTGTGCGTGACGGAGTCAGCGCGAACCTGTGTGAGGCCCTCGCTGGGCTCGGGGGCGAATCCGGCCACCCCTTCGAGCTGGCATTGCGGCTGGCGCCGGGGCGGCCGCTGCGGACCCGGCAGCTGCCACCGATCAGGTTCCGCCACGACCACCTGCCAGTTCTCGTCGCCGCTGCCCAAGGGCTTCGGGAGCGGATCCCCGAGGAGGGTGTCCTCATCGTCGGCAACGTCGTTCGCCTGCACCGTGAGGAGACCGGCTCAGGGGAGGTCAGTATCGCCGGCGTGATCGAGGGTGAGGACCGGCTGCGGCGATTCTGGGTGAACCTGCCGCAGGCCGACTATGACCAAGCTGTCCGCGCGCATCGTGAGATGTTGTCGGTCTCGGTGCGGGGCGATCTGGTCCGACGTGCCACCCGGCTCCACCTGAGGAATCCGACCGCATTCCAGGTTCTGACCGATCTCGTCGAGCCCTGACCGTCGGTCAGCTGACTGCCTGCCAGGCGAGGCGGATGGCGAGCAGGCCGATGATGCCGTTGCCGACAAGCGCGGTGATCAGCCGGCCGCGCGGGCTGGCCAGCCCGCGGCCGACGATCGCGCCGCCGGCCGCGAGCAGCTGCTGCCAGCTGGCCGAGGCGAGAAACGCTGCCCCGACGAACACCGTGCCGACGAGCAGCGCACCGCTGGCGGACTCCGTCGAACCATCCTGGTGGCCGACCACGAGCGCGGCGAAGTAGACGATCGTCGTCGGGTTGAGCAGGGCCAGCCCGACGAAGGTGGCGTACGTCCGGATCAGGGACCCGGCCGGTGCCGACCGGGTCGCGTCGGCCGGCGCGCGGCGGGCCCGGACCGCGACGACGATCCCGCGTACGGCGATCGCGGCGAGCACCACGGCGGCGGCCGCCTGCAGGACGGCGATGGCCGGGCTGACCAGCCTGGCGATGGTCACGCCGCCGACGACCGCGGCGAGCGCGTACAGCCCGTCGGCGGTGGCGACGCCGAGCCCGGCCGCCGCGCCGTGGCGCAGCGACACCTGTGCGGCAAGGGTGACTATCAGGACGCCGATCGCGCCGACCGGGATCGCGATGCCGTAGCCGGCGAGCAGTCCGGAGGTCAGCGCATCGGTCACGGCAGGACTATGCCGACCCGCCGGATCCGGTGACAACCAGTTTTGGCGCCCTCATCCGGTTGACGGCACCCATTGCATTGACTACCGTCACTCCCAGTCCACAGATGTTAACATTCGTCAATGTCTTGCGCGTAGGGGTGATCCTGACAATCGCTGAAGCCGCGGCAGTCGACGACCACCGTATGGAGGGCCGCTTGAAGCGCGTCGTCACCACCGCCACCGCCGTCGCTGCGGCGGCGGCCATGATCCTGACCGCCGGCTGTACGCCAGGTTCGGGCGGGTCCGGATCGTCCGACCCGAACACCTTCGAGTTCTGGTCGTTCACCGGGATCAACCAGCAGGCGTCCGTCGATGCGTACACCAGGGACCGACCGGACATCGAGGTCAAGCTCACCGAGGTGGGCGACACCAGCGAGACGGCCCAGGCGCTCACGGCGGCACTGGCCGGCGGCAAGGTGCCCGACCTGGTGCTGATCCAGGGCGACGACATGCCGAAGTTCATGCAGGCCCCGGAGAATTTCGTCGACCTGACCACGCTCGGCGCCGACCAGATGACCGGTGACTACCTCGACTGGGTGATCTCGCAGTCGACCACCGAGGACGGCAGGGTCATCGGAATACCGACGGATGTCGGCGGCATGGCGATCGCGTACCGGACCGACCTGTTCGCCGCCGCCGGGCTGCCCACCGACCGGGACGAGGTCTCCGAGCTGTGGCCGACCTGGGACGCGTTCCTGGAGGTTGGCAAGCAGTACGTCGCGGGGACCGGCAAGCCGTTCCTGGACAACACCCCGACGAGCATCTTCTTCCAGGCGGTCAACCAGGGCTCGGAACGCTACTACGACGAGAACCGTGAGCTGTCGTACGACAAGAATCCGCAGGTCAAAGAGGCGTTCGACCTGACGTTGCGGATGTACGAGGCGGGCATCTCCGGCCGGATCGCCTCCTGGACGCCGGGGTGGACCGCCGGCATGAGCAAGGGCGACTTCGCGGTGATGTCGGCACCGTCCTGGATGCTCAACGCGATCAAGACCAATGCCCCGGACAGCGCCGGCAAGTGGGACGTCGCCACCATTCCCGGTGGTTCCGGGAACTGGGGCGGCAGCTACCTCGCCATCCCGGCGCGGGCGGAGAACCCGGCGGCGGCCTGGGACTACATCGCCACGATGCAGTCGCCCGAGGGCCAGCTCGCGCACTTCCTGGAGCACGGGGCGCTGCCGACCACGCCGTCGGTCTACACCGACCCGCAGCTGCTCGCGAAGACCGACCCGTTCTTCTCCGACGCGCCGATCGGCCAGATCTACACCGAATCCGTGGTGAACATCGAGCCGTTCTACATCGGCCCCGACGACGCCACCATCGGCAGCGAGCTGCTCAACACGCTCACCAGCGTGGAGCAGGGCCAGGTCGAGCCCGACGAAGCCTGGGACACCGCATTGACCAACGTCAGGAACGCCCTGCGCGGCTGAGCAGACGACTGACCTGCGGCGGCCGGAGCCTCCGGCCGGCCGCCGCGTGTCACGGAAAGTGAGCGCTGTGACCACCATGCTCAGCCCGGCCACGGACCGCAGGACCGCCGGCCGACCGGCCCGGTCCCATCAGATCCAGCAGGGCGTACGGGAACGACTGGCCCCGTACGCGTACATCGCGCCGTTCTTTCTGCTTTTCTTCATCTTCGGGCTCTTCCCGCTGCTGTTCACGTTCTACATCGCCCTTTTCGACTGGAACCCGATCGGTGAACGCAGCTACGTGGGGCTGAAGAACTTCTCCGATCTCGTCGACGACCCCCGGTTCTGGGGTGCACTGCGCAACACGTTCAGCATCTGGGTGCTGTCGACGGTTCCGCAGCTGCTGATCGCGCTCGGCATGGCACACGTGCTCAACCACGTACGGCTGCGGGCGGCCACCCTGTTTCGGATGTCGATGCTGGTTCCCTACGTCACCTCCGTGGCCGCGACGACGATCGTCTTCGCCCAACTGTTCGACCGCGACTACGGCATGCTCAACTGGCTTCTCGGGCTGCTGGGATTCGAGCACATCGACTTCACCGCGTCGCTGTGGGGCAGCCACCTCATGATCGCGGTGATGGTCGCCTGGCGGTGGACCGGCTACAACACCCTGCTGTACCTCGCCTCACTTCAGGCGGTTCCCCGCGACCTGTACGAGGCCGCCGCCGTGGACGGCGCCAACGGCTGGAAGCAGTTCCGGCACATCACCGTACCCTCGCTGCGGCCGATCATCGTGTTCACCGTCATCACCTCGACGATCGGCGGACTGCAGATCTTCACCGAGCCGCTGCTGGCCAACCCGGTGGGTGGACTCACCTGCGGCGCGGCGCGGCAGTGTCAGACCCTCACCCTGTTCCTCTACGAGCAGGCCTTCGGCCGGTTCCACTTCGGCTACGGCGCGGCCATCGGCGTCGCGCTCTTCGTGCTGGTCGTGATCATCTCCGCGATCAACTACCTCCTGGTCACCCGGATCCGCTCGGAGCGCCCATGAATCCCGCACCGCACCGGCGACGCAGCGCCAACCGGATCCACCCGGCCGTGTACTTCGCGCTCGGCGGCATGGTGTTCTTCAGCGCTTTTCCGCTCTACTGGATGTTCGTGGTGGCCACCACCGACTCGGCCACCGCGTACAGCCTGCCGCCGCACGTGCTGCCCGGCGGCAACTTCTTTCACCTGGCCAGCCTGGTCTTCGAGATCGTGCCGTTCGTGCAGGCGCTGATGAACAGCCTGGTCGTGGCCACCTCGATCGGCGTGGGCCAGGCGTTCCTCTGCGCGCTGGCCGGGTTCGCCTTCGCCAAGCTGTCCTTCCGGGGCCGCAACACGTTGTTCCTCATCGTCGTGCTGACGATGACGGTGCCGACCCAGCTCGCCGTCGTGCCGCAGTACCTGATCATGTCGCGCTTCAACTGGGTGGACACCCTCCAGGCGTTGATCGTCCCCGGGCTGGTGAGCGCGTTCGGCATCTTCTGGATGCGGCAGCACATCGGCAACGTGGTCAACGACGAGCTGATGAACGCCGCCCGGGTGGACGGCGCGACGACCTGGCAGATCTTCTGGCGGATCGCCTTCCCGGTGGTCCGCCCGGCGGCGTTGATCCTGGGCCTGTTCGGCTTCGTCAACGCCTGGAACGACTTCCTGTGGCCGTTCATCGTGCTGAAGTCCCCGGAGCGGTACACCGTCCAGATCGCCATCAAGGCACTGCAGAACAACCGGGACATCGACCTGGGCCTGGCCATGTCCGGCTCGTTCCTGGCCACCTTGCCCGTGCTGGTGTTGTTCGTCTTCGTCGGCCGGCGCCTGGTGCAGGGGATCATGGAAGGGGCGTTCAAGGGCTGACCAGTTCCCCGTGTCGCGGCCATGTCAACGGCGCGTGGCGGCCAGTGCACGGCATCGACCCGACCGCCGGGGTCGCCGTCGGCATCCGGATGCCTCGCTGCTGCCGGAGCGGCCGTACGTCTTCGACTGGTCCCGGCAGGGTCCCACCCAGCTGATGGTCAACTTCCGGGGCCTGGCGCCCTGACCCGCTGGTCGGCGGCGGTGCCCGTGGTGGCTGCCGCCCAGCGGGCGAGGGCTTCGCCGACCCGGTGGAAGCCCTCGCCCGCGGCGCTGAAGGCGTAGCTGCCGTCGGCGAGCCGCTGGATCAGCCCGCGCTGCTCCAGGTCGGCGAGGCGCTGGGTGAGGGTGACCTGGTTGACGCCGGTGTCGCGGGCCAGGTCGGTGAAGCGGCGCGGCCCGACCAGCAGTGCGCAGTGCAGCTCCAGCATCCAGCGTTCCTGCATCAACGCCAGCAGGTCGTCGAGCTGGTGGTGGCGGGTGTCGGGATCGGCGGTGTCGCCGGCCCAGGCCGCCATTTCGGCGAGCACCGGGCGCAGTCCGGTGCCGGCCGACGTCAACGCGTAGCGGGTGCCCGGTGGGGTGGTGTCGATCACCGTACGGCTGACAACGCCGGCCGCCTCCAGCTCGCCGAGCCGGCGGGCGAGAGTGCTCGGCCCGACCGCCGGGACCGCCCGGCGCAGGTCGTTGAAGCCGGCCGGTCCGTCGAGCAGCGCGTGCACGATGTGCAGCGTCCAGCGCCCCCGCAGCCGACCCACGGCGGCCAGCAGTACGCCCTGCTCGACCTGCACGTCGCCACTGTATCCAGCGGCACACTTGTTAAAGCTCAGTAGCTAGTACTATTTTTTTAGTCATGACTGAGTCAACGAAGCGGGCCCTGGTCACCGGTGGCACCGGCGGGATCGGCCTGGCCACCGCCCGTGCCCTGGCCGGCCACGGCTACGCCGTCACCATCGTCGGGCGCGACCAGCAGCGGGGCGAAGCCGCCCGCGACCAGGTGAGCGCCGCCGGTCCGGCTCCCGCCCGGTTCATCCGGGCCGACCTCTCCGCACTGTCCGCCGTCCGTGCCCTGGCCGACGACACCCGTGCCGCCGGCCCGCTCGACCTGCTGGTCAACAACGTCGGCGGGGTCTACCGGCGGCACACGCACACCGTCGACGGCATCGAGGCGACCTTCGCCATGAGCCACCTCTCCGGCTATCTGCTCACCGAGCTGCTGGTGGACGACATGGTCGCCGCCGGCCGGGGGCGGATCGTCAACCTCACCTCGGGCGCGATCCGGCTCGCCGACCGCACCCCGCTGGACCGAGTCGAGGTGGCCGGGCGCTACTACGGCTTTCCCGCGTACGGGCGGGCCAAGCTGGCCAACCTCGCGTACACGATGGGTCTGGCCGACCGACTCGCCGGCACCGGCGTCACGGTGCTCGCCGCCGACCCGGGGGCCAGCGCCACCGGGATGGGCCGGTCGATGCGTGCGGACCTGTTCCCGATGCCAGCCCGGCTGGCCTTCCCGCTGATCTACCTCAACCTGTTCCGGACCAGCGCGACCGACGCCGCCCGCAGCTCCATCGCCGCCGCCACCGGCGGCTTGCCCAGCGGTACGGTGCTCGGCCCGAAGGGCACACCGGCGCGCCCGGAGGCGCGGGCCACCGACCCGACGGTCATCCAGACTGTCACCGCGCTCAGCCAGGCGACCTGCGCCTCCACCCGCACCGACAGCCGGTCAGCGACTGCGGGACAGGATGCGCTGCCCGAGTAGCGTCACATGGATCAGATCAGCGGTCTCGTCCGTACCGTCGCCGGTCTTCACCGCGAGCAGCAGCCCGGTGTCGGCGGCGGTGAACGCGGCCGTGACGCCGCCGCGCTTGGCTACACCGATACCGACCGTTCCCAAGAAGGTCACCGAGCCGGCACCCAGCCCGGTCACGCCGTCGCGGGCGGTGAGCTGGTCGATGTAGTCGGCCTGCAGGTTCTCCGGCGGCACCACACTCAACCGGACGAGCTGCCCGGCCGGGTCCTGCCACACGCATTCGCCGAAGCCCACCCCGTAACCGGTGCCGGTCGGCTCCGGGACCTCGTCGAAGACGGTGGCCAGCTCCGGGCGGGTCAGCAGGGCACACGGTTCGCTGAAGTCGGGGCCGTCGGCTGCGGTGCCCGCGCCGGGCGTCGCGTCCCCGGCAGGGCTGGTTGCCGCCGGCGGTGCGTCACGGCCGGCCGGCCCGCCCGCCCCACCGGCTCCCGGGCCGGCCGGGTCGCCGCCGCACGCCGCGAGCATGGCCACGAGCAGACCGGCACCGGACACGCGGTTCAAAGCCGTCGGAGTCATCGGTCACCTCCACTGACGAACCGGATGCGCCGCCGACGTACCCCGGCGAGCAGGGCCAGGCCGGCGGCGACCAAGACGATGCCGCCGACCGCGTACGCGACACCGGCCGCCCCGGTCACCGGCAGTTCGCCGCCCGCGCTCCCGCCGCCGCCCGGCGTCGCAGCCACGGTCGGCATGCCCGGCATGGTCGCCCCGGGCGTCGGGGTCGGGCTCGGCGCTTCACAATCCGCCGGTGGGGCGTAAGTTCCGGTCATCCAGGTCGGGGCGTCGAGGGCGAACGGCCCGGTGATCAACTGGTACGCGGTGCCGTCGGGCAGCGCGAAAGCAAGCTCGGTGGTGCCGGGCGGGACCGGCGCCAGTGTCTCCCCGGCCGGGAACGTGTCGGCCGTGACCAGCAGCAGACCGTCGACGGCCGCGGTGCCCCGGTTGGTCAGCGTCAACTCCAGCCCGGTGCAGCCGTTGTCGGCACTCACCTCGAGGACCGGGGTGCCGGTGCAGCCGTCCGGTGCCCGGAACGGCACCGGCGGGGTGTCCCGTTCGCCCGCGCGCCGGATCACGAACAGGTCGCCGTCGGCCGCACCGTACCGGCGGAATCCGCTGCCGGCCATGGTGAACTCCTCCACCACGACGTCGTTGCGCAGCACCACGGTGCCGACCGGCTCCACGCTGTCGTCCAGCGAGTCGGAGGTCCACCGTACGTCCAGCGCGCCGCAGAGCATCTCCACCGCCAGGGTCGGTGGGGCGGCCGCTGCCGGTGCGCCGACCCCGAGCACGAGCCCGGCGGCGGCCACTGAGATGGCACCCGCGACGCCGGTCAGCCGGCGGATCAGCTGGCGTACACGCATGGCAGGACTACCTCTTCCAGAGAGCCACCGAGACAGCGGCCACGACGGCAGCCAGGGCGGCGATGTTGATCGAGCAGAGCGGGCATAGTCCAGCACGACACAGACCGATCCGGCGTGAGCGGTGGCCTACTCAATTTCGGCGCGCGGGACACTCAGCGTGGTACCCGGCACGGGCATCCGGTGCGCCGGTTCAGCGCGAGATCAACGCCGCCCGCAACTCGGCCCGACCGGTGACGCCCAGCTTGGTGTACGCACGGTGCAGGTGGTTCTCCACGGTCCTGGCCGACAGGTGCAGCCGGGCGGCGATCTCCCTGGTGGACTCGCCCTCGGCGGCCGCGAGCGCCACCTCCCGCTCCCGGCCGGTCAGCCCGGCGGTCGGTCGACGACCCCGCCGTAGGGCCGGCGTCGTCGGCTGTTCGCACCGGGCCAGCTCCCGGTCGGCGAGCAGGCGGGCCGTGGCCGCCGCCCGCCCGTCCCCGGCACCGGACGTGGTGGCGGCCGTCGCGAGCGTCGCCGCCTCCGCCGCGTGCAGTGGCATGCCGTACCCGGAAAAGTCCCGCGCGACCCGCAACAGACCCACGGCGTCCCGGTCGGCGGCTGCGGTGGCGTAGTCGACCACGACCCGCCCCAGGGCCCACCCGGCCGGTGGCGAATGGTCGGTGAGGAGCCGGACGGCGACGGTGGCGCCGCCCAGCCGGATCAGGTCCAGGACCCCGAGGGTACCGGCTCCGACGGCCCCGGTCGTCCCGTGCCGGACCACTTCCTGCTCCAGCAGGCGCAGCCCGTGGTCGGTGTCTCCGGTCAGCGTTGCCAGCCAGGCCCGACCTCGGGCGACCTCGATGTCGAACAGTCGTACCGCGTGCGGCCCGCCGGGATGCCGGTCCAGGTCGGCGGCCGCCTGCCCGGCGGTGGTCAGGTCGCCGAGCTGGGCGGCGGACTGCAGCCGCAGCCCGGCCGCCCACCGGCGTACCCCGCGCAACTGGACGTCGTCGGCGATCAGGTACGCCTCGTTGGCCCAGCGAAGCGCGATTGTCGGCCGGCCCCGCAGCAGCGCGATCTTGGCGAGAAAGAACGCGGCGAGCGCCTGTCCGACCCGGTCCGGCGGTTGCAGACTGGCCTGGTACGTCGACTCGGCGGCGGCCAGCGCGCCCGCCACGTCCGGCAGATCGACCAGCAGCGACGCCACGGCCGCCGGGAAGCCGTCCGACTGCACCTGGCCGGGTCCGATGTGCCGGTGCGCCACCGGGACCACATCCGCCAGCAGCTTCTCGGCTTCGGCGAACCGCCCGGCGAGCAGCAGCCCGCAGCTGGCCGCGCCGGCCGCGGCCAACCGCAGATCGACCGACCCGGCGGTGTGGAACAACGCCAGCGCCGGCGCTACGACGGAGCAGTCGAGCTGGTACGCCCGCAGGTACAGCCGGACCGCGTCGAGCTGCTCCCGACAGCCCGGTTCCGTCGCCGCGACGGCTTCCAGAGCGGCGCGCCCGGCCGCCACGTCGTCGGCACCGTGCACCAGGATCACCGCCAGTTGGATGGCGATCTGAGTTCGTTCGGCGTCGCCGTGCCCCGGCCCGGTGGCCGCCGACCTGCTCAGTTCGGCGCAGCGGCGTACCGCCTCGTCGAGCCGGCCCAGCTGAAACAACGCGCGTACCGCCGCCAGCCCGGCGGCCACCGCACCGCCGACCTCGTACGCCCGTTGCCCGAGTCGCGCGGCCAGCTCGTACTCCCGCAGGTACGCCGCCTCCCGCGCGGCGGCCAACATCAAGCCGACGTCGATGTCACCGCCGCCGTCGAGACGCCACAACGCCACCCGCATGACGTCTGCGCCACGCAATTGCCCGGCAGCTTCGAGCGTGTCGGCGAGTCGGCGGCTGTGCCGCAGCCGGGCCAGCTCCGGCGTGCCCGCCCGCAGCATCTCGGCGTACAGCGGGTGGCTGAGCTGGATGGCCTGTTGCCCATCTACGGTGACGACGGTGACCAGGCCACGCCGCTCCAGCGCTTCCAGCGTCGCCGACCCGGCTGCGGCGACAGCAGCCGGCAGCGGCAGGTGCTGACCGAGGGCGAGTAGTTCCAGGGCGTCACGTTCGGCCGGGTCGGCGGCCGTCAGCCGGTTGCCCAGCAGCTCGGTGAGGCGTGGGGCGGCGTCCAGGGGCCCGGCCAGCCGCCAGATGCCGGCCGGACGGTCGATCAGCCCGGCCTCCCGGGCCGAGGCGATCAACTCACGCAACAGCAGTGGATTGCCGGCGGCCGCGTCCCTGAGCCTGCGCAGCGTCCGGCCTTCCACCGGCCCGCCCAGCAAGGCCACCACCAGAGCCTCGGTCTGCGGCGGGCTCAGCGGCGCGAGATCGATTCGGTGTACGCCCGCGTCCTTCCACAGTGCTGTCACCGCCTCCGGCACGGGCTCGTCGGTGCGTACCGCGACCAGCACCGGCACCGTACCGTCGGCCACCAGTTGATGCACGACCGCGGCGGAGACCTCGTCGAGCAGGTGCGCGTCGTCGATGACCAGGACACTGCGGGTTCCGCCGACCGCTGCCCGGAGCCCGGCCAGTGCACCCTGCAGCGGCGCGGCCGGCGGCGGTGTGGCGGGCGACAGCGGGGTGGCCGACGTCAACGGTGGGATCAGGCCGGCGAGCGCGGCCAGGGGCAGGCCGGTGCCTGAACCCGAGGTGTGGGCCCGCAACAGCCGCCAGCCGGCGACGGCCAGACCGGCTGCGACCTCCTGGGAGAGCCGGGTCTTGCCGACACCGGCCGATCCGGCGATCAGTACGCCGCGCCGGCGGGCCGGCGGGCCGCTCAGCGCGGCCCGGACCGCCCGCAACTCGGCCTGCCGGCCCACCATTGGCGGCTTGCTGACCATTGGCGGCTGCTCCACCGCCTCACGACTCATGGGGTCAGGTTCGCAGGCGGCGTCCACCGCCGACCAGTGGACCAGCCGTGCGCTGCCCGACCGTCCGGCCGCAAAGCGGGTATGCCTATCCGGCGGCTGGGAACCCGACGAACTCGACCCCGGTCAGCTTTTCGCTCTCCGCCCACAGCCGGCCAGCGGTGGCGGCGTCGTCGGCCGCCGGGCTGCGTCGCGCGGCGACCGGCGGGCCGACCATGTCGAACAGCCGGCCCGGACCCCAGTAGCTGCCACCGTCGACTGCCGGGTCGGTGGCGGCGCGCAGCGTCGGCAACGCGCCGTCGTGCGGCGTCATCGCGATCAGCCGGCTGACGGCGGGGACGAAACCGCCGGTGTGCCGGGCCAGGTCGGTGGCGGTCCACCCGGGATGGGCGGCGGTCGCCAGTACGGGTGACCCGGCCCCGGCCAGCCGGCGTTGCAGTTCCAGGGTGAACAGCAGGTTGGCGAGTTTGCTCTGCCCGTACGCGGCCCACCGCCGGTAACGACGCCGTTGCCAGTTCAGGTCGGCGAGGTCGATCCGGCCGGCGCGGTGCGCATTGCTGGCGACGGCGACCACCCGGGCACCGGTGCCAGCGGACAGCAGCAGCGGCAGCAGCCGGCCGGTGAGCGCGAAGTGCCCCAGGTGGTTGGTGCCGATCTGCAGCTCGAAGCCCTGCCGGGTGCGCCGCAACGGGGTCAGCATCACCCCGGCGTTGTTGATCAGCAGGTCGAGCCGGTCGTGGTCGGCGCGGTACGCCTCGGCGAACTCGGTCACCGAGTCGAGGTCGGCCAGGTCGAGCCGGGCGCAGCTCACCGTGCCGGCCGGCCGTTCGGCGCGGATCCGGTCGGCTGCGGTGTCGGCCCGTCCGGCGTCCCGGCAGGCGAGCACCACGTGGGCACCTCTGGCGGCGAGCATCCGGGCGGTCTCGAAGCCGATGCCGGAGTTCGCCCCGGTGACGACCGCGGTCCGGCCGCGCTGGTCCGGGATGTCGTCAAAGGTCCACCCTGCCACGGTCACTGCCCTTCCAGCGTCGAGTCACCATCGAGGACGATGGTCACGGCGGTGTGCATTCCGTTGCGGTATTCGTCGATCGACGACACCTTGTGTTTGAGGCCGAACGACGCCGCGTGCAGATGCTCGGCCAGGTCCCGGGCGGAGAGCCCGGCCGGGCGCCACCGGTCGGCCGCCCCGCTGTCGACCAGCACCCGCTCGATCCCGTCGACCAGCCCTTTCTCGATCCGGCCGGCCAGCGGGCAGTTCAAGGTCGCGGCGGCGCTCAGCAACTCTTCGAAGTTGCCGTGCACGGCGGCCCCCACCCCCGGCGTCTGGCAGGCTTCAAAGGCGCCGAGGAGCCGTTGCCGCGCGTCGAGGTCGGTGCGGTCGAAGGCGGCCTGGGTGGCCGTGCACACTGCGGCCACCAGCCGCTCCACGGCGGCGACGAACAGCGCCTCCTTGGTCCTGAAGTGCAGGTAGAGCCCTTGACGTGAGATGTTCGCCGCCTTGGCCAGGTCGTCCATCGAGGTTTTTTTGAACCCGTAACGGATGAATACGTCGACGGCGGCGTCGGCGATCGCGTCGCGGCGCGCGCTGCCCGGGGTCACGCCGGGCCCTCCGCGCGTCTCAGAGTCGCGAACGGGTAGCTGACCCCGGTCAACTGCTCGCTCTCGGACCACAGTCGGCTGGCCATGACGGTGTCCTTGGCCCGCGCAGAGCTGCGGGCCGACGCGGGTGGCCCGGAGGTGCCGATCCGGCGGGCCGGCCCCCAGTAGCTGCCGGCGACGGCCTGCGGATCGGTGGCGGCGCGCAAGCTGGGCAGCGCTCCGGCCGATGGCTGCATCCGGATCATCCGGTCGATCCGCGACCGGTTCTCGCCGGTGGACCGGCCCTGGTGGCGGCCGATCTCGGTCGAGGTCAGGCCGGGATGGGCGGCTACGGCCCGCACGGTCGACCCGGCCTCGGTCAGCCGGCGTTGCAGTTCCAGGGTGAACAGCAGGTTGGCGAGTTTGCTCTGCCCGTACGCGGCCCACGGCCGGTAGCGACGCTGCCGCCAGTTGAGGTCGTCGAGGTCGATGCCGCCGGTCCAGTGGGCCAGGCTGGAGACGGTCACCACCCGGGCCGCCGGTGCCGCGTCGAGCAGCGGCAGCAGCTCGCCGGTGAGCGCGAAGTGTCCCAGATGGTTGGTGCCGATCTGCAGTTCGAAGCCCTGCCGGGTGCGTTCCAGCGGCGGTGCCATCACGCCGGCGTTGTTGATCAGCAGGTCGAGCCGGTCGTGTGCGGCGCGGTAGGCGTCGGCGAACGCGGTGACCGAGTCGAGGTCGGCCAGGTCCAGCTCGGCCCCGGTCACCGTACCGGGCGGCTGGCCGGCCCGGATCCGGTCCAGCGCCGCTTCGCCCTTGCCCTTGTCCCGGTACGTCAGCACCACGTGCGCGCCCTTGGCGGCGAGCATCCGGGCGGTATCGAAGCCGATGCCGGTGTTCGCCCCGGTCACCACCGCGACCCGGCCGGTCTGGTCGGGAATGTCATCGAACGACCATTCAGCCACGCTGAACCCTCGTTTCTCCGTCGCCTACTTGACAGTCGCGACAAACTTTACGGTAAGTGCTCAGTCTGTCAAGTTCGCGGGTCCGGACGCGGGCTCGAAGAGTAGGCGGATCACTGGGCCGGCGAGCGCCGCCGGGTCGTCGTCCGGCTCGTGCGGCAGCGCCCCGGACAGCCACAAGGTCGCGAAGCCGTGCACGATCGACCAGGCCGCCAGGCGGGCGTTGTCCCGGTCGCCGGCCGGCACCCGGGCGTCGCCCAGGCTGGCCCGCAGCGCCCCGCCGGCTCGTTGTCGGGCGGCGGCCAGCTCTGGCGCGTCGAAGTGCAGCAGGCTCGGTTGGAACATCACCTCGAAGTGCGCCCGGTGGGTCGCGGCGAACCGCACGTACGCCCGGCCCGCGGCGAGGATGTCGTCGCCGGCGGCCTCCAGTCGGGTCGCCAGCAGGTCGAGACCCTCGGTGGCGATCGCGGTGAGCAGGCCGGTCTTGTCGCCGAAGTGGTGTGTCGGGGCGGCGTGCGAGACCCCCACCCGTCGGGCCAGGTCGCGCAGGCTCAGTGCCGCCGCCCCGGATTCGGCGATCGCCTCGGTGGCGGCGGTCAGCAGGGCTCGCCGCAGGTCGCCGTGGTGGTACGGCTGTTGCCGCATCGCGTCTCCCATCATCTTGGCGTTGACAAGATGTTACCCGGAGCGGTTATCTTGTCATTGCCAAGATGACGGCCGCGTGCAGCGCCGAGCCCGAGGAGCACCCCTGATGAGTACGGCGGACCGATGGCTGACCGTGATCGCGCTGGTCAGCGTCCCGACGGTGATGTTCGGCGGCTACTCGTTGATGCGGCTGGCCGCCGCCCGCAAACTGACCGACTTCCAGCTGTCGCTGTTCCGGGCCGGCCACGCCCACGCCGGCGTGCTGCTGGTGCTGACCCTGACCGCGCTGAGCATCGCCGCCCGGGCCGGACTGTCCGACCCGTACACCTGGGTGGTCGGCGCGCTGCTGGCCGCCGGCACGATCAGCCAGTCCGGCGGCTTCTTCCTGCACGCCGGGATCGGCCGCCCCGGACAGTGGTCGGTCGGCAACACCCTGACCGTGCTCGGCGCGGGGCAGCTCACCGTCGCGCTGCTGCTCCTCGCGTACGCCGTCGCAACCAGCTGACCTGCCGGTACGCCGACCGTAAGACTTTTGCAAGAGATCAACTACGGTCGGCCGGGCGCTACCGCCGTAGGCTGATCCGCGTGTGGAAACGACTCCTTGCCAACCCGTTGAGCTGGCTGCTCGCCGTCGTCGTAGCCGCCGGACTCGCGTTCGGCGGCTACTGGTTCCAGCCGTGGAAACTGTTCACCGACGACGTGGTCGACGAGGCGCTGCCGCAGGTGCAGACCGCGGCGACCGGCACCCCGGCACCGGACCCCGCCGCGCCCGGGACCGACTCACCCGGGTCCACCGCCTCCGGGTCCGCACCGGCCAGCCCGTCACCGGCCGGCAACCAACTGCTGGCCTCCGGCGAGTTCGTCACCCACGAGCACGAGACCAGCGGCACCGCCGAGGTCGTCCAGTTGGCCGACGGCCGCCGTCAGCTCGTGTTCCGCGACTTCGCCACCTCCAACGGCCCGGACCTGCGGGTCTGGCTTTCCGACCAGCCGGTGCTGGACGGCCGCGACGGCTGGTTCGTCTTCGACGACGGGCAGTGGGCCGAGCTGGACCGGCTCAAGGGCAACCGGGGTGACCAGGTGTACGAGATTCCTGCCGACGTCGACCTGACCAGCCTGACCAGCGTGTCCATCTGGTGCAAACGCTTCTCGGTGTCGTTCGGGGCAGCCGAGTTGGCCGCCTGACAGCCATGGCCGCGCCCACCACCGGCGGACCGTCCCTACGGGTGCTCGTCGTCGACGACGACCCCACGGTGTCCGATGTGGTCCGCCGTTACCTGGAACGGGCCGGCTACCAGGTCACCCGGGCCGCCGACGGGGTCGCCGCGCTGGCTGCGGTCGACCAGTGCCGGCCCGACCTGGTGGTTCTGGACCTGATGCTGCCCGGGTTGGACGGGCTGGAGGTGTGCCGCCGGCTGCAGCGGCAGGCCAGCGGCGTACCCGTGATCATGCTGACCGCACTCGGTGAGGAGGCCGACCGGGTGATCGGCCTGCAGCTCGGTGCCGACGACTACGTCACCAAGCCGTTCTCGCCCCGGGAGCTGGTGCTGCGGGTGCAGTCGGTGCTCCGCCGCTCCGGGCCGCCCCCCGGACCGGTCGGCGGTGAACCTCCGGTGGTCCGCGACGGCGAGCTCGCCCTGGACACCGGCCGGCGGTCGGCCCGGCTCGGCGACACCGAGCTCGCGCTCACCACCCGTGAGTTCGACCTGCTGCTGCACCTGGTCCGCCACCCGGCGAAGGCGTTCCGCCGGGAGGAACTGCTCGCCCAGGTGTGGGGCTGGAACTTCGGTGACCAGTCCACCGTAACCGTTCACGTGCGACGACTACGGGAGAAGGTCGAGCGAGATCCGGCCCGACCCCGGCGGATCGTCACCGTCTGGGGCGTCGGCTACCGCTACGAACCGGCGGCCGGCAATGCCTGACCTGCCCACCGGCGACGTCCTCGCCGTGCTCGCCATCGGGCTGGGCGCGTCGCTGCTGATCGGTGTGCCGGGCGCGGTCGCGCTGCGGATGCTGCGCCGGCACAGCATCGTCGTGCACCTGACCGTCCTGCTCACCGTCACCGTACTGGCGGTCCTCGCCGGCGTCGTCGGCGCGGCCCAGGCGATGTTCCTGTCCGTCCACGACCGGGACGTGGTGCTGCTGGTGCTCGCCGCGTCCGGAGCGGTCAGTTTGGCCGTCGGCTGGTGGCTGGGTGCCCGGCTGGCCCGGCAGGCGGTCTGGGCCGACCAGCTGCGTCAGCGGGAACGTCAGGCCGAGGCGAACCGGCGGGAACTGGTCGCCTGGGTGTCGCACGACCTGCGGACGCCGTTGGCGGGGCTGCGGGCCATGGCCGAGGCGCTGGAGGACGGCGTCGTCGCCGACCGGGCCACCGTCGCCGACTACCATCGGCGGATCCGGGCCGAGACCGACCGGATGACCCAACTCGTCGACGACCTGTTCGAACTGTCCCGGATCAACGCCGGCGCGTTGCGGCTGTCGCTGCGCCGGGTGCCCCTCGCCGAGGTGGTCTCCGACGCCCTTGCGTCGGCCGAGCCACTGGCCCGGGCGCGGGGCATCCGGTTGGTCGCCGCCGAACGCGGCTGGCCGTTGGTCACCGCCAGCGAGCCGGAACTGGCCCGGATCATCGGCAACCTGCTACGCAACGCGATCCGGTTCACCCCGTACGACGGGGTGGTGCAGGTCAGCGCGGGCCGCGACGGCGCCGCCGCCTGGCTGGCGGTGCACGACACCTGCGGCGGCATCCCCGAGGCGGACCTGCCGAGGGTGTTCGACGTGGCGTTCCGGGGCGAAACGGCGCGCAGCCCCGCTCCCGCCGGCCCGCCCCGAGCGCAGGCGCGGGTCGGGCCGGCGTACCTGCCCGCCTGGGCCGGACCGGGCCGTCCCGAGCCGCCGCCGGCCGGCGGCGGGCTCGGCCTGGCGATCGTGCGCGGCCTGGTCGAAGCGCACGGCGGTCGGGTCGAGGTGGCCAACGCCGGCCCCGGCTGCCGGTTCCTCGTCCACCTGCCCGCCGCCGGTTGACCCGGCACGCCGGGCCGCTGGTCAACCTCCGGTGCGCCCTTTCCGGCCGGTCAGCCGACCGGCAGGTCCCGCCGCCGCAGCCCGATCATTCCGGCGGTGGCGGAGCCGGCGGCCAGCAGCGCCAGGACGACCAGCGGTACGGCCGACACCTGCCCGCCCGGCAGGCTCGGCAGATGCGTGAACGGGGAGAGATCGCGCAGCGGCTGCGGCAGTTGCAGCAGCGCACCGAACAGGTCGAGCCCCACCGCCGCCGCCAGCACCGCCCACCCGGCCATCGCCAGCCGGGGCGCCAGCCCGACCAGGGCGAGCGCGACCGCCGCGAGCAGCCACACCGCCGGCAGCGTCGCGAGTGCACCGACCAGCACCCGGACCGTCGTCGGGCCGACGTCACCGCCGGACAACCCGTACGCCGCGCCCATCGTCGACCCGGCACCGGCCATCAGCACGACCGGGCCGACCAGGGCGAACAGCAGGTGACTTGCCGCCCAACGGGACCGGGACACCGGTGCGGCGAGCACCGGCTCGACCCGACCGCTGGTCTCCTCGACCCGTAGCCGGCCCACGGCGGCGATCGCGTACCCGGCGGCCCCGACAGCGAACAGGCCGAGCATCGCGGCCAGGAACAGATCAACCAGGCCGGCGGCCCCGCCGAGCCGGGCGAACAGGTCGCGCAGCGTGGGATTGTCGGTCAGCATGTCGCCGACACCGCCGGCCACCCCGCCCAGCAGCGCACCGGTGAGGGCGAACCCGGCCGTCCAACCGGCCAGCGACCCCCGGTGCAGCCGCCAGGACAACGCGACCGGGCCGGCCAGCCGGGGTCCGCCGGTAGCCGGCCCGGTGCCGGCCGCCAGCAGCCCGGACCCCAGGTCCCGGCGGCCGTGCAGCCCGGCCGCGACGGCGACCAGCCCGGCGGTCACGGCGGCGAGCGGTCCGAGCACCCACCAGGCGTCGTCGGCGTACGGACGCAGCCGCATCACCCAGCCGAACGGCGACCCCCCGCTCAGCCAGCCCAGCGGCCCGCCGGTGTGGGCGCTGAGGTCGCCGACGACCCGGCCGGTCACGGCGGCGCCGAGCACGACGGCGGCGATTCCCCGGGCCGCTGCGGCGGTGGTGGCGAGCTGGGCGGCGACCGCCCCGACGGCGGCGAACAGCCAGCCGGCCGCGGTGAACTGCGCGCCCAGCGCGACCGACCCGGCGACCGGCAGCCCCTGGCCGGCCAGCCCGGCGGCGACCGCCGTGGCGAGCAGCAGGTTGGCGGCGAAGACGACGACGAGGACGGCGGTCGGGCCGGCGTACCGGCCGATCGGGGCGGCGCCGAGCAGCTCCCGCCGGCCGGCCTCCTCCTCGGTACGGGTGTGCCGGACGACGGTGAGCAGGCTGATCAGCGCCACGATGACCGTGACGATGCTGATCCGCCAGGCGACCAGGCCGCCGAGGTCGGCGGTGTGCACCGGGCCGTACAACGCGACCAGCGCGGCGTTGGCGTTGCTGGTCTGCGCGAACGCCGACCGTTCGGCGGCGGTGGGGTAGAGGGCGGGGAAGGCGGCCGCGAAGTTCGCCGGCATCACCGACAGCCAGATGATCCACAGCGGCATGACCAGCCGGTCGCGGCGCAGGATCAACCGGACCAGGTGCCCGGTGCCGGCCAGCGGGTTCACCGCCGTGCTCCGGTGCCGCGGTAGTGCCGCAGGAACAGTTCCTCCAGCGTCGGCGGCTGGCTGACCAGCCCGCGTACGCCGGCCTCGGCCAGCCGGCGCAGCACCTCGGGCAGCGCGGCCGGCTCGACCTCGCAGCGCAGCCGGGTCCCGTCGACGCTGAGCCCGTGCACCCCGGCCAGGTCGGCCAGGTCGGCCACCTCGGGCAAATCGGCCAGGTCGGCCACCTCGGGCAGGTCGGCGACGATGGTGGTACGGGTCAGCTGCCGAAGCTCGGCCAGGGTGCCGCTTTCCACGGTCCGTCCGTCGCGGACGATGGTGACCCGCTCGCACAGCGCCTCGACCTCGGCGAGGATGTGGCTGGACAGCAGGACGGTCCGGCCCTGCCGGGCGGCGTCGGCGACCCGGTCGTGGAACACCGCCTCCATCAGCGGGTCCAGCCCGGAGGTGGGCTCGTCGAGCAGCAGCAGCTCCACGTCGGCGGCGAGGGCGGCGATCAGCGCCACCTTCTGCCGGTTGCCCTTGGAGTAGCTGCGGCACTTCTTCGTCGGGTCCAGCGCGAAGCGCTCCAGCAGGTCGGCGCGGCGACGCCGGTCGAGGCCGCCGCGCAGTCGACCGAGCAGGTCGATCACCTCGCCGCCGGTCAGGTTCGGCCAGAGGCTGACGTCGCCCGGCACGTACGCGAGGCGCCGGTGCAGGGCGACCGCGTCCCGCCACGGGTCACCACCGAGCAGCGACACCTGTCCGCCGTCGGGCCGCAGCAGGCCGAGCAGTACCCGGATGGTGCTGGTCTTGCCGGCACCGTTGGGGCCGAGGAAGCCGTGCACCTCGCCGGCCGCCACGGTCAGGTCGAGCCCGTCCAGCGCGGTGCTGCGGCCGTACCGCTTGGTTAGGCCCCGGACCTGGATCGTTGTTTCCATATCTAGAAAGCTACGTTGCGTTCGCACGACGGTCAATGAAAAGCCCGCCACCAGCGGGCGTGATCCCGTACAGAAGGGTTCAGCGTTGCAATGGCACTTGCGGTTAACGCAACGATCGGCCAGGATGTGTTGCAATGAATTGAGGCTGAATGCAGCGGAGGGTGAAGGGCGGATGCCCGGCGGACGGTTGACCTATCAGGACCGGCAGCGCATCGAGCAGGCGCTCGCCGACGGTGCCGGCTACGCCGAGATCGCCCGCCGGCTCGACCGCCCGACCTCCACGATCAGCCGGGAGGTGGGGCGCAACGGTGGGCCGGGCGGCTACCGGGCCGCCGCCGCGCACCGGGCCACCGCGCACCGGGCCCGCCGTACCGGACCGGTCACCCGGCCAGCGGCCAACCAGAGCACCGGGTACGGCCGGGACGCGGCCGCCGTGCAGGCCTTCGAGCAGCAGTTCGCCGCTCTGATGATCCAGTCCGGCTTTCCCCGGATGACCGCCCGGGTGCTGGTCAGCCTCTTCGTCAGCGACGGCGGTTCACTCACCGCCGCCGAGTTGGTCGACCGGCTGCGGGTCAGTCCGGCGTCGATTTCGAAGTCGATCGCCTTCCTGGAGCGGATCGGCTTCGTCAGCCGGCGACGCGAGCCGGGGCAGCGGCGCGACCGGTACGCCGTCGACGACGGCCTGTGGTACCGGGCCTGGTCGCTGCGGGTGCACGTCTTCCGGACCTGGGCGGACGCGGCGACCCACGGCGCCGCCGTACTCGGGCCGGACACACCCGCCGGGGACCGGCTGCAGCTGATGGGCGAGTTCTTCGGGCTGGTCTGCCGGGACGTCGAGCGGATCACCGCCGAGTGGCAGGCGTTCCTGTCCACCCGTGGTCTACCGCCGCAACCGGACCCCGGTGCCGCCGCCGATGTCGGTGGGCCCATCGACGTCGACGGGCCGGTCGCCGCTGACCCGCCCACCACCGTCGCGGAGCCGGTCCGGTGACCGGCGTGCCGGTCCGGCCCGGTGCCGGCCTCACCCGACGGGCGGTCGGCGCCGGCCTGCTCGGCGGCATCGTGACGCTGGCGACCACCGGCTGTACCGAGTCGAGTACCGAGTCGAGCGCCGAGATCGGGTACCGGGTGCTGGTCTACAGCCGCACCACCGGGTTCCGGCACGATTCCATCCCGGCCGGCGTCGCGGCCGTCGGTGAACTCGGCGCGGAGCACGGCTTCGCCGTCGACGCCACCGAGGACCCGGCCGTCTTCACCCCGGAGGACCTGAGCCGGTACGCCGCCGTCGTCTTCCTCAACACCACCGGCGACGTGCTCGACGACGCCGGCCGGGCCGCGTTCGAGGGCTACATCAACGACGGCGGCGGATTCGTCGGCGTGCACGCGGCCGCCGACACCGAGCACAACTGGCCGTTCTACGGCGAACTTGTCGGCGCGTACTTCGCCCAGCACCCGCCGGTGCAGCCGGCCACCGTCGAGGTCGTCGACCGGACCCACCCGGCCACCGCGCATCTGCCGACCCGCTGGGCGCGTACCGACGAGTGGTACGACTACCAGACCCGGCCGACCGACGCCCGGATCCTCGCGGTGCTCGACGAGACCAGCTACACCGGCGGGCAGATGGGGCAGCCGCACCCGCACGCCTGGTGCCGGACGTACGCCGGCGGCCGCACCTTCTACACCGGCGGCGGCCACACCGTCGAGGCGTACGCCGAACCGGCGTTCCGCACCCACCTGCTCGGCGCGATCCGCTGGGCCGCAGGTCGGTCGCCCGCCGCCGACGTCGACGAGGGCCGGTCGGCCGACGACGCTGACCGGGACGCCACAGGGTGACGGCCGGGCCCCGGGCTCATCCGGACGGTCAGCGCTGACCTCCGAAGGTCGGTAACTATCCAAGATCTGATTGAACACGGAGTGTGACGTGGCGCACGCTGCAGACCGGTCCGAGTCCGGCTGCAGCAGCCTCCGAGGAGGAGCGCGTGTCAGAGCCAGTCCGTGGAGATCTCCCCGCCGTCCGTACCGTACTGACCAGTCTCGCCGCGTCGGCCGCGGCGCGTGTCGCTGCCGAACTGCCCCGCGACGCTCGGCTGGTGCACCGCCGTGACGAACGCGAGGAACTCCTCGCCGGCCGGTTCGTCGACAGCCGCACCGGGCTGACGCCGGACCGCCGAGTCGGCCCGTTCCGCACCCCCGGCGGGGTCGACGTCTGGTACGAGACGTTCGTCGCCGCCCGCCGGCTCCAGGTCCGCGAGGCCGGTGCCGCCGCACCCGCGTTCGTGGTCACCCAGGCCCGGCCGCCGGCCGTGCAACGTACCGGCACCGTCGTCGACATCGAAGCCGGCACCGTCTGGATCCGCGGCGACCTGTTCGGCGGTCTGCCCGCCGACGCGTACGCCGGCCTACTGGTCACCGGCGGGACGCTGACGCTGGGCAGCGCGACGACGGTGCACGGCGACGTCGTCGAGGTGCCCGCGCCGCTGAGCGCCGTACTGCGACTCGACCCGGCACCCGACCCGCCGCCGGCCGGCGGTGTCGGCGGCTGCCACAGCGCCGGGACCGCCACCACCCTGCCCGCGTCGGTGACCTTCCGGTTCAAGTCCGGCGCGGTCGAGATCGTCGGCGACCCCGGCGCGGCCACGGCCTGGGGGCAGCAGTTCCGGTTCGGCCCGGCCACCGGGGACCGGACGTTCGTCGAACAGCTCTGGACGCTGGTGCTCGGCTACACCATCGAGCCGGCCACGGTGGACGCCACCCCGGTCGGCGCCGACCCGGCCGGCAACCCGTTGGTCGGCTTCAGCGGCACCGGCACCGTCCGCGACGCCGGGCTCGGCCTGCCGGTGGTCGTCGTCACCGACCCGGCGTTCCTCGGCGAGGCGTCCACCGCAGCGACCTGGCTGCTGCGGGTCACCGGCCTGGCCGCCCGCTGGTACGCCCCGGACCCGCGGGAACACCCGCTGGACAGCGCGTGGATGGTGATCGGCGCGTCCGCCGCGACGGTACTCGCCGACCCGGTCACCCCGCTGGCGCCGCCGGTCGCCCATGACATCCAGTTATGGGCGATCGCCGGCGGCGGCGGGCACCGGCTGCCCTGGCGGCAGATTTACGACGTACCGTTGCGGGTGTTGCACCGGTGCCACGCCGTCGAGGGTGAGCACCTGATGGTCACCGGCCGCAGCGAGGTGGCCGTCGACCGGCCGGTGACCACCGCCGGGCAGCCGGTGCCCACCCCGGGTGGTGCCGGCACCCTGCTGCTGCACCGCCGCGACGGCGAGATCACCGTGCTGCTCGGCGCGGCGGTCCCGGCCGACGCCCGCAGTCACCACCAGTTCGCGCTACGCAATGCGCTGCTGTGGACCACCGTCCCGGCGTTCGTCTACGTCCAGGGCACCCTCGCCGGGCCGGCCGGGCCGACCGCCGACGGCCCGCTACTGGTCGACAACGGCACCGCCCAACTGGCGTTCGGACTGCACGCCTGGGCGCCGACACTGCCCGACCCGTACGTGTCCAACGGCGCCCTCGACCGGCCCCGAATCGGCCGGGAACCGCCACCGGCGGCGCTGGTCTGCCGGATCGTCTGGACCGCGCCGGCCGACGTGCGGGTCGAGTTCGACGGCCAGCTCGGGCCGGCGGTGGCGGTCACCGGCCGTCCGGCGTCACCGGGCACGCCGCAGCCGCCGCCGAAGTCGTCCGGACCCGACATCGGGTTCAGCCAGGTCGAACAGGGCCGCCTCGGGCTGGACAAGAAAACCGACGCGCAGTGGGACTCCGCCCGTCGGCTGGAGCTGGAACTGCGCGGCCAGCGGATCCAGGCCGCCGCCCGGTCCGACGCCACGTCCACCTCGATGGTCGACGGCTACCTGTCCGAGGTGGTCGGCCGGCCGCCGAACCTGCTGCTGCTGGACGTCTCCACCAACCAGGACCTGCTCGGCGTCGGGCTCGGCATCGGCCCGAACCACCCGGACACCGAGTACGCCGTTGCCGGGCTGGCCACCCGGGCCGAGGTCGGCGCGCTGCGGGTGACGGCGCTGCCGCAGGTGCAGTGGGAACCGGTGCGCACCCTCGACACCGACCAGGACATCATCACCCTCGGCTGGTTTCCCACCCCGCTCGCCTCGGCCACCGACGGCGGCGCCACCTCACTCGGTGCCCGGTCCCAGCGGCTCGTCCCGGTGGCGCCCGCCGACGCCGTGGCCGGCACCCTCGACGCGTTCGGCGACGGCACCCCGGTCGGGGTGCGCACCACGTTCCCGTTCGGCCTGATCGCGGCGGTGCTGGTCCAGCCGTACGACGACGGGCCGCGCCCGGCGGACCTGCTCGGGCTGACCCGCCCCGAGTTCGGTGACACCCGGGGCGGCATCCAGATCACCGCGCAGGCCGAAGGCGGCCGGCCCGACGACGGCGGCGTGTCGGCCACCTTCGCCGGCCGGATGCGGCAACTGATCAACGGGGTGGACCTGGCCAGCGGGGCCCCGCTCGGGCTGTCGGTGCTCGGCTCCACCGCCGACCCGAGCGGCAGTGTGGAGACCGTCTTCAACACCGACATGGCCACCGACCCCCGGGTGCCGGTCACCCGGATCGACCTGTCCGGCTACGGCGGCTCCAACTTCAGCGACTGGAACAACCCGTTCGCCGCGTTCGCCGAGGCGGCCAAGGTGCAGTTCCGGGTGATGATCGGCCGGACCGCGCTGGAGGTCGTCAAGGTCAACAGCGTGCTGCACCCGTGGGGCATCCGGGTGACCCGCTCGGTCACCGTGGAACGCCGCCCCGGCGGCGGGGTGATCCGCCGCGACAGCGGCTGGCAGCCGTTCACCCCCGGCCTGTTCGACTACCGCTACCGCGACGCGGGGGCGATCACCGTCGCTCCGTACATCTTCGACGCCGGGATCTTCCGGGGCCTGTTCGACGTGCGCAACATCCGGCCGGCGCCGGGCGCGGAGTTCGGCCACGGTGGCGCGCGGCTGGTGCCGTACCACTTCGACGCCGACCTCGCCCTCGACGGCGCCGCCGGGACGACACCGGCGGCCGGGGTGCTCGGCTGGCTGCAGGTCGAGCCGAGCGGTGTACCGGCCGCCCCAGCCGCGCTGCGGGCACTGATCGAGGCGCAGGGGCCGGTCGGCGGGCCGATCGACACCGTCGTCGACGTCGGCGGCAGCGGCCTGCCGATGCGTGCCCAACGGATCGAGGTCGGCCTCGCCGACGATGCCGGCACCCCGGTGTTCGTGGCGACCGTGCGCGGCACCCCGCAGCTGCCCCGCACCGGCTCCTGGTCCATGGTGGTGCGCCCGGTCGGCGCCCCGGCCGGCGGCGGCGAGGCGACCGCCGTCGCCGACACCCGTGGTACGCCGCTGATCCGCCGCTACCCGGTCGGCTACCCGGCCAACGAGCTGCCGATCGGCGAGCCGCCGCTGGCCGGCACACCGGGGGAGTACCGGTTCGCCGACCCCGCCGACCTGCTGCGCCCGACCGACCCGGCGACCGAGTACGCCTTCGTGCAGACCACCGCGACCCACGCGTTCCTGTTCCCCCGGCCGGTGGTGCCGGCACCCGGCGTTGCGCGTATCGAGTCGCGGCACCGGCCCGCGCTGGCCGACGTCCTGGCCCGGTCGATGTCCAAAGGGGCGTTCCCGCCGCCGCCGAACACCCTGGAGACCGCGCCCGGCGCGCTGCACCTGGACGTCGGGGCGGGAGGGGCGTTGGCGTTCAGCGCCCCGGTGACGTTCACCAACCCGCCGACCGCGCTGCAGCTGGGCGGCACCCCCGGGCACGGGTCGGCGCTGCGCTACGACACCGCGACGCTGCGCCTGGAGGTCACCGAGGACCGCTGGTCGGCCGACTTCGCCGGACTGCGGGTCTGGACCGACGTGGCCGGCCTGGCCGAGCTGACCGGGTCCGAGCTGCACATCGTCGGCGGCACCGACCAGCGGCCGCAGGTGGCCCAGCTGCGGTCGTTGCTGCTCGCCGAGATCGAGCAGATCCTGCAGTACCTGCCGTTCGTCGGCGACCGGGGCGTGCAGGGCCCGATCGACCTGGCGGCGGCCAACGCCAAGCACGAGCTGAAGTTCGAGACGAAGCTGAAGTTCGACCTGCCGGACACCATCGTGCCGCTCGGCGACTACTTCAAGCTGAGCCTGGCGGTGGCGGTCAGCGCCGGGGTGAGCCTCACCGACGGCAAGGCCAAGGGGTCGGCCAGCCTCGGGATCGCCCTCGAAGGCAAGATCCCGGTGCTGTCGGTCGGCGTCGCGAAGGTCTTCGTCATCGTCTCCGGCAGCGTCACCTTCTCCATCGCCCTCATCTCCGGCACGGTCACCAGCGAAAAGCTGGAACTGGTCGCGTTCGCCGGCGTCGGGGTGCAGGGCCAGATCGGCCCGTTCAAGGCGTACGCGTTCCTGGGCATCGGCTTCGTGCTGGTCTACGACGCGATCGCCGGCAAGACCAAGTACGGCGGACTGGTCGCGCTGGAAGCCGGGGTGGACCTCAAGGTCGTCAAGGTCAAGATCCGGGCCGAGCTGAGAGGCCTGGTGTACGACGACGCCGGCACCACCAAGTGCGACTACTCCGGATCGGTCAAGATCCAGGTCGATCTCTTCTTGATCCTTTCGATCAGCGCGTCCTACCAGGTCACCGAGACCGCCGCCCTGTGACGACCAGGGCGGCGAAGAAGGCGGACAGATGGCAACCTCGCACAAACTCACCCTGGTGCCGTACCTGCAGCGGTGGGACCACACCGGGCGGACGCTGACCGTACGGCTGCTGGTCGCCCCGGCCACCGACCCGCTCGCACCACTGCTCGCCGCCCCGGCCGGCGTGCCGGCCTTCGCCGACGCCCACCTCGCGTTCGCGGTGTCCATCTCGGACGCCGTCGCGGCGCTGCCGCGGCGCGACCGGGTCGACCAGACCATCGCGTTGCCCGCCGCTCCGGCGACACTGCACGCCCCACACACCCGGAGCATCTTCACCGCGATCGGCGAGGCACTGGAGATCCCGCCCGGCCCGGCCGGCGACACATTCGCCCCGCAGGACCGCGACACCACCCGGCAGCTGCGCAAGTACCTGCCGGGCAGCTACCGCCGGTCGTTCGGGTTCGTCCGCCCGCGTACCTCGCTGGCCGTCACCGACGCCAGCTACCACTGCCTGATGACCTGCCCGCCGGACCCGGCGCCGCCGGTGCCGCCGACGGTGATCGGCTGGGGCGAGGCGATCGCGTACGCGCTGCGCCGTCCCCGCCTCGCCGAAGCCCTCGGCCTGGTCGTCACCCTCGACGTGCCGGTCGACGCCGACCCGCGGCTGGCCGCCGGCGGCTGGCTCTGGGTCGACCTGGCCGCCCACAGCGACTACGCCGACGTCGTCGGCGCCGACCCCGGGCTGGTCCGTGCCTTCGCCACCCGGGTGCCGCCGCTGCCCGCCGCCGACACCCGGCCGGTCTTCACGCCGGTGGCGTTCCCGGTCAGCGCCGACGCCGCCGAAGCCGGCACCCTCGGCAACTACGACAAGGTCTTCGCCGAGACGCTGCGCTTCGACGACGGCTTCGCCAAGATCGTGCACGCCCGGCAGCCGGTCAGTGCCGACCTGCTCGACGAGACCGGCGACGGCGCGCCGATCGCCCGCGACGAAGGTGTCCAGCTCGGCTGGGACGACGAGGACATCCTCGAAGGGCAGAACCGGGCGCTCGGCGCCCCACCCGACGGTGCGGATCCGGTGCTCGCCCCGCGCGGCGTGCTCGGCTACCGGGTCGACGTGCGCCCGGCCGGCGGCACCGAGTGGACCTCGCTGTCCCTGGTGGACGCCCCGCTGGCGGTCGGCGTCGACCTGGGTACGGCCCGCGAGGAACGGTGGACCGAGGTCGCCCCGGCCGAACACAGCGGCCAGCTCTGGCTACCCGCCTGGTTCGTCCGCTGGCGCGGCGGGTCACTCGTCGTCGACACCGACGACGAGCAACGGCTGATGGAGGTGCCGCCCGGCCCACCGGAGCAGGCGGTGCCGGTCGACGCCGACACGGTGCTGCCCCGCTACGGCCAGTCGTACGAGTTCCGGGTCCGGCTCGCCGACCCCACCGGCGGCGGCCCACCGGTTGACGCCGCGCCGGTCGACGCCGCACCGGGCCAAGTCGGCGAGGCGCCGGTCGCGCTGCTGCACCTGCGTCGACACCGGCCGCCGGCCCGGGTCGGGCTGGACCCGTTCACCCCGGAACCGGACGGCACCGTGGCGGCGTTGCGGCTGCACCGGCCGCGCCTGGGCTACCCGGAAGCGGTGTACGCCGCCGGCCCGGCCGCCCGCACCGACCTGCTCGCCCAGATCGCCGCCAACGACGCCGGGCCGCCGGAAGCGGCGACCGCGCCGGGCGTCGCCGACCCGGACGCCGTACTGCTGCAGGTCCGGGTGCTGCTGAAGGCCCCGGCGTTCGATCCGGCCGCCGACGCCGACGGGTACGTCGAGTGGTACACCACCACCCGGCTGTTCCCCGACGCCGCCACCGGCGTGCTCGACCTCGACCTGACCTGGGTCGACGCCGGTGACTACCGGTCGGTCGACGTCGCCGATCAGCTCGGCCCGGACGGGCTGGTCAGCGGCCCGGTCACCATGGTCACCGGGCGGGACCTGCGGCTGGAGGTCCGGGCGATGGGCCGCGACGATCTTGGCTACTTCGGCAGCGACGCCGCCCGGCGTGGCCCGGCCGAGATCATCGACCTGCACGGGACGGCCGATCCGGCGAGCGAAGCCGACCTGCTGCGCCCGTTGCCGCCGGCCGACAGCCTGCGGTCGGTGTTCCTGCGGCCGGACCCGGCCGGCGCGCCGCCGGCCGTGGCGGCGGTCGCCGCCCAGACCGCACCCACCCCGGCGCTGCTCGGCCGGCTGGCCGGCGCGCTCGACCTGGTCGCCGACGGCCCGACCCTGCTCGGCGTACCGGGGGAGCGGGTGGTGTTCGGCTGCGCCGGGCTCGGCCACCACCTCGCCCCGGACGGCGGCAGTGTCGAGTTCACCGATCCGACCGAACTCGCCGGGCGGTGGCTGCACGCCGTACAGGCGGTGGTGGATCGGGACTGGACGTGGCGCGGCGCCGGCTCGCCGACGCTGACGCTGCGGCGCACCGTACGGCTGCCGGACGCCCCCGGTGCCCCGCAGACCGTCACCGACGTCGGCGTGATCGAACTGGTCGACTCGGTCAACGTGCAGGCCGGCACCGGCGACACCGAGCGCGGCTTCGTCCGGATGATCTTCCTCGACGTGGTGGCGGCACCGCTGGGTCCCGACGGGCTGCCGTACGAGCCACAGGTCGACTACGACCTGGAGTTCCGCCTCGAAACCGGCGACGTGGTGCGGCAGGTGATCTCGTCGACGCTGCCGATCGTCACGCCGCCGAGGCAGGTGCCCCGGGTGGTCGCCGCCGGCATCGCGCTCACCCCGTACGGCACCGACGCGTCGTACGCGGCGACCACGCCCCGGATCCGGCGGCTGTGGCTGGAGTTCGCCGAGCCGTTGGCCGACCCGCGTGACGCGTACTTCGTCCGGCCGTTGACCGTCACCCCGGACCCGATGCTGCTGCCCGGCACCGAACCGGTCGCCGACCCGGCCACCGTGCCGACCCTGCCGTTGGACCCGGAACCGGTCCGGGTGATCACCCCGGGCCAGGCGCAGGACCTGGCCGGGTACGCCACCATGCAGCGCCTCGAACCGGCAGCCGACAGCGACCGGCACTTCCTGGTGCCGCTGCCGCCCAACACCGACCCCGGCTCGCCGGAGCTGTTCTCGTTCTACACCTACGAGATCCGGGTCGGCCACGACCGTGGGCCGGCCGACGATCCACTATGGTCCACTGCCCAGGGCCGGTACGGCGAGCCGCTGACGTTGGACGGGGTGGCGCATCCGGCTCCGGAGCTGGCCGCCTCGGTGCTCGCCGAACCGGACGGTGCGGTGCGGGTCCGGGCTCCGTACGCCATCCCGTACCTCGGGCTGCGCCGGGTGTTGTCGGACCCGCCGAACACCCAGCTGTGGGCGGTGCTCTACGCCCGGGTGATGCAGGCAGACGCGAGCACCCGGCGCAACGTGCAGGTCGGCCTGCGTCCGTTGTGGATACCTCGACGACAGCCCGGTCCGCGTTCGGTGCCGTTGCCGCTGGAGGGGGAGACGACCTGGTCGGGGGCGGAGGTGCGGGCGGCGTTGGAGGCGGCCGGGTTGCCGCCCGGACTACCGGTCAGCGTGCTCGTCGTCGAGGTGCTGCCGGAGCCGAACGGAGGCTTCGCCGACCCGCTCGGCGGCGACCTGGGTCAGGTCCGGATCCTGCGGACGTCGCCACTGTCCGCCGTCGACCGCGACTGCTGCGTACCGTGACGCCGGCCGCCGGGGCGGTGTTGGGCCGGTGTTGGGCCGGTGCTGGCGGTAGGAGCGGAGTCCCCGGGCCCGGACAGCCGTCGGCGTCGACTGCCCGGGCCCGGGAACTCCGCTGGCTCGCGGTCAGCTCGCCGTGCAGGTGATGCTGCCGGGTGGCTGACTACTCCCGCTTGTCGACGCGATGAAGCCGGCGGTGGTCGACGATCCGGCGGAAAGTCGGCCGTTGTAGCTGGCGTTGGTCACCGTCACCTGGCTGCCCTGCTGGCTGAACGTGCCGCTCCAGCCCTGTGCCACGGTCTGCCCGGCGGGCAGGGTGAAGGTCACCCGCCAGCCGTCGATGGCGGTGGAGGTGCTGTTGGTGACCGTCAGCCGCCCCTCGTAGCCGCCCGGCCAGGACGCTGGTGCCGAAACGGTGGCCGTGCAGGACGACCCGGGTGTGGTCGGCGGTGGCGTCGTGGTCGGCGGTGCGGTGGTGGGCGGCGCGGTGGTCGGCGGCGCCGTCGTGGGTGGTGGCGTCGTGGGCGGCGGGCTGGTCGGTGGCGGGGTGGTGCCGGTGGAGAACTGCCACCAGTCGACGTTGAGCAGGTAGCCGCTGCCACCGGTGAACACCAGGTACAGGTCATGGGTGCCGGAGGCGCCGGTGACCGGGCAGGAGACACCGGTCCAGCTCTGCCAGCCGCCGGTGCCGGGCACGGCGCAGGTGCCGACCCGGGTGCCGGTCGGGCCACCGAGTCGCAGCTCGATGTTTCCGCCACTGGAGTCAGCGGCCACCCGCGCCGTGAACGAGGCCGCCCCGGCGCCGAAGGCAACGCCCTTCACCTTGATGTAGTCGCCGTTCTCGATCCAGCCGACGTTCATGGTGCCCTCGCTGGACGGCTCTGTTTCGATCCCGACCGACCAGGCGACCGTCTCGGCCTCCTGACGGACGTACGGGTTCAGGGTGCCGATCTGCGGCGCGCCCGCCGTGGTCATGTTCATCGTCGGGATCGTGCCGTCGGCGCGGTAGCTGAACTTCTCCACCGCGACGGACCGGGTGAATCCACCGCCGTCGGGCAGCGCGCCGTTGTGGTAGAAGAAGTACGAGCCACCGGCGAAGTCGATGACGCCGGGGTGGTTGGTGAAGCTGCCGCCCTGTCGCGGCATCACCGTACCCCGGTAGGTCCACGGGCCGGTCGGTCCGGGAGCCGTCGAGTAGCCGATGAACTCGGAGCAGCATTCGGCGGCGAAGACGTTGTAGTAGATCCCGTTGCGCTGGTAGACCCAGGGCCCCTCTTCGTACAGCGTGGGCCGGTCCGGATCGCCGGTGCGGGTGCCGAACCCGGCGGTGGTGAGTGGGATCCGGGTCGGGCTCCCCGAGTACGAGACCATGTCGGGGTTGAGCCGGATGTACCACAGGTTGGGGTTGCCCCAGTACAGGTAGGCCTGTCCGTCGTCGTCGATGAACGCGTGCGGGTCGATCTCGCCGTTGGCCACCAGCGGGTGGCCGAGCGCGTCGCGGAACGGGCCGGTCGGGCTGTCGGCCACCGCGACTCCGATCGCCATCGAGTTGGTCGCCGTGGCCTTCACCGGTACGTACCAGTAGAACTTGCCGTTGCGTTCGATGACGTGGCCGGCCCAGGCGTCGGCGCTGGCCCAGCTGAACGTGGTCAGGCTCAATGGTGAGCCGTGGTGTGTCCAGTTGACCATGTCGGCGGAGGAGAACAGGTGCCAGTCGTTCATTGTGAAGTACGTGGAGCCGTCCTCGTCGTGGCTGGTGTACAGGTACACCCGTCCGTCGTGGACCATCGGTGCCGGATCGGCGGTGTAGATGTGTTGCACGATCGGATTGTCGGCCCGGGCTGGGGCGGCGACGAGGAACGTCGCCACGCACAGCAGGCTCGCGACGAAACCGATGGCGCGGTTGCGTCTCGTTCTGGTCAAGGTGACTCCTCGTCGTACCGGGTGCGCGGAGATCGGCCAGGCCGACCGCCGGCGGACGATGCCGGCTAGTCGGGACAATCACCTGGTCAAGATGCGAGGGTGCCCGGACGCCATGGAGCGATGCTGTCGACGCGTCCGTGCCACCTGCTACGGTGCGTCGAAGCGTGCCCTTCGCTCCCGCGACCGAGGATAGCTGTTATCGATAACATCAGCAATCCATCGATGGTCGCCGAGTGGCGCGGGTGCTCGCCGGCGTCCATAGAGGGTGGCCGGGCGGTGGACGGGCTGACCTGGGTGAGGCAGATGTTTTCGCTAACAGGCCTTCTGCTGGTCGCCGCCAGCTGCGGTTCGGGCGCGCCCGAAGATGCCCACCACGGGGACGGGCGGGCGCTGGCCACCGGCCTCACCCGACTGGCAGCCGGACCGTGCATGGGCCGCGGCGGGCGTACAGACCGTCGATAGTGTCTGTTGCTCGCTGACTGTCTTGTCACCGACACATCAGCATCGCCAACGCGGCCCTCGAACCGCGCTGGTGCGAATGATCACAATGAGGAGAGGAAGGCTCTCCATCGTTCGTGATCGAATTGGAGACTGTGATCACGGGTCTTCGAGTCCCGGACGTGAACGCGGGTTTCGGTTCGGGCTACCTCGACACACTCTCCGCCAGCGCTGCGACTGCTCTTGTGCCAACTGGGCGGTGGTGGTGACTGCGGCACGGGTCCTCCCCTCGCTCTGCGAAGACACACCCGCCGCCGTGCGGATCCGTTGGTCAGCGGGAGTCGCCTCGCCGATCTGAAAACCGCTCGACATCGAGCATCCAAAGTATAGGCGGACGCATATGCGTATCAAACCCACGCGGGGTGCGCGCCCTGGGCGGACAGCTGGCGGATCTGCACGGCATGTCCGATTTGTCGTCGCCGAAGTGCTAGACTCAGGGCATCGGCAGATGGCTCCGCCGGACTCCCCTAATCAGCCAGGGGGCATCCGGTTCATCGGTGAGCGGCGCATCCAATGGAGGGGGCGGCTCGATGATGGGGAAGGGCTCGCAGGTCATGGTGTCGCAGGCCCCAGGTTCAGGCCGGAAGGCATCGTCGGCGCGTCCGATGCAGACGCTGCTGTACGCGGTCGTGGCCGGGCCGATCGTCGTGGGACTGTCAGCGGTCGTCGGTGCAGTCGCCGGGGCGATCGACGATGCGTTGATCTGGCCGGCGAGACTGTTCGCCTTCCTCGTGCTGGTCGCCATCGCCGGACTGGCGGCCAGTCGGGTGATCGCCTGGCTGGCCTCGGCGGGCGCGACGCGCTGATCCGCGCCGGGCGGCCCAGCCCTTGCGTACCAGCGTGTCAAGTAGCCGTAGCCGTGTCGCGAGCCGTCGTTGAGCCCATGCGATTAGCAAGACGGCGACCGTGGCAGCGCAGGCTGCGAGCCAGCGCAGCGGGTCGAGACGCAGGTATCCCACCACGGTCAGCAGACTCACCGTCGGCACCGAAACGACGGCAACGCGCCGCCAGGGAGCAGCTGTGACTGAACCCCAGCGGCGCGCTGGCGGGTCGGCGTGGTGCCCGGTCCCGACAAGTCCGGTGGCGTCGGAGAGCAACTGGCGGTCCAGCTGCCCGTCTGATGTCTGCGAGGATGTCATGCCACGTCCCCTTCGCGAACCACAGCACAGGCGCCGCTCAGCTAGCCTGTTGTCACTTTGGACCTCGAGGGCCCACCGAGATGTGCGATCAGCTCGTCTATGACGCCGTTCAGGCGGGCCTTCGGAGTGGCGAGGTCCTCAAGTTGGAAGAACAGATCGATATAGTTGGCAACCTCGTCCTGGGCGCTGACCGTCTCGTCCCGGCCGCCTTCGGTGTGTACCAGATCGTCGTCGGCCGGATTGGGAAAGTCCAGGATGGTGAAAGGCTTGATCATTCCGCGGTACTCGCCCGCGTCGAACCTGATCACCTGGACGTGGATGTTCGGTCGTTCGTTCAGCACCTTGAGCCACTCGAGCTGCCGAACCATCACCCCTGGCCGCCCGACCGCGCGACGGACGGCGGCTTCGTCCATGATGAACGACAAGGCCGGCGGCTCGTCTCGGGAGAGTAGTTCCTGCCGCTCCATCCGGGCGCGCACCAGGCGCTCGACGTCGTCGTCGGAGAACGACGCCGAGGCGTAGCTACGAATGATCGCCCGGGCATACTCCTCGGTCTGCAGCAATCCGGGCACGAGCAGCGGCTGGAACCCCCGGATGCGGGATGCGGAGCTCTCGTAGCCCAGGTACTGCAGCAGCGCCGGGCTCATCACGTCCCGGTACGACGCCCAGGTCTGCCGCTTGGCGATCTTTGCCGTCTCGATGAGCTCGTTGATCTGCGTGACGTCGTTGATTTCGTAGTGCGCCAGTAGTGCGCGCAGGTCGCTGACCGAGATGCTGGACTCGCCTGTTTCGATGCGGATCAGCTTGGACGTCGACCAGTCCAGTTCACGGGCCACATCCTTCTGAGTGAGCTGCCGGGTCTGCCGGAAGTCGCGCAGGGTGATCCGCAGGCGCCGCCGTTGCACCTCTGGATCGTTGTTCGTGCTCATCGGCACTCCTAGGATCAGTCAATCTGCGATGTAGCACCATGCTACGTGACTGGATCGATTATTCCAGAGTGCCGCCTCGGATTTTGCGGGCTTCGTGTCCGCTCTTGGTCAGCGTTACAGTGTCAAACCGGGGCAAATCATCTCCGCCTTCCCTCAGGATGAGAGCATCGCTCGTGCGTGCTCCGGATTGACAGGTAGCAGAATCTGACCTGGTGGTGGTGCAGGTTGAAGTGGTCGCCCGGGATGTCTACCGTGTGTGTATGAACCAGGAGGATGTCGTGACGACCGTGGTCGACTCCGCCGAGCCGCTTGCGCCGGCACCCGAAGCGGGATTCACCCGGAAACTGGTCCTTCTGGCCGTCGGTGGGGCGCTGGTCGGCCTGGCGATCACGGCTGCGCTCGGCGGTGACGCACCGTTCACCGTCCAGTCCTGGGGGCGGACGGTGCTACTGCTGGCCGCCGTCGCGTTGGCCGCCGGCGTCGGGGCGTTGGTCCATCGCACCATCACCGGGCCCGGCCAGGTCAACCATCTTGCTGCCGCCCGCCTCGAAGCGGTGTCGACCGAGTTGGACACCGCGCTGCGGCACGCAGAGGCGTCGCGGGCTGTTACCGACTCGCCGACGGCCCAGGCCCAGGCCGACGCGTTGAGCGACAAACTCGACGCCCTCAACACCGAGTTCGAATCGCTCATGCGCAACGTGACCAGTGTCGAGTCGAAGCTGGCGAGCGCCAACCGAACCGCGTGGGCGACGTTCTTCCTCGGCGCGCTGGTCGGCCTGGTCACCCAGGTCACGCTGGGCTGACCGGCGGGCTCGGTCGGTTCAGGGCCGTCGGCCCGGTCAATCCCAGGCCCGACCGAGGGCGTGCAGTTGGTCGGCGTACTCGATCCGGTCCGGCCACGTCGTCGGCCAGGCCGCCGTTGCGTACGCCGCGCCGAGGAACGCCCCGGCCAGACACGCGATCGAGTCCGAGTCACCGGAGGTGGCCGCCCCGCGGGCCAGCCCGCCCACCGGGTCGTCGGCGTGCCACAGTGCGCAGAGCAGCCCGGTGGCCAGGGACTCCTCCGCGATCCAGCCCTCCCCGGTGACCCGGCAGGCGTCGCCGCCGTCGTCCCCGGCGGCCAACGCCGCGTCGAGCCGGTCCAGCACGTCGAGACACTCGTCCCAGCCTCGCGAGATGAACCCCGCCGGACTGTCCATTCCCGGCCGCTGCCACAGCGGGCCGAGCCAGTCGTCGCGGTACACCTCCCGCTGCCCGCGACAGTGCTCACGCAGCAGGCCGGGCAGCGCCGGCAGGGGCGTACCCGCGCGCAGCAGCCGGACCGCGACGGCGGTCAACTCGCTCGCGGCCAGCGCGGTCGGGTGGCCGTGGGTCAGCCCGGCCTGCAACTGCGCGACGCCGGCCACGGTGTCGTCGTCGTAGGCGTCGACCAGACCGACCGGGGCGACCCGCATGTTCGCCCCGCAGCCCTTCGACCCGGCGACGGTGGCCTGCTGCCAGGCGACTCCGGTAGCCAGTTCGCCGCAGGCCCGCAGGCAGGTCATTCCCGGGGCCCGGTTGTTGTCCGGGCTGGCCGCCCAGGCCAGGAACCGGGCCCGGAGCAGCGGCTCCAGCCCGTCCGGGGTGGCGGCCGGGGCGTCGTGCAGCGCCCAGCCGACCGCGAGGGTCATCTGGGTGTCGTCGGTGACCAGTGCCGGCTCGCCGACCAGCTCACGCGGCCCGGCCAGGCCGTACCGGTGGTGGATCTCGGCGACCGTCAGGAACTCGGTCGGCTTGCCGAGGGCGTCACCGTACGCCAGCCCGAACAGGCACCCGGACGCCCGGCCACCTGCCGCCGTATCACCCGCCGCCGTACCATCCACCGCGACCTCCCCCGTCTCGTCCCGGTCGGCAGGCTAGTCGGGCCGGTCAACCGGCGCGCGTCCCACCTTCGGCACCGGTACGACACCGGACGCCAGCAGGTGCGCGCTCGCGGCGAGCAGCGCCGGCTCCCGGCCGTAGACCCGGGCGATCCCGAGCGCGTGGTCGAGCACGACGTCCGCGTCCGGTGCGTCGGCCGCCGCCTCGGCCGCCGTCCATCCCGGACCTTCGATTCCCTGTACGGCGACCCGCGTCAGGCCCGCCGCCTCGAACTCGTCCGTCAGCTCGTCGACGCGATGGAAGTAGGCCACGGTGAAGCCGATCCCGGGGTTGTTGCGCCCATCGGTGAGCAGCGTGCGCGCCTCCCGCGCGATCGACTCGGCCCACCGGCGGGTCGCGGCGAAGTGGAGCGGGCCGGCGAAGCGGGAGATCGCGGCGGCGACGACGAGACCGCCCGGTCGGGTCACCCGGACCGCCTCGGTCAGCGCGGTGACCCGGTCGTCGCGGTGCACCAGGTGGTAGAGCGGCCCGAGCAGCAGTGTCGCGTCGTACCTGTCGTCGGTCTCTGGCAACGCGCGGGCGTCGGCGACGTCGGCGTCGATCGTCGGCCGACCGGACCGGGCCTGCGTGACGTGCGCCGGGACCAGGTCCAGCAGCCGGATCCGGTGGCCGGCGGCGGCGAGGTGCCGGGCGTACGCGCCGTCGGCCCCGCCGACGTCGAGGATTCGGGCCGGGGGTACCGGCAGCAGGTCGTCGAGCAGTTCGAGAGTACGCAGCCACTCCAGCCGGCCGGACGGACGGGCCCGCAGCCGGTCCGCCTCCCGGTGGCGGGAGGTGTAGTAGTCGACGATGATCGCGGACGACGGGTCGGCCATGCCGTCATCATCGGCGACCGCCGACCGGCCCGGCCAGGGGTTTTCTGCGCGGCCCGGGTCGGCCGCCGGCAGTCCTCGGCTGCTCCGGCCGTACCCCGAAATACTTCCGGAAGCTCAGCCCGGAAGCCGGGTCGCCGGATGCGCCCCGCAGCGGGAGTACGCGATGACCGTGCCGACCTGCTGATTGGCCAGGCAGGACCGCTGGCCAGCTCGAACGCCTGCCCAGCCGCAGGCGGGCCGGCCGGCACGGTGTTTCCGTAATGTTTCCGAAAGTTGTTGACAAGCGGCCGACTGCCTCATACCGTCGTCCCATCGACTTATCTCTATGATCGTCGATCCCCACCACCGCGCGGTACGGCGCCGATCCCCGGCGGCGGTCACCGTCCACGACAGGCTGTCGGGTCGTACCGCACCGCTGGCTCCCGCCAGCCTTCAAAAGGAGGAAACACCTACATGAAGGACACTCTCGTCAAGCCGAGAAGGCGCGGTCGCATGCGGCTGCTGATCGGCACCGCGTGCGCCGCCGCGCTGGTCGTCAGCGGCATGGTGATCGCCCCCAGCGCGTACGCCGAGGCCGACCGGACCCTCACCTCGAACCAGACCGGCACGCACAACGGCTACTTCTTCTCGTTCTGGAAGGACGGCGGCAGCGCCAGCATGACGCTGCGCGAGAACGGCCGCTACTCCAGCCAGTGGAGCAACAACACCAACAACTGGGTCGGTGGCAAGGGCTGGGCCACCGGTACCCGCCGGACGGTCAGCTACTCGGGCAGCTACAACCCGGGCAACAACAACACCTACCTCGCCCTGTACGGGTGGACGCGCAACCAGCTCATCGAGTACTACGTGGTCGAGAACTTCGGCAGCTACAACCCGAGCAGCGGCGCGCAGCGGATGGGCTCGGTCACCACCGACGGCGGCGTCTACGACATCCTGCGCAGCCAGCGGGTCAACGCGCCGTCGATCGACGGCACCCAGACGTTCTACCAGTACTGGAGCGTCCGGCAGCAGAAGCGCACCGGCGGCACCATCACCACGGCGAACCACTTCGACGCCTGGGCGCGTGCCGGCATGCAGCTCGGCTCCAACCACAGCTACCAGGTGATGGCGACCGAGGGCTACCAGAGCAACGGCAGCTCCGACATCACCGTCTGGGAAGGCGGCGGCGGCGACCCTGGACCGGGCGACCCTGGACCGGGCGACCCTGGACCGGGCGACCCGGGCCAGAGCAACTGCACCGCGGTGCTGTCGGCCGGCCAGCAGTTCGGCGACCGGTTCAACCTCAACGTCTCGGTGCAGAACGTCAGCAACTGGACCGTCACCCTCAGCCTGCACGGCGGACAGAGCCTGCAGAACAGCTGGAACGCCTCGGTCAGCGGCACGACCGGGAACATCACCGCCAGGCCGAACGGCAGCGGTAACAACTTCGGAGTGACGATCATGCACGGCGGCAACTGGACCTGGCCGACAGTCACCTGTCGAACATGACCCCGACCGACCGTCGATAGCAACCACTGTCGACAGGGCACATCGTGGGCGGGTCGACCCTGCTGGGAGGGTCGACCCGCCCCGGTGCGCACCCCGGTCGCCTATCCGGTGGTCAACCCTTGACGCAGACCACCTGCCGCAGGTGCGCCACCACCTCGACCAGGTCGGCCTGCTCGGCGAGCACCTGGTCCAGGTCCTTGTACGCCGCCGGGATCTCGTCGACCACACCGGCGTCCTTGCGGCACTCCACCCCGGCGGTCTGCTCGGCCAGGTCGTCGACGGTGTAGGTCTTCTTCGCCTTCGACCGTGACATCCGTCGACCCGCGCCGTGCGACGCCGAGCAGTACGCCGCCTCGCTGCCCCGACCCCGCACGATGTAGGACCCGGTCCCCATCGACCCGGGGATGATGCCCAGCTCGCCCCGCCCGGCCCGGATCGCCCCCTTGCGGGTCACCAGCAGCGGCACCCCGTCGTAGACCTCCTCGGCCACGTAGTTGTGGTGGCAGGAGATCGGCTCGTCGAAGCGGACCGCCGGCACCGCCGTGCGCAGCACCCGGCAGAGCAGCGCCAGCATGACCGAGCGGTTGCGGGCCGCGTACTCCTGCGCCCAGGCCAGGTCCCGCCGGTACGCCGCCATCTCCGGGGTGTCGGCGAGGAAGACCGCCAGGTCGCGGTCGGGCAGGTCCGCGTTGTGCGGCAGCTTCCGGGCCGCCGCGATGTGCCGCTCGGCCAGCTCCTTGCCGATGTTGCGGGAGCCGGAGTGCAGCATGAGCCAGACCCGTCCGGCATCCGGACCGCCCTGCTCGACGCAGACTTCGATGAAGTGGTTGCCGCCGCCGAGCGTGCCGAGTTGACGCTGCGCCCGGGACTCCAGCGCGGCGACCCCGGGGTGCAGGTCGGCGAAGCCGGACCAGAACCGGTCCCAGCCGGCGGTGGGCAGGCCGTGCACCCGACGCGGGTCGACCGGGGTGTCGCGGGCCTGGAAGCCGACCGGGACCGCGGCCTCGATCGCGGTACGCAGCGCGCCCAGATCGTCCGGCAGCTGCGCGTCGGTCAGGCTGGCCCGCACCGCCGACATGCCGCAGCCGATGTCGACGCCGACCGCGGCCGGTGCCAGCGCCTGGCGCATCGCGATCACCGAGCCGACGGTGGCACCCTTGCCGTAGTGCACGTCGGGCATCACCGCGACGCCGTGCACCCACGGCAGCGTGCCGATGTTGCGCAACTGCTGGCTGGCCTGCGGCTCGATGGTCGCCGGATCGGTCCAGACCTTGACCGGGGCCCGGGTGCCGGGCAGCAGCGTATGACTCATGGAAAACTCCTGGGTTCGGTACGGGGAGCGCGACGGCGACCCGGTGCCGGCTGCGGCACCGGGAAAGGTCGGCGTGGATCGCCGGAAGGATCGGTGAGGATCAGCGGGACAGCGGCGAGGATCAGCGGGACTGCTGGTGGGCGCGGCTCAGCCGCGTCGGGCGGCGGCGGGTTTCGCCAGCGGTCGCATCGGTGGCTCCTCGGGTGTCACGGTGCCGTTCACGCTAGCGGTCGCCGGCCGGCGGCGGCAATCGGATTGTCGTCGGTGCTGGCGCCCCGGGCTCGCCGGGAGGCGGCGTAGGTGACGGTACGGAGCCGTTGGATCAGCCCACCCGTTCGCAGCCGCAGCGGAGGGTGTCCGGTCGGGTCGAAGGCGAGCGCGGCGTCGACGGCGGACGGCAGCGGTTCGCCGACGTCGATCCGACCGAACGTCCGCCAGTGGCTGGTGGCGGTGGCCGCCGCCAGCCGCAACACGATCGGGCGACGGGCGGCGACCTCAGCGAGCCGCTCGACCGCGCCGCCGAGGCGGCCCGGGGTGGCCGGAGACGCGGCCAGATAGATCCGGTGCCGGCCGTGCCGCAACGACAGGATGCTGCCGTACGTGGTGGCGAAGTCGCGTCGGGGCAGCGGAAGGTGGCGCAGTACCGGCGCCCGGCCGGCACTGGACACCAGCAGGTCGACCGGGCGGTCCGGGACCTGGATCCGGACCGCCAGGCCGAGGATGTCCGGCCAGCCGGGCGGGGTCGGGGTGCCCCGGGAGAAGCGGATGACGGCCGGCCACCGTCCCGCGGGCAGGAACCAGTCGGCGAGCGGCCCCCAGAGCTGGACCTCGCCGGTGAACGAGCAGCCGCGAGGGTGCAGCAGCCGGCCGCCTCGCACCCGCGCCAGCCGGGCTCCGAGGGTCACGGCGCAAGGCATACCCAGGTTCGGGGCGATCTACCGCCGACGGCCTACGTCCACGGCGTACCGCTGTCGGGTGCCGGCGGTGCGCACGGTGGCGGGTCCGTTGTCGCCGACCGACGTACGAGTCGATGACTCACTATGCGTGTTCGACCGTGGGGTGCTGTAACAGGGGAGGTGCCTGAAAACTTCTTCACGTAACACCATTGACATCTGCACTTTCCCAGCTCTAGCTTCGTCGAAACGTTTCGACCAGCGCCTCGGCCACGCAAGGTGCGCCAGCGCTCAACCGAGCGGAGTGAGAATGAGTTCGTTACGCGACGTAGCCAAGCGGGCGAACGTCGCCGTCAGTACGGTGTCGGCCGCGCTCAACGGCACCCGTCCGGTGGCCGCCGACACACGAACGCGCATCGAGGCGGCCGCCGCCGAACTCGGATACCGGCCCAACCTGCTCGCCCGCGGGCTGGTCAGCAAACGCACCCGGATTCTCGCCCTGCTCTACCCGGCCCCGGAGCGTGGCTTCGGGCTGACCGAGATGCAGTTCGCCACCAGTGCCGCCGAGGCGGCCAGTGCCGCCGGCTACCACCTGCTGCTCTCGCCCGAGAACGCCGACCCGGTCGAGGAGCTGCGCTACCTGACCGGCCTCGGACTCATCGACGGCGTACTGCTGATGGAGGTCCGCCTGGACGACGAACGGGTCGACTTCCTCACCGATGCCGGGGTGCCGTTCAGCATGATCGGCCGGACCCGGGACCCGGCCGGGATCGACCACGCCGACATCGACTTCCAAGCCGCCGCCCGCGACGCGGTGGCGCATCTGGCCGGGCTCGGTCATCGCGGGTTCGCCTTCGTCAACCACCCGGCAGAGGCCTACGCCGCCCACTACGGACCTACCGTACGCACCGGTGCCGAGTTCGCCATGGCCGCCGCCGACGCCGGCCTGACCTACCTCGACGCCTTCCCGGCCGAGACCGCCGAGCAGGGCCGCCGCATCAGCGGACGGCAGGCATCCTGGAGCCTGTTGATCGTCGGGGAGTCGGCCGCCGATACGTCCAGCCCAGGCCCGCTCGACGTCACCGAGGCGGGCGTCCGGGTCACCGCCGACCCGGGCACCGACCAGATCGAGATCGTGCTCAGCGCGTAAGGAGAATCCCGACATGTCCGTATCGCCGCTATCTGGCCGCGTCTTCCCCGGCAACTTCCTCTGGGGTACGGCGACCGCGTCGTACCAGGTCGAGGGGGCCGCCGCAGTGGACGGCCGGACGCCCTCCATCTGGGACACCTTCGCGCACACCCCCGGTCTGGTCACCAACGGCGACACCGGTGACGTGGCCTGCGACCACTACCACCGGCTGGAGGAGGACCTGGACATCCTCGCCGAGCTCGGCGTCGGCGCGTACCGGTTCTCGATCTCCTGGTCCCGGGTGCTGCCCGGGGCCGGCAGCCAGCTCAACCAGCGGGGCGTGGACTTCTACTCGGCGCTGGTCGACGGGCTGCGGGCCCGGGGGATCGCGCCGGTCGCCACCCTCTACCACTGGGACCTGCCGCAGGAGCTGGAGGACGCCGGCGGCTGGCCGCACCGGGACACCGCCGAGCGGTTCGCCGAGTACGCCGGCCGGATGGGCGAGGTGCTCGGCGACCGGGTGCACACCTGGATCACCCTCAACGAGCCGTGGTGCTCGGCGTACCTGGGCTACGGCTCCGGGGTGCACGCCCCGGCGCGCACCGAGCCGGCCGCCGCGTTGGCCGCCGTGCACCACCTCAACCTCGGTCACGGTCTGGCGGTACGCGCGCTGCGGGCGAGCATCGACCCGGCGGCCCGGGTCAGCGTGACGTTGAACCTGCACCAGGTGCGGGGCGAGTCGCCCGGCGACGCCGAGGCGGTGCGCCGGATCGACGCGCTGGCCAACCGGGCTTTCCTCGGGCCGATGCTGGACGGGGCGTACCCACGGGACCTGATCGACGACACCGCGGCGGTGACCGACTGGTCGTTCGTGCGCGACGGCGACGAGGCGGCCGCGCACGCCCCGCTGGACCTGCTCGGGGTGAACTACTACAACCCGGTGCTGGTCCGCCAGTGGGACGGGGTGTCGGCGCGGTCGACCGCCGACGGGCACGCCGACGGGGCGGCCTCGCCGTGGATCGGTGTCACCGACGTCGAGTTCGTCACCCAGCCCGGCCCGTACACCCAGATGGGCTGGAACATCGACGAGACCGGGCTGACCGAACTGCTGCTGCGGCTGCACCGTGACTACCCGGGGCTGCCAATGATGATCACCGAGAACGGGGCGGCGTTCGACGACGTGCTCGACGACGACGGCCGGGTCCGTGACCCGCGACGGGTCGACTACCTGCACCGGCACCTGACCGCGGTGGCCGAGGCGATCGACGGCGGGGCCGACGTACGCGGGTACTTCGTGTGGTCGCTGATGGACAACTTCGAGTGGGCGCACGGGTACGGCAAGACGTTCGGCATCGTGCACGTCGACCGGCAGACGATGCGGCGTACCTGGAAGGAGAGCGCGCACTGGTACCGGCGGGTGGTGGCCGCGAACGCGCTGCCGGCCGCCCGCTGACCGGGCCGGTCGGCCCGGCGCGGCCGGTCGGCCCCGCCGCCGCCGGGTGGTGGCCGCTGACCGCGAACTGCCCGGATCCGGTTCACCTATCGACCTGATAATTCCGATCGACATGCTAGACATTGCCGGTCCGGTCCGGCACCCTCGACAGGGTGGACTGGGTATTGGTGCTGGCCGGTTGCGGCATCGGAATCATCGTCGGGCTGACCGGCATGGGCGGCGGGGCGCTGATGACCCCGATGCTGGTGATCTTCTTCGGCGTACCGCCGCTCGCCGCCGTCTCCAGCGACCTGGTGGTCAGCGCGGTGATGAAACCGGTCGGCGGGCTGGTGCACATCCGGCGGCGTACCGTGCACTGGTCGCTGGTCGGCTGGCTCTGCCTGGGCAGCGTGCCGAGCGCGTTCGTCGGCGTCCTGCTGCTGCGCTCGCTCGGCGACGGCGAGCGACTGCAGCAGGGCATCAAGGTGGCGCTCGGGGCGGCGCTGGTGCTGGCCGCCGCCGGCCTGGTGTTCCGCACCTACACCCGGATGGCCGAGCACGCCGCCCGCCGCCGGGCCGGCACCGCCGGCCTGTCCGGCAGCGACTCCGCACCGGCCGAGCCGCCGCTGCGGGCCCGGCCGCTGCCGACCGTGCTGATCGGTGCCGTCGGCGGTCTGATCGTCGGGATGACCAGCGTCGGCTCCGGCTCGCTGATCATCATCGCGTTGCTGATGCTCTACCCGCTGCTGCGGCCCGCCTTCCTGGTCGGCACCGACCTGGTGCAGGCGGTGCCGCTGGTGATCGCCGCCGCCGTCGGGCACCTGCTGTTCGGCGACTTCCGCCTCGACCTGACCACCTCGCTGCTGCTCGGCGCGGTGCCCGGGGCGTGGCTCGGCGCACAGCTGTCGTCGCGGGCACCCGGCGGCCTGGTCCGCCGAGCGTTGACCCTGGTGCTGCTGGCCAGCGCCATGAAGCTGCTCGGCGTGCCGGACATCCCGCTGCTGGTGGCCCTCGCCGCCGTCGTGGTCGCCGGGTCGTTCGGCTGGATGGCCGCCCGCCGCCGGCACGGCCTGCCCGCGCTGGCCCGTACCGAGCTGCGCGAGCCGGACCGGCCGGCCGACCGGGCCGAACCGCTGCGGGTCGGCGGCCGGTGACGGTCGGGACACCATGCTGGTTGGGACACCGGTGACGGTCAGGACGGCTGCCACGGGCCGCTGACGAACCGGCCGTCCTCGTCGAACGGGTACGGGTTCGGCAGGCAGCCGCCCAGGTCGGTGGTCTGCAGGCCCATCACCGGGGCCAACTGGCCCTGGCCGGCGCAGCCCATGTGGTCGAAGCCCAGGTAGTGGCCGATCTCGTGGTTGATCACGCTGGTCTGGTAGTCGTCGATGGTGACCGGGTAGCCGTCCGCGCCCTGCAGCCAGCGGCGCAGGTTGATCATGATGGTGGTGCCGAACCGGCAGGAGAAGACCCCGGCCGTGGTCAGCCCGACCTGACCGCACAGCCGGTCGACGGTCTGCGGGGTGGCCAGCCGGATCCGCACGTCGTAGCTGTTCCCGCCGACCCGCCGGAACGACCACGACGCCCGGTTCAACCCGACACTGCGCTCGGTCACCGGGTGGAACCCCGACTCGGTCCAGCCACGGGAGGCGGCCAGGACGCCGTCCACCCGGTCGGCGAACCGCCGTACCGCCCACGGCTCCAGGCTGCCCCAGTCGATGCCCTGTTCGACCTCGACGCGGTAGGTGACGATCCGGGCACCGATACCGATCCGGCCCGCCGCCCCGTCGGCGGCGGCGAAGCTGCCACTGGCCGAGCGGGGAATCGCCGAATCCGGCGGCACGGTCGGTGTGGGGCTCGGTGTCGGGCTCGGGCTGGCGCTCGGCGTCGGGCTGGACCCGGCGGCGTCCGCCGTCGCGCTCGGACCGGTCGGATCGGCCGTCGCCGGCTGTCCGCCGGCCGCACCCGGTGCCGGCAGCCACTGCGGTTGCGCCGGGGCGGTGCCACAACCGACCAGTACGCCGGCAGCCAGCACCGCTGTCAGCAGCGCCGCCGGGACCGGATATCGCCCGATACGCACCTTCAGCCAACTCCCCTCGGCGACGTCAAGCCACCCAACCACAGCGACGGCGTCCGTCCCACCCCAGGTGACCTGTGGTGATCCGGGTCGCACGCGGCCGGACAGCCGCTACGGGTCACGGCGTGACCGCCGTCCGCCGAGGAGGTTGGCTAAGGTCGATCCGATGCACCGGATCGACGACACGGCGCCCGCGACGCGCTGGGAAGACGCCTTCCTCACCGGCAACGGCGAGTACGGGCTGATGGTGCAGGGCGACCCGACCGCCGAGCGGATCGTGCTCGACCACCACCGGTTCGTGCTGCCCAACGGCACCCGCGACCGGCGGCCACCGGAGCTGGCCGGGGTCATCGAACAGGTCCGGGACTTGATCCTGGCCGGCCGACGGGCCGAGGCCGGCCGGCTGCTCGCCGACGGCCGGCAGCTGGAGTGGACCCAGTCGTTCCACCCCGGCTACGCGCTGACCGTCGACGAGCCGACCATCGCCGGCCGGTCCGCCGAGCCGGCACCGCTGCCCGCCGACTACCTGCGTACCACGGATTTCACCACCGGCGAGATCACCGTGCGGTGGGCCGGCGACCGCACCCGGCGAGCCTTCGTCTCCCGCGCGGACCGGGTCGCCGTGATCCGGCTCGCCGCCGGCGAATGCCTGCTCGGCGCCACCGGCGACCTGCCCGGCCGACCGCCCGACGTCAGCTACGACATCACCGCCTACCGGCGGGACGGATATGCGTTCCTGCGGGTCCGGGGCAGCTATCCGGCCGGCCTCGGGGCGTACGGCTTCGAAGGGCTGACCCTGGTGACCGGCGACACCGAGATCGTCGGCGACCGGATCCTGATCGGCGGGGACGCGTTGGCGCTGACCGTGCTCGACCGTTACGACGTGCCGGGCTGGGGCACCGATGCGTTGCACGCCCGGCTCGCCGGGCTGGCCGACGCCGACTACGGGCAACTGCTGGCCCGGCACGTGGCCCTGCACCGGCCGATGTACCAGCGGGTCGAGCTGCGGTTGCGGGTCGACGAGGCCGACCGGCGCCGTCCGGTCGGTGAGCTGCTCGACGCCCAGCGCGCCGACGACCAGCGACTGTCACCGGCGCTGCTGGAGCGGCTGTTCCACGCCGGCCGGTACCTGCTGATCAGCTCCAGCGGGGTGCTGCCGCCCCGACTGACCGGGCTCTGGCTGGCCTCCTGGGACGCCGCCTGGGCCGGCGACTTCACCACCGACGCCAACCTGAACCTGCAGTTGGCCGGGGCGAACATCGGCGCGCTGCCGGAGGTGACCGCGGCGCACCGACGGTTGATCGCCGGCCAGGTCGACGACTGGCGACGCAACGCGCGGGCGGTGTACGGCGGCCGTGGCCTGCTGGCGCCGGGGCGCACCGACGGCGAGCACGGGCACCTGTTCCACCTCTGCGACGAGTGGCCCTGGCCGGCCTGGCTGCCCGGCGCGCACTGGCTGCTGTACCCGCTGTGGGAGCACCATCTGGTCACCGGGGAGCCGCTGGGGGAGGTGGCCGGTTGGCTGGTCGAGGCGGCCGAGTTCTTCGAGGACTTCCTCACCCGGGTCGGCGACGACGGTCGATACGTGATCGTGCCGTCGTTCTCCGCCGAGACCGGGCCGCCCGACGAGCACGGCGAGCCGGTCTATCCGGCGGTGAACGCCACCATGGACATCGCCGCCGCCCGGCACGCGATGCGGGTCGCGGGCGGGTTGACCGGTGCGCCCCGGTGGGCCGACCTGGCCGCGCGGCTGCCCGGGTACCTGGTGGACGAGCGGGGCGCGCTGGCCGAGTGGGCCTGGCCCGGCTACCGCGCCGACGACGACCACCGGCACGTCAGCCACCTCTACCCGGTGTGGCCGCTGCACGAGATCACCCCGGACGGGACCCCGGAGCTGGCCCGCGCGGCCCACCGGGCACTGGCGGTACGCGGCGACGAGAACCTGTCCGCGCACGGCAGCCTGCACCGGGCGCTGGTCGCCGCCCGGCTGCGCGACGCCGGCCTGGCCGCCGACAACCTGCGGAAGATCTTCTGCGCGGACATGTTCTTCCGGTCGTTGATGAGTGCCCACAACCCGGGGCTGCAGACCTATAACGCCGACGCCGTGCACACGCTGCCCGGCGTCCTGATCGAGCTGCTGGTCGATTCGCGTCCCGGGTCGCTGCACCTGCTGCCGGCCTGGCCGGTCGAGCTGCCCGGCGGCATCCTGCGCGGGGTGACCTGCCGGGGCCGGATCACCGTCGAGGAGCTGACCTGGGACGCCACGACGCTGCGGGTCCGGCTCCGCTCGGCGCTCACCCAACAGGTGACGGTACGCAGCCCGTACGGTGCGAGGGCGGTGGACCTGCCCGCCGATGAACCGGTGGAGCTTTCCCTGCATACTTAGGCGATGCTTACCTCACTCCGGGCCGGTCGGGGTGAGCATGTCGGACAAGATGTGACCCAAAGTGGCCGGGCCTTCACGATGGGTCGGCGACTTTTCGGGCTGCTGGTCGCCGTACTGCTGCTGGCCCTGACCGTATTCGCCAGCCTCGCCCTCGGATCCCGCGACATCGCGCTGCCGGTGGTGGTCGAGGCGCTGGTCGACCGCGACCCAGCGGTCAACGACCACGTCGTCATCTGGGAGCTGCGGCTGCCCCGGACCGTGATCGGGCTGCTCGCCGGTCTCGCCCTCGGCCTTTCCGGCGGGCTCATGCAGGGACTGACCCGTAACCCGATCGCCGACCCCGGCCTGCTCGGCATCAACGCCGGAGCCTCGCTCGCCGTCGTCGCCGCGATCACCTGGCTCGGCATCGGCACCACCGCCGGGTACATCTGGTTCGCGTTCGGCGGCGCGACCCTCGCCGCGCTGCTCGTCTACGGCATCGGGTCGATGGGCGGCGACGGCGCGACCCCGGTGAAACTCGCCATCGCCGGCTCGGCGCTCACCGCCGTGCTCACCTCGCTGATCACCCTGGTGCTGCTGACCAACCTGCAGACCCTGGAACGCTACCGGTTCTGGCAGGTCGGCTCGCTGGTCGGGCGGGACCTCGACACCGCCCGTACGGTGCTGCTGTTCATCGTCGTGGGCACCGTAATGGCGCTGGTCTCCGGCCGGGTGCTCAACGCGCTCAGCCTCGGCGACGACGTCGCCCACGGGCTCGGCCAGCACGTGGTCCGGGACCGGGCGGTCATCATGACCGCGACCGTGCTGCTCTGCGGGTCGGCGACGGCGCTCACCGGACCGATCGTCTTCGTCGGGCTGGTCGTGCCGCACGCCGCCCGCTGGGTGACCGGGCCGGACTACCGGTGGATCCTCGCCTACGGCGCGGTGCTCGGTGCCGCCCTGCTGGTCGCGGCCGACGTGCTCGGCCGACTGGTCGCCCCGCCCGGTGAGGTCGAGGCCGGCCTGGTCGTCGCGTTCCTCGGCGCACCGGTGCTGATCGCCCTGGTCCGCCGCTCCCGATTGGCCAGCGTGTGACCGGCACCGACACCCGCGACCGTACCGTCGGTCTCGAGCTTCCCGCGCTGGGCCGGCTGCGGCGTCGTCGCCGCCGCCGGGCCACCGTCGTGCTGGCCGGGTTGGTCGGGGTCGTCGCGATCTTCGCCCTGCTCAGCCTCAGTCTCGGTGCCTACCGGATCTCGGTGGACGGGGTGCTGCGTACCCTGATCGGGCAGGGCAGCGGCCGGGACGACTTCATCATCCTCAGCCTGCGGCTGCCCCGACTGGTCGCCGGAATTCTGGCCGGCGCCGCGTTCGGCCTGGCCGGCGGCATCTTCCAGACCCTGTTGCGCAACCCGCTGGCCAGCCCGGACATCATCGGCGTCACCGGCGGGGCCAGCGCCGCCGCGGTGTTCGCGCTGGTCACGCTCGGCGCCGGTAGCCTCGGCGTGTCGGTCGCCGCGTTCGTCGGCGCGGCCGGTACGGCGACCGCCGTGTACCTGCTCTCCTGGCGGGGCGGGCTGACCGGGTACCGGTTCGTGCTGGTCGGCATCGCCGCCGCGTTCATGGCGCACGCTGTCCTCGGCTACCTGCTGACCCGGGGGGAGGTACGCGAGGCGCAGACGGCGTTGTCCTGGATGGTCGGCAGTCTGGGCAGCGCCCGCTGGCCGGAAATCGCCGTCCTGGCGACGCTGCTCGGCGTGCTCACCCCGGTGCTGCTGGCGTTGCGTCCGGCGCTCGGGCTGCTGCAGTTCGGCGACGACACCGCGACCGGCCTGGGGGTGCGGCTGGAACGCAGCCGGATCAGTCTGCTGGCGATCGCGGTGGCCCTCGCGGCAGTGGCGACCGCGGTGACCGGGCCGATTGCGTTCGTGGCGTTCGTCGCGATGCCGATCGCCCGGCGGATGATGCGCTCCGGGGCCCCGGTGCTGCTGCCGGCAGCCCTGGTCGGTGTGCTGGTGGTGACCGGGGCGGACCTGGTCGCCCAGCACCTGCTGCCCGGCAACGTGAAGACCCCGGTCGGCATTGTCACCGCGGTGATCGGCGGGCCGTATCTGCTGTGGTTGCTGGCCACCGCTGGCCGGAATCACGGCTCGGTAACCAGAATTACATAGGCTAGCCAAACCTAACTTGGCCGTGGTTGCATGTGCTGACCTTCGCGGACGACCCCGCGCTCGTAGGAGAGACAGTGATCAGCAGAAAACTCAGCCGCGTCCTTTTCGCCGCCCCACTCGCCCTCACCATCGGCCTGACCGCGTGCGGTTCCGGTGACGATTCCAGCACCGACGACGCCGCGACCGGTGGCAGCTCGGCCGGCTTCCCGGTGACCATCGAGCACGCCCTCGGCGAGACCACCATCGAAGACACCCCGACCCGGGTGGTCGCCTGGGGCTGGGGCAGCGCCGACGCCGCCATCGCGCTCGACGTGGTGCCGGTGGCCATCCCGTTCCAGAGCTACGGCGGCGACGCCAACGGCGTACTGCCGTGGATCGCCGAGAAGCTCGACGAGACCGGCGCCGAGGTGCCCACCGTCCTGCCGGACGCCCAGGAACCGCCGTTCGACGAGATCGCCGCCGCCGACCCGGACCTGATCCTCGCCGTCTACTCCGGCATCGACCAGGAACAGTACGACCTGCTCAGCCAGATCGCGCCGACGGTCGCCTACCCGGGTGAGGCGTGGGCCACCCCGTGGCGGGACCTGATCACCACCGTCGGCACCGCGCTCGGCAAGAGCGACGAGGCGCAGGCGCTGCTGGACGACATCGACGCGCGGATCGCCACCAAGGCCGAGGAGAACCCGCAGCTGGCCGGCAAGAGCGTCGCCATGGTCTGGGACTCCGCCGGCACCTTCTACGTCTACAAGGAGGCCGACCCGCGGGTCGAGTTCGCCCTCGACCTCGGGATGACCGGCGCGCCCAGCGTCAACGACCTCGGCACCGACGAGTCGACGTTCTACTTCACCATGAGTTACGAGCAGCTCGATCAGCTCACCTCGGACGTGCTGGTGTCGTTCGCCACCACTCAGGAGGAACAGGACGCGTTCCTCTCCTCGCAGGCCGCGCAGACCATGCCGCAGATCCAGTCCGGGGCGGTCGCCTCACTGGTCGGTGCCGAGTTCATCGCCTCGGTATCGCCGCCCACCGCGTTGTCGGTCACCTGGGGCCTCGACGAGTACGTCGCCGCGCTCGCCGAAGCCGCCGACAAGGTCGACGCCGCTTCCTGAGCGACCACCCGGCCCGGCCCAGCCCTGCCCAGCCGGCCCAGGCCGGGCCCGGTCAGGTCAGGTCAGGTCAGGTCAGAGTTCGTAGTGCCAGATGCTGATCGCGTCGGCACCCAGCCGGCAGACGATCGTGCTGCGGTCGCCGACGCAGCCGCCGACCGGTCCGGGGACGCTACCGACCATGCGTACCGTCTCCGGACCCGCCGGCGACAGCACCGCGAGCCAGGCCGGTCCGGTCTCGGCCGGCTGCCGGTAGCCGACGAACGTCGCGTCGCCGCGCCCCTCCAACTCGGTCTCCCAGGCGCTCAACGGCAGCAGGGTCCGCCCGGTCCCCGGGTCGATGATCCGCCCGCTGCCCGAACCCGCCTCGGCGCTGGCATCCGCCACCGCCACCGACGCGGGATACCCGCGACCGTCGCCGTCCGCCGCGGCACCGGACCCGCCGTCGGCCGACACGCTGTACGCCACCAGGTAGCTGTCGAAGTCGACCACCAGGTCGGCCGGCACCCGCCAGACGGTCCGGCCGGTCACCGGGTCGACCGCCTCGATCCGGGAGTCGTCCGGGAAGCAGATCAGCTCGCCGCAGCCGGTGATCCGGCCCGGTCCGTACCGCACCGGTCGGTGCCACAGCTGCCGCAACGTCGCCGGGTCGTGGCCGGTCACCCCCAGCTCACCGCCGCGCCACTGGCGCAGCAGCAGCGTGCCGGCCATGCTGTCCGGCCGGGACACCTCACCCAGCTCGGCGGTACGCAGTACCGTGCCGTCGCGCCCGTCGCGTACCTCCGCTCGGCCGTCGGTGCCGACCAGCAGCGCCTGCCCGGCGGACCCGGCCAGCACCTCGGTCGGCACGGCCAGGTCGGTTCGCCACAGCTCGTCACCGGTCGCCAGGTCAACCGCGCGCAGCGTCGACGAGGTGGCGCCGGCGTCGTCCGGTTCGTCGATCAGGGCGGTACGCCCGTCGTCGGTCAGCACCAGCCCGTCCGGTGCCACCCACCGGGTCTGCCCGGTCTGCGCGTCCAGGATCACCGTCGAGCCGGTGCCGGGGCCGGACCTCGGGTCGACCAGCACCACGTCACCGGTCCGGCGCACCTGCCGCAGCCGCCAACTCGCCGCGTCGAACGGCACGGTCCAGCGCAGCGCGCCGTCGGGTACGCCGTACGCGGACAGCTGCCAGGTGGTCGCCGTGCCCTGCGCGGCGGCCGAGGTGACCAGCAGCCGGTCCCCGGCGAGCACGATGTCCCGGGCCTTCACCTGATGACTGGCGACCTGGACGAGCAGCGGGCCGCTGGGCGGGGCCGCGCCGGCCAGGCCGACGAGCAGCACCAGGCCGACGACGGCGGCGAGCGGACGAACCCGGCCGGCGGCCAGCCGTACCCGCCGCGGCGATCGCCACCACCGTCCGGCCGGTGGTGACGGCGGTGCCTCGGGGTGGCGGGCCAGGCCCAGCTCGATGACCATGCGCTCCACACTCTTTCCTGTCGCGGCCGGTGTCCAGTGGCCGGGCGCGATGTGCCCGTCGACCATAATTACGGCATGGACGACGCCCTGGCTCATCCGTCCCGTCGAACCCGTTGGCTGCGCCGCAAACTGACCCTCTGCGCGGCGGCGGCGGTCGCGGTCGCGCTGCTGGTGACCGGCAGCGGGTACTGGGTGCGGGCGTCGGCGGCCGAGCACGTCTACGAGCTGGCCAGCGTGCCGGCCGCGCCGGTCGCCCTGGTCCTCGGGGCGCAGGTCCGGCCGGACGGTACGCCGTCGGAGTTCCTGGCCGGTCGGCTGGAGGTGGCCCGGCGGCTGGTCGAAGCCGACCGGGTCCGGGCGGTGCTGGTCTCCGGTGACCACCGGGAGTGGGACTACGACGAGCCGGGCGCGATGCGGCGTTGGCTGATCGACCGGGGCGTGCCGGCGGACCGGATCGTGCAGGACCACGCCGGTCTGGACACCTACGACTCGTGCCTGCGGGCGCGCCGCGTCTTCGGTGTGGAGCAGGCGATCGTGGTGACGCAGAGCTTCCACATCGAGCGGGCGGTCACGGTCTGCCGGCGGGTCGGCGTGGACGCGGTCGGCGTCGGCGACGATTCGGTACGCCGATTCGAGCGGGCCTGGCGCTGGGGCGCGTTCCGGGAGCGGTTCGCTGCGGTCAAGGCCGCGTACGACGTGCTGGTGGGCCGGGATCCGGCGCTGCCCGGCCCACCCGAGACCAGCCTCGACGACGCCCTGCGCGAGTGAGTCTGCGGCATCAGGGACATTTTGTCCGGTATCTGGCTGATTGGATCGCCCGGTTGATCGAAGACGGCGAGACGTACGAGGTCGAGTTCAAGGGTGAACGGCGGGAGCGACTCAATGACCGTGACTTGGTGGAGGCGGTCGTGTGCCTCGCCAACGGAAATGGCGGGGTGTTGCTCGTCGGCGTCGAGGACGACGGGGTCGTCAGCGGAGCGCGTGCTCGGCACGAGGCTGGCGGCACGGATCCGCTGCGGGTTCAGGCTCTGATCGCGAACATGACGCAGCCTCCACTCTCGGCTGTAGTGGGACCTATGTTCGGCGGGCGATTGCTGGTGACGGTAGTCCGACATGTGTCCCGTATCATGCTCACGAGATGCTCGCTCACGAGGTGGACCGTGGCGCCATTTACTGGGCTGGCCTCCGAGTCGGTGGTGCCGGGTGGGAAGACCTGGATCCGCTAGAGTTCGAGCGGATGCGGCGATTGACAGCGGCTGCTGGCAATGGGTCTGATCGGATACTGGCATCCTTGTCCGATCGAGAGATAGTGAACGCTCTTGGGCTCGCCGGGCGTAGCGGCGATATCTCGACGGGGGCTCTGCTGCTGTTCGGTAAGGTTCCTGCGCTGCGTAGGTATCTTCCGACTCATGAAGCGGCATTTCAGGTGGTTAACGGGATGCAAGTTGAGGTCAACGAGTTCTTCGCCTATCCGCTTCTCCGGCTGGCCGAGGAATTCTCGCTGCGGTTTCGCGCTCGTGTCCGAGAAGACGAGCTCGAATTCGGGTTGCTTCGGGTAGCCGTAGCTTCATACTCGGAGGTTGCGTTCCGAGAGGCGCTGGCGAACGCGTTGATTCATCGCGACTACACTCGTCGAGGGGCGGTGCATGTTCAGTGGGCGGAGGATCAGCTCGAGATTTCTAGTCCCGGAGGGCTGTCGACTGGCGTGAGGATCGACAATCTCCTCGTCGCACCGCCGCACCCTCGTAGTCCACTCCTTGCGGACGCTTTCAAGCGGACCGGACTGGTAGAGCGAACCGGTCGAGGCATCAATCGGATGTATGCCGAGCAGCTGCGTCTCGGGAAGCCGGCACCGGATTACGGAAGGACGACCGATACACACGTTGTGGCAATCCTGCCTGGTGGGCCGGCGAATATTTCGATGACGAGGTGGGTGTTGGAGCAGGAGCGGCGGCTAGGTGCGCCGCTTGGGCTCGGCGAACTTCAGGTGCTTACCGAGTTGGTGCGGGAGCGACAGGCTTCAACACGTGACCTCGCCGATCTCGTCCAGCGTACGGAGAGCGAGGCACGGAATCTGCTGGCTCGGATGGTCGAGCGAGGCTGGGTCGAGGCGCGTGGCAGCGGAAAGGGACGTACCTGGCACCTATCTGCCGCAGTCTATCGCGTTTTGGATGTTCCGTCAGGCTATGTCCGAATAAAAGGATTTGAGTCGCTCCAGCAGGAGCAGATGGTTTTGCAGTACGTGTCAGCTCATGGCCGGATTACCCGGGCACAAGCAGCAGATCTCTGTTCTCTCGCACCCGATCAGGCAAGTCGTTTGTTGCGGAGGCTTGCGAGGGAAGGCAAGCTCCTGCAGCAGGGGGAAAGGCGGTGGGCCAGCTACGCTCGGCCGAACGGCTGACCCGTCTTGTCTCCCTGTGGTCATGCCTGCCGTTCGGCGCAGCGTGCTGGCCGTTCGTCGCTGGGGCCACGGCGCGCGTCGGACCGGTCGGCCGATGAACATCTAGATTGATAGATGTAGATGTTCATCGGAGGGAGTTTTCCCATGACCTCGACCGTCCGTCGATGTACGGCGGCGCTGGCGGCCGCGCTGCTGGTCGCCGTCGCGCTCGCGATCGGCAACGGCGCCAACGCCCAGCCGTCCGCCGTGCGGATCATGCCGCTCGGTGACTCGATCACCGACGGCTTCAACGTCCCCGGCGGCTACCGCATCGACCTGTGGCAGAAGTTCCAGGCCGGTGGGTACACCGTGGACTTCGTCGGATCCCAGTCCAACGGGCCGGCCAGCCTGCCCGACCGGAACCACCAGGGCCACTCGGGCTGGCGGATCGACCAGATCGACGCCAACATCGTCAACTGGCTGAACGCCTCCGACCCGCAGACGATCCTGCTGCACATCGGCACCAACGACATCACCCAGAACCGGGACCTGCCGAACGCGCCGAACCGGCTCGCCGCCCTGATTGACAAGATCACCAACACCGCGCCGGACGCCCACCTGTTCGTCGCCACGATCATCCCGGCCAGCTTCAGCGACGCCCAGTTCCGCGCGTACAACTCGGCGATCCCGCAGATCGTGCAGAGCCGGGCGAACGCCGGCCGCCGGGTGCACCTCGTCGACATGTACTCGGCGCTCACCACCGCCGACCTGGCCGACGGCGTGCACCCGAACGCCACCGGGTACAGCAAGATGGCCACCAGGTGGTACGACGCCCTGCTCTCCGTACCCGGAAGTCTGAACCCGGGCGGCGGACCGAGCCCGAGCCCGACCACCCCGCCACCGCCTACGACCGCGCCGCCGACCACCCCGCCGCCGGGTGGTGGCTGCACCGCCACCGTCTCGCTCAACCAGTGGCCCGGCGGGTTCGTGGCAACCGTCCGGGTCACCGCAGGCTCGGCCGGACTCACCGGCTGGACCGTCGGGATGACTCTGCCCGGCGGTGCCACCGTCACCAACGCGTGGAACGCCGACCGCAGCGGCAACAGCGGCCCGGTGCAGTTCCGCAACGTCAGCTACAACGGCCGGGTCGGTGCCGGGCAGTCGACCGAGTTCGGCTTCCAGGGCACCGGCAGCGGCTCCGGCATGACCCCGTCCTGCACCGCCAGCTGACCCACCCGTAGCGGTCCCTCTTTGCGGGCGACCGTCAGGTGCCACGGCCGTGGCACCTGACGGTCGCCCCGCGTCAACTCACGGCGTGAAGGTGCAGCCGTAGTCGCTCCAGGCCGACGGCCCGGCGGCGTTCACCGCCTGCAACGCGAAGCACATCCAGGTGCCGGGTGTCAGGCCGGTCCAGATGTACGAGGTGGTGTTCGCCGGGATCGTACGGTGCGTCACTCCGTTGTAGAGGTTGAAGCTGGTCTCGATGCTGGAGTTGTCGGTCCAGGTGACCAAGATGCGGTTGCTGTCCAGGGCGGTGGCGGTCACGTCGGTGACCGCCGCCGGCGGGCACGCCCCGTCTCGATAGCCGTAGTACGCGATCCGCTTCTCCGCGTTGCCGTCGTACAGGCCGAAGTTCCGGTCTGGGTCGTTGAAGTCCTGCATGGTGAACCAGGTGGCGGCGACAACCTCCGGCCGCCAGTTCTGGTGCAGCATCTGGAACGCGTTGACCAGGTTGTGGCACTGGGTCGCTTCGTCTATCGAGGGGTTCACCGGCCAGCCGAACTCGGTGAGGTACAAGGGCTCGCCGAACGCGTCGTCCAAAGCCCAGACGAAGGCGTTCAGGTGCTGCTGACCAGGCGTACCCATCGTCACATGCTCCACGTACGGGTGGATCCCGATGCCGTCGACCGCCCCCGGCAGGTTCTGGTAGCCGCCGTAGCCGTTGGCGCCGATGGCGGCGCTGACCGCGTTCAGGTACTCGATGGGCTGGTTGGGGGTGACGCCACCGCTGATGACCTGGTCTCCGCAGTCGCGTACGGCCCGGGCGGCGAGACCGAGCAACTCGGCGTAGTCGGCGGCCGGCACCAGGGTTCCGTCGAGTGACGGCTCGTTCCACACCTCCCAGACGTCGATCTGGCTGTAGCCGGTGTCGCAGGCGACTTGGCCCGCTCGGCTGGCGAACAGCTGCGGGTCGATGTCGAGTCCTTCGCCGTACACGAAGTCGTTGCTCAGCAGGCCGATGACCTTGATGTGGGGTGCCTGGCTCGCGATCGTGCCAAGCAGGCCGTGATAGGCGGCGGTGGGGTCGCAGCCGGCTTGCGAGGCGTCGCCGGCAGCGCGCGGGTCGATACGGATCCAGGCGGTCCGCGCCAGCAACCAGGGGTCGCCGAGAAACAGGTTGATCGGTGTGGTCAATTGACAGGTGTCCAGGTTGACGACCTGCCCGAACTGCAAGCCCTGAGCGTCCGTTCCCTGGGCTTGTGCCTGCTGTGCCGGTCCGGCGACGACCAGTGTCGCTGCGAGAAGTGTGGAAATCGCTCCAGCGGCGAGTCTCTTTAATGGACGGTTGACTGAGCGGGCGAACACAATCGTCATGTGTCTATGTTTGGTGAATCCATGTCGTTGTCAACGCCTCGAACTCAATCGATGTAAATGAAATGTCGACCGTCCTGGGAATGTTTGATTGGTCTCAGGCGGTCCGTTCGGCGGTCGATCCGCTGGACCGACCGCCGAACGGACCAACCGGTCAGCTGGTCAGGTAGCCGAGGCGGCCTTCGACGATCTGTCCCTCGCAATTGCTGGCGATGGAGTCGAAATGGTCGCCGCTGGACATCCGGCACCGGTAGAGCGTCCGGTACGACCCGGACGGCGGTGAGGTGTAGGCGTAGCCGATCCGCCCGATCACCTGCTGCCCTTCACAGTTGGCGTCGATGGAGGTCATGTAGTCCCAGCCGCCGACCCGGCACTGGTAGAGCGCCCGGGTGCCGGAGACCTGGCTGGTCCGTACCGTGCCCAGCGCACCCTCCCGCTGGTAACCGGAGAACGACGTGTCGGTGGAGCTGACGTGGTCACGGCCGTTCCAGAAGCGGTAGAGGACCGCGGTCGGTGACGGCGCGCCCTGGGCGACGAACAGCAGCCGGTTCGGCGAGCCGCTGCCCGGGTTGGTGATCTTGTTCGGCGTCGAGTTGGCGAACATCGTGCTGGCCACCTGTGCCGGGGACATGTTGGGGGTGGTGGCGAGGATCAGCGCCGCCGCGCCGGCCACGTGCGGTGCGGCCATCGAAGTGCCGCTGATCGTGTTGGTGGCGGTGTCGCTGGTGTGCCAGGCCGAGGTGATGCCCTCGCCGGGGGCGAAGATGTCGGTGCAGGTGCCGTAGTTGGAGAACGACGCCCGGGCGTCCGTGCGGGTGCTGGCGTTGACGGTGATCGCCTCGGCGACCCGGGCCGGCGTGTAGTTGCAGGCGTTGGCGTTGCTGTTGCCGGAGGCGATCGCGTAGACGACCCCGTCGGCGATCGAGTTGCGGACCGCGTTCTCGACTGTGGTGTTGCTTCCGGGACCGCCGAGACTCATGTTCGCCACGGCGGGCACACCGGGGGCGTGGTGGGCGGTGACCCAGTCCACTCCGGCGGCGACCCCGGAGAACGAACCCGATCCGGCGCAGTTGAGTACCTTGACGGCGACCAGCGCGACGCCCTTGGCAACTCCGTACTGCGATCCGCCGATGGTGCCGGCGACGTGCGTACCGTGGCCGTTGCAGTCGGTGTTGTTGCCGTCCCCGGTGGTGTTGGTGCCCCAGCTGGCGCGGCCGCCGAACGTGCTGTGGCTGGTGCGGATCCCGGTGTCGATGACGTACGCGCGGACGGTGGGCGCGGTGGTCGGGTAGGTGTAACGGTTGTCCAGCGGCAGGTCGCGCTGGTCGATCCGGTCGAGACCCCACGACGGCGGGTTGGTCTGGGTGGCGGCGGTGCTGACCACGCCGTCCTGCTCGACGTAGGCCACGTCGGGTCGGGCGGCGATCCGCCGGGCCGCCGACTCGCTCATCGTCGCGGCGAAGCCGCGCAGCGCGTGCGAGTAGACGTGCCGTACCTTCGCGCCGTACCGCGCCGCCAGGTCCGTGGTGCGGGCCTGGCTGCTCGCGGTCGCGCCGTCAGAGAAGACGACGATGTAGCTGCCGGCGATGGCGTCCGGGCTGTCGGCCCCGAGAATCTCGCCGGGGGCGGCGGAGGCGGGGGAGGCGGTTGCCGACAGCAGCAGGGCCGCTGCCGCGGCCACTACGCCGCTGGTGGCCGTCCTGCGGAGCCAGGACGATCCGGGTCCACTCATCTTCGATCCCTTCTGGGTCGCCTGCCCTTCTGGGTCGCCTGCCGGCGGAGAAAACGCGGGCAGGCGGCAGCGACCGCTGCTCGGTTTCGCGCACTGGACAGCAGGACATTAACCTACGTTAATGACTGCTGTCCAGTGTCGACATGATGGCAGAGGTCCGGAGATGAGTTGTTGGTTCGGGCCGGTGGCGTTTCAGGGGAATAGTTCGTGTAGCCAGCGCAACTGTCGGCGGACCTGCTCCGCCTCGCCGCCTTCGTGGCCGTTGAACGGATACGGGTGAATTTCCCGATCCGGTCGGTCCGGGCGCCCATTTCCGGCACCGTACTGGTTGTACGCGGCGAATACCGTGCTCGGCGGGCAGACGGTGTCGCGCAGCCCGATGCCGAAGTGCGCCGGCGCCACCGCGGTGCGGGCGAACGACACCCCGTCGAAGTAGGACAGGGTACGGCGTACCGCTGGCTCGGCGTCGCGGTGCACGGCGAGGTACCGGGCGACGTCGCCGTACGGCTCGTTGTCGGTGATCTCGATCGCCCGCCGCCAGTGGCAGCCGAACGGCGCGGTGCAGATCAGCGCGGCCAGATCGTCGACCAGACCAGCGACGGCCAGGGCGAGCCCGCCGCCCTGACTGTTGCCGGCCGCGACCACCCGGGCCGGGTCGACGCCGGGCAGCGTGCGCACCGCCGTCACCGCGCGGACCGCGTCGGTGATCAGCCGCCGGTAGTAGTAGCCGGTGGGGTCGAGGATCCCCCGGGTCACCGGCCCCGGGCCACCGGCGGCGGCAGGGTGCGGATCCGGGGTGTCCCCGCCGTTGCCGTACTGGTCGCCCTGACCACGGGCGTCCATCAGCAGGTGCGCGTAGCCGGCGACCGGCCAGGTCAGCCGCTCGTGCGGCAGGCCCCGGCCCCGCCCGTAGCCGAGATACTCGACGACCGCCGGCAGCGGCGTGTCGACCCCGGCCGGTCGGGTGTACCAGGCGTTGACCGGGTCCCCGCCGAACCCGCGGAACGTCACCTGCCAGGTGTCCAGCAGGCGCAGGTCGGTCGGCTCCGGACGGACGTCGAGCAGCACGTCACGGCTGGCGGCATCGTCCAGGGTCGACTTCCAGAACGTCGTGAAGTCGGCCGGTTCGACGACAGATGGGTTGTACGTCGCAAGTTGCGGCAACGGCAGATCAAACGAGGGCACTGAATCTCCCAGGTGACGAACGCACGGTGGACAGTCGCTCAGGCGGTCGGGGGCGGGGCGGTGCTCTCCCGGATCACCAACTCGGTGACCAGGTCGATGCGGCTGGTCGACAACTCGGCACCGCGGGCCAGGTCCAGCAACATCTGCGCGGCGGTGCCGGCCATGTCGCGCAGCGGCTGGTTGACGGTGGTCAGCGCGGGCACCGTCCAGGCGGCGACCGGCACGTTGTCGTACCCGATCACCGAAAGGTCGTGCGGGACGTCCAGGCCGAGCTGGCGGGCGGCCCGTAGCACGCCCAGTGCCTGCATGTCGGATCCGGCGAAGATCGCGGTCGGCCGGTCCGGGCGGTCCAGCAGCGCCATTCCGTGTGCGAAGCCGGCGTCGACGTAGAAGTCGCCGTGCCGGACGAGGTCGGCCGTGACCGACAGGCCGGCCTCGTCGTGGGCCGACCGGAATCCGGCGGTACGGGCCTGAGCGCACAGCACGTCCCGTGGTCCGGAGATGATGGCGATCCGCCGATGCCCGAGCTGCAGCAGGTGCCGGGTGGCGATCAGCCCGCCGTTCCAGTTGTTGGATCCGACGGTCGGCACCGACGCCGACGTGGCGCTGTCGGTGTCGATCACTACGAACGGGATGAGCTGGCGGGCGAGTAGCTCCTGTTGCCGTTCGGTGAGGTGGCACAGGACGAAGAGCACGCCGAGCGGACGACGGGCCACCGTGCCGTCGAGCCAGTCCTTCGGCGGGCTGTGCCGGCCGCCGAGCTGGGTCAGGTTGAGACCGATGCCGGCGGCGCTGGCGATGGTTTCCACCCCGTGGATGATCTCCATCGCCCAGAGTGAGTCGAACTCGTGGAAGACGAGATCGATCTGGTCGTGGCGGATCGGCGGGCGCCGGGCCCGCCGGCGGTACTGGTGCCGGGCCAGGCTGGCCTCCACCCGGGCTCGGGTCTGCGGCGCCACGTCTGCCTTACCATTGAGAACCTTGGATACGGTGGTGACCGAGACGCCGACCTCGTCGGCGATGGTGGCGATGGTCGTCGGAGACGGTGGGTCGGTGGTCGGGACGGAGGTGGGAGTCGACGGTGCGGCGGGACGTGCTGGGGGCAGTGGCGGCGCTTCTGTCATGTGTGCCTCACGTAAGGTAACCGAAACTTCCGGAGCTGAACCTGCTGGTAAGCCCGGGGTCGGCGTGTGTCAGGGGTGGCGGTGAGTAGGGCTTCGGTGGCATTCGAGCGACCTCAAGCGCACTCTATGCAGTTGAAGGTCCGGTTCGGTGACCCTTGACACACCATGCCGGGGAGTTTAGGTTCCCCGCAAGGTAACGCACATATTTCCGAAAGTTTCGAGGGATGTGTCCCGCGAGGCGTTCTCTGCTGCCGGCAGGGGGCCGGTGGCGGGCCGGACGTGAGGGGCGGCAACTGGGATGAGCACACCCAGCACGGTCGATGCGTCGCCGCAGGCGCAGGTGCCCTTGCCGCCGGTCGACGATCTACCGCGACGCGGCCGGAGCCGGCCCCGCTCACGTACCTGGCGGCGGGCGCTGCGCCGCGACTGGCAGCTCTACTCGCTGGTCATCCTGCCGTTGGTCTTCTTCCTGATCTTTCGCTACCTGCCGATGCTGGGAAACGTCATCGCGTTCCGGCGGTTCCAGCCCGGTGGCAGCGTCTTCGGCGAGTACTGGGTCGGTCTGCGCTACGTCCGGATGTTCCTCGCCGACCCGACGTTCTGGCAGGTCTTCACCAACACCCTGATCCTCGGCACGCTCACCCTGGTCGTGGTGTTCCCGCTGCCGATCGTGCTCGCCCTGCTGCTCAACGAGGTCCGCGCCCGCCGGATGAAGCGGTTCGTCCAGTCGGTGTCCTATCTGCCGCACTTCCTGTCGATCGTGATCGTCGCGGCGATGGTGATGCAGATCCTCTCGGTCGACGGCACGGTCAACTCGATCATCCGGGCGTTCGGCGGTGACGCGATCCCGTTCCTGCAGCAGCCGGGCTGGTTCCGCACCATCTACGTCTCCTCCGAGGTGTGGCAGACCGTCGGCTGGGGGACGATCCTCTACCTCGCCGCCCTCACCACGATCGACGAGGACCTCTACGAGGCGGCCCGGATCGACGGGGCGAACCGGTGGCGGCAGACCTGGCACGTGACGCTGCCCGGCATCCGGCCCACCATGATCACCCTGCTGATCCTCAACATCGGCACCTTCATGGCGGTCGGCTTCGAGAAGATCCTGCTGCTGTACAACCCGCTGACCTACCCGACCGCCGACGTGATATCGACGTACCTCTACCGGATGGGTGTCGTCTCCAGCAACTTCAGCTACGCCGCCGCCATCGGCCTGTTCGAGGCGCTGATCGGGCTGACCCTGGTGCTGTCCGCCAACCTGATCGCCCGTCGCACAGTGGGGACGAGCCTGTGGTGACCGTCGACGCCTCCCGCAAGCTGTTCCAGCCGACCCGACGCCGGCCCCGCCGGCCCGACGACACCCGCGGCTACCGGATCTTCCGGGCGGTAAACGGGATCATCCTGACCGGCGTCGTGATCGTCACGCTCTACCCGTTCGCCAACATCGTCGCCCGCTCGCTCAGCGACGAGGGCTACATCCGGTCCGGCCAGGTCAACATCATCCCGCGCGGGTTCAACCTGGAAACCTACCGCCTCGTGATGTCCGACTCGATGTTCTGGACCAACTACCGCAACACCATCGTCTACACGGTCACCGCTACCGTCATCTCGATCGTGCTCACCACCTGCTACGCCTACGTCCTGTCGAAGAAGGACCTCAAGGGTCGCGGCATGCTGGTCGGCATCGCCGTCTTCACCATGTTCTTCTCCGGTGGCCTGATCCCCAACTACGTGCTGATCACCAGCCTCGGGCTGAAGAACAGCATCTGGGCGATCGTGCTGCCCAACGCGATCAACGTGTTCAACCTGCTGGTCATGAAGGCGTTCTTCGAAAGCCTGCCGACCGAGCTGGAGGAGGCCGCTGCCGTCGACGGGCTCAACACGTACGGCATCCTCTGGCGTATCGTGATCCCGCTGTCAAAGGCGATCATCGCAACGATGGTGCTCTTCTACGCGGTCTCGTTCTGGAACTCGTGGTTCACCGCGTTCCTCTACATGGACCGCTCCGAACTCTTTCCGGTGACCGTCTACCTGCGCAACCTGATCGCCGGGGCAACCACCGCGACCTCCACCGGAAGCAGCAGCGACAGCCTCGCCCAGGCGGCCGCGAACATCCAGGCCGTCACCATCATCCTGACCGTACTACCGATCATCATGGTCTATCCATTCATTCAGCGCTACTTCGTGTCGGGCATCATGCTCGGCGCGGTCAAGGGGTAGCGCTGCGGAAAGGTCCGCCCCATTCAACTGAATGCCTTCCGCACACGAAAGGAAGTCCGATGTTCCAACGATCCCGGCACCGCCACGCAGCGGTCGCCGTCGGCGTCCTCGCCCTCTCCCTCGGTATCGCCGCCTGTGGCAGCGACGGCGAAACCGAGGCGGCGGACCTGGACGGCAACAGGGTCGGTGCAATGGAGAGCTACGGCGTCGGTGACCAGTTCACCGCCACCGAGGCGCTGAGCTTCTCCCTGCTCTACAACAACCACCCCAACTATCAGATCGACAAGGAGTGGATGTTCTGGGACGAGCTGGCCGAGCGCACCAACGTGTCGCTCGAAACGGTCGAGGTGCCGCTGAGCGACTACGAGCAGAAGCGTGGCCTGCTGATCGGCGCCGGCGACGCGCCGTTCATCATCCCGAAGACCTACCCCGGTCAGGAGTCGGCTTACGTCTCCAGCGGCGCGATCCTGCCGATCAGCGACTACGTCGACCTGATGCCGCACTTCCAGGACAAGGTCGCCAAGTGGAACCTGCAGGGTGACATCGACTCGCTGCGCCAGCAGGACGGCAAGTACTACCTGCTACCCGGTCTGCACGAGGACGTCTGGACCGAATACTCCATCGCCGTGCGCACCGACATCCTCGCCGAACTCGGCCTCGAGGAGCCGGCCACCTGGGACGAGTTCCGGGAGATGCTGCGGGCGATGAAGGCCGCGTACCCGGACGTCTACCCGATGTCGGACCGGTGGAGCATCCCCACCCCGCTGGGCGCGCTGCAGAACATCATCGGCCCGTCGTACGGCTACGACACGATGGGCGGCTGGGGCTACCAGAACGCCTCGTTCAACCGGGAGGCCCAGGAGTTCGTCTTCACCGGCACCATGCCGGAGTACAAGGAGATGGTGGAGTTCCTGCACTCGCTGGTCGCCGAAGGTCTGTTCGACCCGGAGAGCGTGACCCAGGACGACGACACCGCGATCCAGAAGCTCGCCACCGGCAAGTCGTTCGTCATCAGCACCAACCAGCAGACCCTGGTCAACGACTACCGGCCGGCGTTGGCGCAGAACAACCCGAACGCCACCATCGCCAAGATCACCCGGCCGGACAGCCCGGTCGGCTCGGTCAATGCCGGCTCCCGTCTGGAAAACGGCATCATGATCTCCAGCAGGGCGCGGGAGAGCGAGAACTTCGTCGCGATGATGCAGTTCATCGACTGGCTCTGGTACTCCGACGAGGGCCAGGAGTTCGCCAAGTGGGGCGTCGAAGGCGTCACCTACACCAAGGACGCCGACGGCAAGTGGATCCTCGACGCCGACATCGACTTCGTCGGAATCAACCCCGACGCCAGCAAGCACCTGCAGAAGGACTTCGGCTTCAGCAACGGAGTGTTCGCCTACGGCGGCACCACCGAGCTGCTGCAGTCGACGTTCTCCGAAGAGGAGCTGAGGTTCCAGGAGGCGATGGGGCAAAAGGAGACCCTGCCGGTGTCGCCGCCGAGGCCGTTCACCGAGGAGGAACGGGAGCAGGCCACGCTCTGGGAGACCCCGCTGAAGGACTACGTCCAGCAGCAGACCCTGCAGTTCATCCTCGGCCAGCGTGACCTGTCCGAATGGGACGCCTACGTCGCCGAGGTCGAGGGCAAGAACGCCCAGCAGTACATCGACCTGGTCAACGGGGCGTACCAGCGTTACCAGGAAGAGCACGGCTGACCACCGGAGGGGGTGCCGGTCGCGTCCGTGGCAGGGACGCGACCGGCACGGCCGGCACCATCATGAGGAGCGGAGCAGAGTTGACCCGGATCGTCGTACCGCCGCAGGGCACCGGCGCCCTGCCGGACGCCTGGCGGGCCTGCGTCGGCACCGGCCGGCTCGACCTCGCGCTGCGCAGCGACTACCAGGAGTCCCTGGCGCTGGTCCAACGGGAGATCGGCTTCCGCTACATCCGGGGGCACGGGCTGCTCAGCGACGGCGTCGGCATCCACCGCCCGTACGAACACGGCGGCCGGCGCGGCGTGCACCACTCGTTCACCTACGCCGACCAGATCGTCGACGCCTACCTCGACCTCGGCATCGCCCCCTTCATCGAGCTCGGCTTCATGCCCGAAGCACTCGCCGCCGGCGACCAGACCGTCTTCTGGTGGCGCGGCAACGTCACCCCGCCCCGCTCCGAAACCGAGTGGGCCGACCTGGTCCGCGCCACCATCGGCAACCTCGTCGACCGGTACGGGCTGGACCAGGTCCGCAGCTGGCCGATCGAAGTATGGAACGAACCCAACCTGGACATCTTCTGGCAAGGCGCCGACCAGGCCGCCTACCACCGGCTGTACGAGGTGACCGCGCACGCCGTCAAGGAGGTCGACGCCGACCTGCAGGTCGGTGGGCCGGCGATCTCGCCCGGCGCCGACGAGTGGCTGGTGCCGTTCGCCGAGTACGTCACCGAACGCGGCGCACCGGTCGACTTCGTCAGCCGGCACGCATACACCTCCGGGCCGGCCCAGCACGTGCCGTTCGGCACCCACCAGACCCTGATGCCCGCTGACCACCTGCTGGAACAGTTCGCCAGCCCGCGCAAACACCTGGCCGGCACCGCCCTGGCCGAACTGCCGGTGCACATCACCGAATTCAACTCCTCCTACCGGCCGGACAATCCGATCCACGACACCGCGTTCCACGCCGCGTACCTGGCCCCGGTCGTCGCGGCCGGCGGCGACCTGGTCGACTCGTTTTCCTACTGGACGTTCAGCGACGTCTTCGAGGAGGTCGGTATCCCGGCCGCGATCTTCCACGGCGGCTTCGGCCTGCTCACCCACCGGCAGATCAGAAAACCCACCTACCATCTGTACGCGTTCATGGCCCGGATGGGCCGTCAGGTGCTCGCCCGGGGCACCGACCACCTGGTCACCCGCGACGACGACACCGGTCGGGTCACCGTGCTGGCCTGGGCGCCGGTCGACGTCACCGACGTCACGGCATCCCCGGACCGGCACACCGTCGACCTGTCGGTCCCGGTCAACGCCCCGGCCGGCTCGGCGTTCCTGCTGCGCAGGTCGGTCAGCGACGACGCCGGCAACGCCTGGCGGGCCTGGTGCGAACTCGGCCGCCCCCGCTCACCTCGGCCGGCGCAGCTCGACGCGTTGCGTACCGCCGCCGAACCGGCCCGCAGCCACCGTGCGCTGCCGGTCGTCGACGGCCGGGCCGACGTCGACCTGACCCTGACCCGGCACGAGGTCACCCTGGTCGAGATCACCCCGGTGGTCGATGAGGCGCCGCCGTGGTCCGACGACCGGCGGCTGCTCGGGCAGGGCGGCCGTGATGAGTGACCTGGCCGCCGCGCAGCGGCAGTTCGGCACCGGTCCACTGTCCCGGGTCGCGGCGATCGTGTACCGGCTGACCGTCGTCGAGCTGCTGCTGCTGGCCTGCGTACTGCCCGGCCTGGCGCCGGCGGTCCTGCTGGCCCGCGACCCCAGCAACCTCCCGCTCTACGCCGCCTGCGCCATCCCGGTCGGCCCGGCGCTGTCCGCCGCCCTGTACGCCATCGCCCGGCACCGCCCCGACATCACCGACCTGAACCCGGCCGTCGACTTCTGGCGTGGCTACCGGGCGAACCTCGGCGGGGCGCTGCGGATCTGGCTACCGCTGCTGGCCGGGCTGACCATCGTCGCGGTCAACCTGGCCTACTTCGGCGCGGCCGGGGTGCCGCGCTGGTGGGCGGCGCTGCTGGTCCTCGTCGCGGTCGCGGCGGCTGTCTGGGGCGGCACAGCGCTGGTGATTACCTCGCTGTTCGCGTTCCGAGCCCGCGACGTGGCCCGGCTCGCCGCGCACTTCCTGACCCGTACCCCGGGCGCCACCCTCGGTGTCCTCGCCCTGCTGGTGGTGGCGGCCGGAGTCACCGTGTACGCCTCCGAGGCGGTGCTGGCGCTGGTCGGCTCGGTGCTGGCGTTGCTGCTGCTGCGCACCAGCCGACCGATGATCACGGCAATCGAGAAGGAGTTCGTCCGGTGACGCTGCCCGACGTCGCGAAGATCCCGTACGGCGGGGACTACAACCCGGAGCAGTGGCCCGAGGACGTCTGGAAGGACGACTACCGGCTGTTCGAGGCGGCCCGGATCGACACCGTCACCGTCGGCGTCTTCACCTGGGGCCTGACCCAGCCCGGTCCCGGCCTCTACGACTTCTCCACGCTGGACCGCATCGTCGAGCGGGCAGCCGCCGAGGGCCGGCAGATCTGCCTGGCCACCGGCACCGGCGCGCATCCGGCCTGGATGGCGCGCGCCCACCCCGATGTGACCCGCGTCGACTTCTCCGGCCGCCGGCACCGGTTCGGCCAATGGCAGAACTCGTGCCCCAACTCGCCGACGTACCGCCGACTCGCCACCGAGCTGGCCCGGCGCGTCGCGCAACGCTACGCGCGGACCCCCGGCCTGGTCGCCTGGCACGTCAACAACGAGTACGGCGGCGCCTGCTACTGCGAGCTGTGCGCGGCGAACTTCCGGCTCTGGCTGCGTCAGCGGTACGGCAGCCTCGACGCGCTCAACGCCGCCTGGTACACCACCTTCTGGTCGCACACCTTCACCGAGTGGGGGCAGATCGAGCCGCCGTCGGCGTTGACCGAACACTGGCGCGGGCCCGACCACACCGCGTTCCAGGGCATCACCCTTGACTACCTGCGGTTCATGTCGGACGCGATGCTGGCCAACTTCGTCGACGAGAAGGCGGCGATCCGCGAGTCCAGCCCGGACATCCCGGTCACCACCAACTTCATGGGCATGTACCGGCCGATCGACTACCACCGGTGGGCCGAGCATCTCGACTTCGCCTCCTGGGACAACTACCCGCCCGACGACCGGTCGGCGGCCCGGATGGCGCTCACCCACGACCTGATCCGCGGGTTGAAAGGCGGCCAGCCGTTCTGGCTGATGGAGCAGACGCCGAGCGTCACCGCCTGCCGCGACGTCAACCCGCTGAAACGGCCCGGCGTCATGCGGCTGTGGAGCTGGCAGGCGGTGGCGCACGGCGCCGACGCGGTGCTGTTCTTCCAGATGCGGGCCGGCCGGGGAGCCAGCGAGAAGTACCACGGGGCGGTCATCGGCCACGCCGGCCGATCCGACACCCGGGTCTTCACCGAGGTCGCCGAGCTGGGCGGGGAGCTGGACCGGCTCGGCGGCGTGACGCTCGGTGCCCGCACCCCGGCCCGGGTGGCGGTGCTCTTCGACTGGGACAGCTGGTGGGCGTTGGAGATCTCCGACGGCCCGTCCCGGCTGGTCCGCTACCAGCAGGTGGTGCTCGCCTACCACCGGGCACTGTGGGACGCGGGGGTGGACGTCGACGTGGTGCCGGTCACCGCCGACCTGACCGGCTACGACGTCGTGGTGGCCCCGGCCCTGCACATGGTCAAAGAGGATCTCGCGGCCCGCCTGGAGGGGGTCGCCCAGCGGGGTGGCACCGTGCTGGGAACGTACCTCTCCGGGCGGGTCGACGAGAACGACCAGGCGTTCCTGGCCGATGTACCGGGGCCGCTGGCCGCACTGATGGGGATCAGGATCGACGAATGGGACGCCCGGGAAGCCGACGTGGTCAACCCGGTCACCCTGGCGGCGGACGGTGCCCGGTCGGTCGTCTCCGCCGCAACGCTGCTGTTCGAGCTGGTCATCCCGCAGGGTGCCGAGGTGGTCGGAACCTACCAGGCCGACTTCTACGCCGGCACCCCGGCGGTCACCCGCAACCGGTTCGGCGCCGGTGAGGGGTGGTACGTCGCCGCCGGGCTCGACCAGGCCGGGGTTTCCTGGGTGGTACGTCGAATCCTGGACCGGCACGGACTACTCGGCCCGTACGCGCACGTGCCGGACCTGGAGTCGGCGGTACGGGTCGCGCCGGACGGCACCCGGATCCGGTTCCTGCTCAACCACGGTGCGGAGCCGGTCGAGCTGCCGGCCTGCGCCGCCGGGGTCGACCTGCTGACCGGAGTACGGGTCACCGCCGGGGCGCCGGTGCGCCTGGACCGGTACGGCGTACTCGTGCTCCGCGAGGACACCTGACGCCGCGCCGCCGTCGCGTCGGGGCGTCGCGTCCGTCGGGACGTCGTGTCACGCGGCGGGTCGAAGGTGGTGCACCCTATCGCGCCAGCTAGGGTGCACCACCCTCCGCCCGCCGCGCCGGCACCCCGACTCGATGATCCACAACGCTCTGTCGGACCGACACGCTCGGGGCCGGTCGGCTGAAGCGCTGTGGATCATGAGAGCGGCTGTGACCGGTGTACGCCGGACGGGTGACGTGTGCTCGAGGGACCCGAGTGGCGCCTGACCGGTGGCAGGGTCGGTGCGGTGGCCGGGGCGGAACCGACCGGCTGATCCGGAGGGTGCCAGCGGGGGAGCACGGACGATGGTGAGCAGACGTACGGCGTTGCGGGCAGGCGCGGTCGCCGGGCTGGTCCCGGCGGTCGGACTGATCGGGCGACCGGCCACGGCCGTACCGACGCCGGCCGACGAGCCGACCCGGACCCCGGCGGAGCAGCCGGCCCAGGTCAGGCCGCAGGACCCGGACATCGGATCGGGCACCGGCCGGGACGACGGTCCGTGGCGGGACCTGCCGGACCGACAGTGGGCGGAGCTGCAGCGGCGGCTGTCCGCGCAGGCCACCCTCTACCGGCGCGGCGCCGCGAGCTACCAGGCACTCAGCATCCCGTTCAACCACCGGTACGCCAACGTGCAACCGGCGGCGATCCTGGCCGCCGGGACACCCGACGACGTCGCGGCGGCGGTCAGCTGGGCGCGGGACGTCGGCATGCCGCTGGTGCCCCGCTCCAGCCTCGGCCACAACTACGCCGGCTACTCGACCACCCACGGACTGTTGGTGGTGATGAGCCGGCTGCGCGGCAGCACCGTCGCACCGGCCCCGGTGTCCCGGCCGCCGCAGCGGTACGGCCCGGTCGAGGTCACCCCGGACGCCGGCCTGCTCACCGTGGCAGCCGGCGTGGTCAACGCCGACCTGCGGCCACTGCTGCGGCGGCAGGGAATCGTGGTGCCGGCCGGCCGCTGCCCGACGGTCGGGGTGGCCGGGCTGGTGCTCGGCGGCGGCATCGGGTTCAACGACAAGATGTTCGGGCTGACCTGCGACCGGCTGACCGCGACCGAGGTGGTCCTGGCCGACGGCACGACGACCGGCTGCGACGAGACCACCGACCCGGACCTGTTCTGGGCCTGCCGGGGCGGGGCCGGCAACAACTTCGGCGTCAACACCTCGTTCACCTTCCGGTACGCACGGTTGCGCGGCGAGGTGACCTACTTCCAGCTCCGCTGGGGTGCCGACAGCGTGATGCCGGCGCTGTCCGCGATGCAGCAGGTCGCCGCCGCACAGCAGGCCGACCGGCGCTTCGACTGCCGGATCGGCGCCGGCACCACCGTCGGTGAGGGCGGACAGCATCAGGTGTACGCCGACGCGCTCGGCCAGTTCTACGGGTACGCCGACGAACTCGTCGGCGTCCTCGGGCCGGCGCTGGCGGTCGGCACCCGCGCCGAGCGGCAGGCCAACCGGGACAGCATCCGGCAGGTGACCCCGGCCGAGGCGGCGCAGCTGCTGTCCTCGACCACCCCGGCACAGCAGTTCGCGGTCAAGTCGGCGGTGCTGCGGTCCCCGCTGGACGAGGCGCAGCTGCAGACGGTGGCAGCCGGGCTGCGACGGTGGCCGGGCAGCCGTAACCCGGACGGTGCCGGGGTGGCGCTGTTCTGCATGGGCGGGCAGATCAACGACGTACCGCCGGACGCCACCGCCTTCGTGCACCGCGACGCCCTGTTCGTGCTGGCCGCCGAGGCGAGCTGGGCCGACGACGACCCACCCGAGGTGGGCCTGGCGAACGGCACCTGGTTGACCGGCCTGTACGACGAACTACTCGGCGGACGGCCGCCGGTCGGGGCGTACCAGAACTTCCCGGACCCGCACCTGGCCGACTGGCGGCGGGCCTACTACGGCGACAACTACCAGCGGCTGGTCGAGGTGAAACGCAAGTACGACCCGACGGACTTCTTCACGTACCCGCAGGGCATCGGCTCCTGCGGCTCCGTTGACGGCTACGCCAACCGGTGGTGTCCCCGCTGACCCGGGTACCCGGGTCAGCGGGGCAACAGCCGTCGAACCTGTCGGAAGCCGTCGAACGTTTCGATCAGGACAGGTCGAACCGGTCCAGTTCCATGACCTTGACCCAGGCCGCGACGAAGTCGGTGACGAACTTCTCGCCGGCGTCGCTGCTGGCGTACACCTCGGAGAGGGCGCGCAGCTGCGAGTTCGAGCCGAAGATCAGGTCGACCGCGGTCGCGGTCCACTTGACCTCGTCGGTGGCCAGGTCACGGATCTCGTACACGTGCTCGCCGGACTCCGCCGCCTTCCACCGGGTGCCGGGGGAGAGCAGGTTGGTGAAGAAGTCGTTGGTGAGCACGCCGGGCCGGTCGGTGAGCACGCCGTGCCGCGCACCGCCGATGTTCGCTCCGAGCGCCCGCAGACCGCCGACGAGCACGGTCATCTCCGGGGTGGACAGGTCGAGCATGTAGGCCCGGTCGACCAGCAGGACCTCCGGCTGGGTCTTCTCGCCCGGCCGCAGGTAGTTGCGGAACCCGTCGGCCCGCGGCTCCATCACCGCGAACGACTCGACGTCGGTCTGCTCCTGGCTGGCGTCGGTGCGGCCCGGGTGGAACGGCACGGTCACCTTGACCCCGGCGTCGTGCGCCGCCTTTTCGACGGCGGCCGAGCCGGCCAGCACGATCAGGTCGGCGAGCGAGATCTTCGCGCCGCCGGTCGCGTTGAACTCCTGCTGGATGCCTTCCAGGGTGCTCAGCACCGTGGCCAGCTGCTCCGGCTGGTTGACCTCCCAGCTGCGCTGCGGCTCGAGCCGCACCCGGGCCCCGTTGGCGCCGCCGCGCTTGTCGGTGGAGCGGAAGCTCGCCGCCGACGCCCAGGCGGTGCTGACCAGCTGCGCGGTGCTCAGCCCGGAGTCGAGGACCTTCGCCTTGAGCGCAGCCACGTCGGCGTCGCTGACCAGCTCGTGGTCGACGGCGGGCACCGGGTCCTGCCACAGCTGGGCCTCGGGCACCCACGGCCCGAGGAACCGGCTGACCGGGCCCATGTCGCGGTGCAGCAGCTTGTACCAGGCCTTGGCGAAGGCCAGCGCGAACTCGTCCGGGTTAGCCAGGAACCGGCGGGAGATCTGCTCGTACGTCGGGTCGAAGCGCAGCGACAGGTCGGTGGTGAGCATCGTCGGCTTGTGCTTCTTCGCCGGGTCGTGCGCGTCCGGGATGATCGCCTCGGCGTCCTTGGCCACCCACTGCTTGGCCCCACCGGGGCTGGTGGTCAGCTCCCACTCGTACCCGAACAGGATCTCGAAGAAGCGGTTGCTCCACTGCGTCGGCTTGTCGGTCCAGGTGACCTCCAGGCCGCTGGTGATGGTGTCGCCGCCCTTGCCGCTGCCGTACGTGCTCAGCCAGCCCAGGCCCTGCGCCTCGATCGGCGCGCCCTCCGGCTCCGCACCGACGTGGGCGTCGGCGTCGCCGGCACCGTGGGTCTTGCCGAAGGTGTGGCCACCGGCGATGAGCGCGACGGTCTCCTCGTCGTTCATCGCCATCCGGGCGAACGTCTCCCGGATGAAGTGGGCCGCCGCGAGGGGGTCCGCGTTGCCGCGCGGGCCCTCCGGGTTGACGTAGATCAGGCCCATCTCGGTCGCACCGACCCCGCTGGCCATCTCCTTCTCGGAGAGGTACCGCGCGTCACCGAGCCAGGTGTCCTCCGGGCCCCAGAAGATCTCCTCCGGCTCCCAGACGTCCTCCCGGCCGAAGGCGAAGCCGAACGTCTTGAAGCCCATCGACTCCAAGGCGACGTTGCCGGCCAGCACCAGCAGGTCGGCCCAGGAGATCTTCTGGCCGTACTTGGCCTTGACCGGCCAGAGCAGCCGCCGGGCCTTGTCCAGGTTGGCGTTGTCCGGCCAGCTGTTCAGCGGGGCGAACCGCTGCCCGCCGTCGCCGGCGCCGCCCCGGCCGTCCTCGATCCGGTACGTGCCGGCGGCGTGCCAGCTCAGCCGGATCATCAGCCCGCCGTAGTGGCCGAAGTCGGCCGGCCACCAGTCCTGCGAGGTGGTGAGCACCTGGGTGATGTCCTGCTTGAGCGCCTCGACGTCGAGCTTGGCAAGCTCCTTGGCGTAGCTGAAATCCGCGCCCAACGGGTTGCCCTTGGGCGAGTGGGCGTGCAGCACCGACAGGTCGAGCTGGTTGGGCCACCAGTCCCGGTTGGTACGCGGCCGACCGCCCGTCTTGGGGGTCGGTGAGTCGATCGCCGGGTTCTCGCTCTCGCTGCCGTGCGCGGTCACCGAGTCGTGGGCGACCGGGCAGCCGGACGCCGCCATCTTGTCCACACCCTGTGCGCTGGTGGGACCGTTGTTCTGAGTGTCGCTCATCAGTTCCCTTCCGGATTGGCCGATAACGAAGTGGCGTTTTCGGTCGCGCAGCCGGGGCAGGTGCCCCAGTAGACGACCTCCGCCTCGTCGACCGTGAAACCGTGGTCGTCGGAGGCGGTGAGACAGGGGGCGGATCCGGTGGCGCAGTCGACGTCGGCGATCACACCGCAGGAGCGGCAGACGACGTGGTGGTGGTTGTCCCCGACCCGCCGCTCGTAACGGGCGGTCGCGCCGGCTGGCTGGATGCGCCGTACCAGCCCGGCGTCGGTGAGGACCCGCAGCACATCGTAGACCGCCTGGTGGGACACCGTCGGGTGGTCGGCACGCACCAGGTCGAGCACCGTGTCGGTGTCGACGTGCGGGCGGTCGCGTAGCGCCGCGAGGACTGCCAGCCTCGGCCGGGTCACCCGCAACGAGGCCGCCCTCAACTGCGCCTCGAGGTCGGATGTCACCGGGCCACGATAGGCCGTTTTCTGGAATCATTCAAGTTTCAGCGCTGCGGGCCGTGCGGGTGCCACGAAGAGCGGAAACCTGCAGGTCAGGCCGAGGGTGGCGGACCTGTCAGGCTGGGGATGACGGACCAGCCGGCGCTATCGGCACAAGCGGTACTGCGACGCGGCGGACCGTGGATCGCTCGATGGCGATCCGCGGCCCGCCGCGGCTAGCGCTTGCCTACTATCCGGCCGTACAGGATCTGATCTGGGGCCGGGCCCAGGAGTTGCCGTTGAACATGGTGGTGAAGCCGAAAGTGTTGCCGTTGCCGTTGGCGCGGATGGTCATCACGTTTCCACTGGAGTCCCAGGTGGGGTTGCCGTTCCAGGTGGCCGAGATGCGCTGTGGCGGGGTGATCGCCACCACGACGGTCCAGTTGCTGGTCCCGGTGACCGTCACGGAGGTGTTGTAGCGGTCGCCCCAGACCTGACCGGTCGACATCGTCGCGGTGCAGGTCCCCGGGCCCGGTGTCGTCGGGTCGGGGGTGGGCGTCGTCGGGTCGGGGGTCGGCGTGGGCGTGGGCGGCGGCTGATCCGGCAGCAGCGGGCAACTGTTGCGGTACCCGGCGATGCCGCTGGAGTCCATCAACGGGCACAGGAACTGGGTGTAACGGGAGTCGCTGTCGACGAAGGTCTTGAGCCAGGGGATCAGGATCCGCATTTCGAGGTTGTTGGGCCGGGTCGGGAAGAGATGATCGGCACCGACGAACTCCATGTAGGCGCGCTCCGTCGAGGACGGCAGAGCGTTGTACAGGTCGGTTACGTACGACGGGGCGACCACGGTGTCGTTGGTGCCGGCGATGAGCAACGTCGGCACCTGGTTGTTGGCCGGGGTTCCCGACGGCATGAACGGGGTGAGCCCGATGGCGGCCTTGAGGGAGGACCGCGTACCGGCTGCGTGGAGTGCCCCACCGCCGCCCATCGAGTGACCGATCACCGATTGACGGCTGGCGTCGATCCGGTCACGGACCGGACTACTGCTGGTGAGCCAGTCCAGAGCGGCGAGCAACTGGGTGCCCCGGGCGGTGTCGAAGTCGTCGGTGCTGTTGGTCTCGACACCGATGACGACGAAGCCGAAGGACGCCAGCCAGTGGCCCATCCAGGCTTCCTCGTCGGCGAACCGTGCGGTGTAGCCGGGCACGATCGCGACCGCACCGAAGGTGCCCTGGCTGGTGTCGGTGGGATAGTAGATCGATCCGCCGTTGAATCCGTTGCCCGGGGACACGCTCATCTCCGCAGTGGCGAAGGTGCCTCGGTTGGCCGCCACGCTGTCGCGGGTGGGGTCCGGACCGCGCTGGTACGGGTTGCCGACCGGTGGCGGCGAAGTCGGCGGGGCGCTCGTCGGCGGTGCGGTGGTCGGCGGTGCGGTGGTCGGTACCGGGGTGGCGCTGTTCAGTGCGGCGAGGGTGGCGTCGTACGCCTGCTTCTTGTTGCCGTTGTTGTCGAACAGTAGTGGGGTGCCGTAGCTGCGCCAGGAGTCGCTGTCGCGGATGCCCCAGACGGTGATGCCGGTGCAGCGGGCGATGGCGAGGCAGTCGTTGACGACGCCGCGGAAGGCGTTGGCCTGGCTGCTGCCGGAGCCTTCGATGTCGAGTTCGGTGATCTGTACGTCGACGCCGAGGGCGGCGAAGCTGGACAGGGTGGTGCGGTAGTTGGACGGGTAGGGGGACTGGGAGTTGAAGTGTGACTGCAGGCCGACGCAGTCGATGGGTACGCCGCGTTGTTTGAAGTCGCGGACGAGGTTGTAGGCGGCCTGGGTCTTGGCCCAGGACCAGTTGTCGATGTTGTAGTCGTTGTAGCAGAGTTTGGCGTCGGGGTCGGCGGCGCGGGCGGCGCGGAAGGCGGCTTCGATCCAGTCGTTGCCGGTGCGTTGGAGGTTGGAGTTGCGGCGGGCGCCGGAGTTGCCGTCTTCGAAGGCTTCGTTGACGACGTCCCAGGAGTGGATCTTGCCTCGGTAGTAGGAGGCGACGCGGGTGACGTGGTTGAGCATGGCCTGGCGGAGGGCGTTGCCTTCCATGCTCTGCATCCAGCCGGGTTGCTGGGAGTGCCAGGCGAGGGTGTGGCCGCGGACGGCCATGCCGCGGGAGAGGGCGTGGTTGACGATCCGGTCGCCGTTGGTGAAGTTGAACTGGTTCTGTTGTGGTTCGGTGGCGTCGAGTTTCATCTCGTTTTCGGCGGTGACGCTGTTGAACTCCCGGTTGAGGATGTTCACGTACGTCGAGTCGCCGAGTTTGTTGGCGGCGACGGCGGTGCCGAAGTAGCGGCCGGACTGGGCCGCGGCCGCCCCCAGGGTGGCCTCGTCGGCGTGTGCCGGCGTGGTCGCTGTCAATGCGGCCACGGCTGCGACGAGCACAGCCGCAGCGGCCGACAGCCCGAACGCCAAGCGGCGTCCGACGGGTCTTGTCACGGGATACATGACCTTCCCTTCTGGCAGAAGCTAGGAGACGCCCGCAGAGGCGCGGTTCGGGGCCGTGTGCGTGCTCCGGTCGTCGTTGAACAGGCAGCGTCGAACCGAGCCGTGGCCCTGGACGGACGGATGTTGCATCGTCTTCCATGCATGTGAGCGTCAGTACACGGGTGGGTGATACGGCGGTGCGTGCCCGGCTCCTGGCGGACGACCAGGTTGCAGGGGTGCCTGCCCTCCCTGCATCCATAGACTGTGAGCGATAACAGCCCCGGCGTCAACAAGTTCCGGCAAAGTTCCGGAAGAAGTTCAGCGCCGTGTCTCGATGTCATCCACGAGCTGGAGCGCAGTATGGCTGCGTCGTCCGAGCCGGCAAGGTCGCCGCTTCCTGGGCGGGCGACGGTCATGAACCTAGTCAACCGATGTGGACTACGAAAGCATTTCCGGAAGAGTTTCGGTACCAGGTCCGAAGAGGGGAGTCGGGCGCCCCGGCGCGGTATTCTCGGCAGTCAGTGCGACTGGCGGCACGGGATGGTGGACCATCGGGGAGCCGGCCACGGGAGTCGACCGCCTGGGCTCCCGTCCGAAAGGACTCCCATGCCCACGACCGCTCGACTGCTGCCCGGCGCGCCGGTGGCCGAGGCCGTACTCGCCGATGTCACCCGGCGGGTGGCCGTCCTGCGCGAACGCGGTGTCACGCCCAGCCTGGCCACCATTCTGGTCGGCGACGACGACGCCAGCGCCGGCTACATCCGCCTCAAGCAGCGACAGGCCGCCGAGTTGGGCTTCGACTCACCGCACCGGCACCTGTCCGCCGACGCCACCCAGGACGACCTGCTTGACGTGATCGCCGAGTTCAACGCCGACGATCGGGTGCACGCCGCCCTGATCCAGTACCCCGTCCCAGGTCACCTCGACTACGACGCCGCGTTGCAGAGCCTCGACCCGGACAAGGACGTCGACGGCATGCACCCGCTGAACATGGGTCGCCTCGCCGTCGGCATGCCCGGACCCGTGCCGTGCACCCCGGCCGGGATCGAAGCGCTGCTGGCCCACCACCGGATCCCGGTCTCCGGCCGGGAGGTGGTCATCCTCGGCCGGGGTGCCACCCTCGGCCGGCCGCTGGCCATGCTGCTGGCCCAGAAACGCCCGACCGCCAACGCTGCTGTCACCGTGGTCCACACCGCAGTAGCGGACTGGCCGCGCTACACCCGCCGCGCGGACATCCTGATCGCGGCGGCCGGCGTGCCCGGCATCATCCGGCCGGAGCATGTGCGGCCTGGCGCGGTGGTGATCGGCGCCGGTGTCCGCTACGCAGGCCGCCGCCTCCTGCCGGACGTGGACGAGGCCTGCGCCGAGGTGGCCTCCGCAATCACCCCACGGGTCGGCGGCGTCGGACCGACCACTGTCGCCATGTTGTTCCGCAACGCCGTGCACAGCGCCGAAAGGGTAACCCGGTAGCAGCCGACCCGGCCCGCCGGCCAGCGTCCACCGTGGTCGTCGACCCTTCGCGGTGTGCTACCGGGTCGGGCGTACCTGGTCGGGGAGCGGCTCGCGGCGGGTCAGCCACTCTGTGGGTATCCCGCCCGGTCCGGAACCGGTGTGCGCGGCCACGATCCCCCCGACGATCGCCGCGGTCGTGTCGACGTCACCGTCGGCCTCGACACAGGCGTGGATCGCCGCCGGGTAGTCGTCGAGCCAGGTGGCGGCGACCCACAGCGCGAACGGAACCGTGTCGAAGGCCAGCACCTGCGAGCCGTTGCCCAACTCGTACGCCGCCTCGGCGACGCTGACCCCCAGCAACCGCCTGGCCCGGACGATGCCGGACATCAGTCGGCCGTCGATCAGGTGGGCCAGCACCACGTCAAGTAGTTCGGCCGGCTCGGGCCGGGACCGGGTCAGCCGCGACCAGCCGGCTTCCGCCGCCGCGACGGCGACCGCGACCGCGCCCAGTACGGCTTCCGGATGGGCGTGGGTGACCTCCGCCGACCGCCAGGCCTGCAGAGCGGCCGTACGGTTGTCGCCCGCGTGAAAAGCGCCGAGCGGGGCCACCCGCATCGCCGCGCCGTTGCCCATCGACCCCTGGCCGTCGAACGCCGCACCGGCGGCGTCCCGCCAGGGAATGCCCTGCCTGATCTGGCGTAGCAGCACCACCGCGCCGGCACCATAGCCACGGTACGGCTCGAAGTGCTCGGCGAACCGGGCCGCCAGGCGGTCCTGGTCGATGCGGTCGTGCTCGCGCAACTCGGCGACGATCGAGCAGGCCATCTCGGTGTCGTCGGTCCACGGCCACGGCCCGGCCGGCGGGTCTCCGTCGAGCAACGCGGCAAGGCTGGTGCCGGGGACGAACGACTGGGCGCCGAGGGCATCCCCGACGGGAAGCCCGTCCAGACTGTCGGAGCAGAGGTCGAGCGACGTCATGTTGCGGCAGACTCTGCCAGCTGCGTCGGCGGTTCGGAAGCCCACGGTTCATTCCGGTCCGCCGCCGCTCGACTGCTCAACTCGCAGCTGCGTGTTGAGCCGGGCGGCCCGCCGCAGGAGATGGTCGCGCTCGGGCAGGTTGGGCGCTGACCCGGCAGCCTGGGCGTAGAGCCGCGCCGCGGTCACCGGATCACCGTCCCGCTCGTGCAGATGTGCCGCGACGGCGGCGTACCGGGGCAGGGACGGGTCGAGTTCTGCCAGGGCAGCCAGACCGGCTCGCGCACCGTCGGCCTCGCCGACCGCGACAGCCCGGTTGAGTCGCACCACCGGGCTGTCGGTGCGGCGCCCCAGTTCGTCGTACCACTCGACGATCTGCACCCAGTCGGTCTCCTCGGCGCTCCGCGCGTCGGCGTGCAGCGCGGCAATGGCCGCTTGGGCCTGGAACTCGCCCAGCCGGTCGCGGGCGAGCGCGGTCTGGAGCACGTCGACGCCCTCGGCGATCAGTGAAGTGTCCCACCGGCTGCGGTCCTGCTCGGCGAGTGGCACGAGCCGGCCGTCGAGGCCGGTCCGTGCCGGACGCCGGGCGTGGTGCAGCAGCATGAGAGCCAGCAGGCCGGCGACCTCCGGATGGTCGATCATGTCCGCCAGCTGGCGGGCGAGCCGGATCGCCTCGGCGGCGAGGTCGACGTCACCGGAGTAGCCCTCGTTGAAGACCAGGTAGAGCACACGCAGCACGGTGGCGACGTCACCGGGCTGGTCGAACCGGACGCCGGCGACGGTCCGCTTGGCCCTGCTGATCCGCTGGGCCATGGTCGCTTCCGGCACCAGATATGCCTGCGCGATCTGCCGTGTGGTCAGGCCGCCGACTGCCCGTAGCGTGAGCGCGACCGCCGAGGCCGGGGTCAGGGTCGGGTGCGCGCACAGGAAGTACAGCGCCAGCGTGTCGTCCGCTGCCCCGCCCTGCCCGGGCACCGGTTCGGCTTCGACCAGCTCCTCCCGCCGCTGTCGGGAGGTGTCGGCGCGCACGGCGTCGAGGAACTTGCGCCAGGCCACCGTGACCAGCCAGCCCTTGGGGTCGCGGGGTGGGCTGTCGGGCCACGCGCGTACCGCCTCGACCAGGGCGTCCTGCACGGCGTCCTCGGCCGCCGCGAAGTCGGCTCCGCGGCGGACGAGGACACCGATCACCGCAGGGACCAGCTCCCGCAGCAGGGACTCGTTCACTCGGTGGCCGTGGGCTGCTCGCCGTAGGCCGGTCGCACCTCGAGCCACTCGTGGATCGGCTTGCCACCCGCGCCGGGAGCCGCGGACAGTTCACCGGCGAGCTCGATCGCGCGCTCGTAGGTCTCGACGTCGATCACCATCCATCCAGCGACCAGGTCCTTGGTCTCGGCGAACGGGCCGTCGGTGACAGGTGGCCGCTCCTCACCGTCGTACCGGACGAACGTGCCCTCCGGGGAGAGCGCCTGCTCGCCGACGTACTCGCCGGTGCTCTGCAGCCGGGTGGCGAAGTCACGCATGTACTGGATGTGGGCCGTGACCTCCTCCGGCGTCCATTGATCCATCGGCGCGTCGTTGACCGCCGCCGGCGCGCCCCGGTAGTGCTTGAGCAGCAGGTACTTGGCCATGTTGGTCTCCTTGGTGAGGTACGGCCCCATTGTGGCCGTGTTCGCACCTGGGACGGAGCCGCTCGTAGGTTCTCGACATGCCGTCGCGAGATTTCTCAAAGAGAACGTCGACGACTCCGCGCGCCGGTCACCCCAGGTTCCTTTGACGGCGAGCAGATCCGGCACGTCACGCTAGTGCGGTTTCGCGTCGGGCAGTCGGCGCCCCGCTGGCGTTGCTGCAGATCGCAGCTGCGGCCTGGCAAGGGCGTCATCGACCGGCAGGGTCACCGTCACCACCAGACCGCCCCCGTCGCGCGGCTGGGCCGAGACGGCCCCGTCGTGTGCCCCGGCAACCGCCCGTACGATCGACAACCCGAGGCCGAACCCGCGCCCGTCGACCCGGTCGCGGCGCAGCCGCCGGAACGGCTGAAAGATCGTTTCCGTCTCGTACGGCGCCACCACCGGTCCGGTGTTCGTCACCTCCAGCTCCACCCGACCCCCTGCCTGCCCGGTGCGCACCGACAACCAGCCGCCCGCCGGTAGGTTGTGCCGCACCGCGTTCTCCACCAGGTTCTGCGTCAGCCGTTCCAGCAGCACCGGATCGCCAGCGGTCGGCGCCGTGGCCAACTCCCGGTGCACCGCGACCGAGGGGCCCTCGGTCGACAGGTCCAGCACGTGCGCGGCGATCTTCGCCAGGTCTACCGGGACGCGTTCGGTGACCGCGTTCTCCGAATCGGCGAGGGTGAGCAGCCCGTCGATCAACCGTTCATGCCGCCCGTTCACGACCAGCAGGCTTTCGCCCAGCTGCCGCAGCTCGGGCGTAGCGTCCGACCGGGTCACCGCCAGCTCCAGCAGGGCACGGTTCACCGCCAGCGGAGTGCGCAGCTCGTGCGAGGCGTTCGCCACGAACCGGCGCTGCCCGTCGAACGAGCGGTCCAACCGCTCCAGCATCAGGTCGAAGGTGTCGGCCAGCTCCCGGACCTCGTCGGCCGGCCCCTGCAGGGCGATTCGCTCGTGCAGGCCACGGCCGGCTCCGTCCGCCCCGGCGATCCGGCTGGCGGTCGCGGTGATCCGGTGCAGCGGCTGGAGCGCCCGCCCGGCGATCAGCCAACCGGCCGTCACCGCCACCACCGACACCAGCAGCAGCGCCACCCCACCCTGGGTGAGCAGCGACTCCATCGCACTTGCCCGGACCTCCTGTTGCACGTCCAGAACGAGGGCCTGCAGCTGGACCGAGTCCGCTGGGACGACCCGATCCGCGCCGGACGCGCCGGTCGCGCCGGAGAACGACCCGGACTGGGTCGCCTCCACGGGTCGCGGCATCCGCTGGTCTACCAGCACATAGGTGACGCCCAGCAGGATCATCCCGGCAAGCAGCAACAAACCGCCGTAGACCACGGTCAGCCGGGCTCGCAGCGTCAGCCGGTTACGAAGGGGCGGCCAGCCTCGCCCCGGCGGCCGCGTCCGGTTCACCCTGCCGTTCACGGGATCTGGTATCCCACGCCGGGCACCGTCAGGATCAACGGCGGATCGCCGAGCTTGCGCCGCAGCTTCATCATCGTCACCCGCACCACGTTGGTGAACGGGTCGATGTGCTCGTCCCAGGCCCGCTCCAGCAGATCCTCGGCGGAGAGCACCGCCCCGTCCGCCCGCAACAGCTCGGCCAGCACGGCGAACTCCTTGCGGGACAGCGGCACGTACCGGTCGTCGCGGTACACCTCGCGCCGGGCCGGATCCAGCACGATTCCTGCCCGGGCGAGCTTCGGCGGCAGCGGGTGCGGTCGCCGTACCAGCGCCTGGACCCGCGCGGACAGCTCCACCATCGCGAACGGTTTGACCAGGTAGTCGTCGGCACCGAGCTGGAGCCCGGCGACCCGGTCCCGCACCGCCGACGCCGCAGTCAGCATCAGCACCCGCGTCCCGCTGCCGCTGTCCACCACCGCCCGGCACACGTCGTCGCCGTGCACCACCGGCAGGTCCCGGTCCAGCACCAGAACGTCATAGGCGTTGACGCCGAGCCGTTCCAGCGCCGCGTCCCCGTCGTAGGCCACGTCGACGGCCAACGCCTCCCGCCGCAGCCACTCGGCGATCGCGTCCGCCAGCAGGGTCTCGTCCTCGGCCACCAGCACTCGCACCGGTCCATGGTGCCGCACGGTCGCGTAACGAACGCGTAAACGGCTTCGGTTACGCCCGGGATACGCCCCGGACGGTGCACTCGTCCCCGTTAGCCGGCGACCCGCGCCGGCGGACGAAGGGAGCGACGACAATGCGACGACGCCGGACCGGGCTGCTACTGGCCGTACCGATCAGTCTCGCCCTGGCCCTGGCGGTATCCGGCTGCGCCGGTGCCGCCGACGGCGACCAGGTGGCCACCGCCGACGGCGCGGGACCGACGGCCTCCGCCGGTGCCGGTGCCGGGGACGGGGACGGGGACAGCGTCGACGGGCTCACCGACGAGGAGCGACAGCTGCGGTTCGCCCGGTGCATGCGGGAGAACGGCGTGGACATGCCGGACCCCGAACCGGGCGAACGCGGCGCGATGCAGGGCTTTGGGACGGACAGCGACATGGAGAAGGTCGAGGCGGCGATGGAGCAGTGCCGCGAATTCCTGCCGGGCGGCGGCGAGACGGGGCAGTCGGACCCCGAACAGATCGAACGGGTACGCGAGATAGCCAAGTGCATGCGGGAGAACGGGGTGACCGACTTCCCCGACCCGGACGTCGACGGGCGGATGAACCTCGACCTGAGCATGAGCCCGGACGATCCCACCTTCCAGGCCGCCATGGAGAAATGCGGCCAGGGCATGGCACCGCCCGCCGGAGGTAGCCGGTGACCAGCCAGGAGCAGCCCGCTCCGGTCCCATCGGACCAGGAGCGGATCCGATCGGACCAGGAGCGGATCTCACCGGAGCGGCGGACCGACCGGCCTCGCTGGCGCCGACGGGTGGCCCTGCCCGCCGTCGGCCTGGCCGCCGCCACGGTCCTCGCGGCCGGCGTGGCCGTGGCGGCGGCCGTCGGCTTCGGCAGCGGCCAGACAGATACAGCCACCGCGAGCACCCTTCCTCCCGCGACCGCCACCGTTGCCCGGCAGACCCTCACCGACAGCAAGGCCGTCAGCGGGGAACTGGGGTACGGGCCGAGCCGCACCGTCGTGGCCCGGGCGGCGGGCACTCTTACCGCGCTCACGCCGGTCGGCACCACCGTCAGCCAAGGCCAGGCGCTCTACGCGGTGGATAACGAGAAGATCGTCCTGCTCTACGGCAACCTGCCCGCGTACCGGACTCTGGAACCGGGCCTGACCGGCGCGGACGTCGAACAGTTCGAACAGAACCTGAGCAAGCTCGGCTACACCGGCTTCACGGTCGACGACGAGTACACCTGGCCGACCGCCGAGGCGGTCCGGAAGTGGCAGGCCGACCTCGGCCTGCCGAAGACCGGCCGGGTCGAGCCGGAGCAGATCAGCTACGCCCCCGGGAAGGTACGGGTCGACAGCCACCGGGCCGAGATCGGCGACCTGCTGCAGTCCGGCGGACCGGTGCTGACCACCACCGGCACCGACCGGCTGGTCACCGTCGAACTGGACATCACCGACCTGCGCCTGGCGGAGGTGGACAGTGAGGTCGCCGTCGCTCTGCCGGACCGCACCACCGTACCGGGCACGATCATCGCCAGCGAGTTGGTGATCAGCGGTGGCGACGGGCAGCAGGACGATCCGGAAACCATCGTCGAGGTGACGGTCGCGGTGGACGACCCCGCCGCCATCGAGGAGTACGACCGGGCGTCCGTCGAGGTGTCGTTCACCACCGACCGACGCGAGGACGTGCTCACCGTGCCGGTCGCCGCGCTGCTCGCCCTCGCCGAGGGCGGGTACGGCGTCGAGGTCGTGGACGGGCCGGACACCCGGATCGTGGCCGTGGAGACCGGCCTGTTCGCCGACGGCCAGGTCGAGATCTCCGGTGACGGCCTGACCGCCGGCCTGACCGTGGGGGTGCCGTCGTGATCGCACCAGCCGCCGCCGACGTGCCGGTCGTCTGCCTCGACGCCGTCACCAAGGAGTACGGCGGCGGTGTCCGGGCGCTCGACGATGTCAGCCTCACCATCACCGCCGGCGAGCTGCTCACCATCGTCGGCCCGTCGGGCTCCGGCAAGTCGACCATGCTGAACCTGATCGGCACCCTGGACCGGCCGAGCAGCGGCCGGGTCAGCATCGACGGGTACGACGTGGCCACGCTGACCGACCGGGAGCTCTCCGCTCTGCGGGCCAGCCGGGTCGGCTTCGTCTTCCAGCAGTTCCACCTGCCGGCTGGTGCGCCCGTCGCGGACGCGGTCGCCGACGGGCTGCTCTACTCCGGCGTACCGCTGGCCACCCGACGGCGGCGGGCGGCGGCCGCCCTGCGGCGCGTCGGGCTCGGACATCGGCTGGACCACCGGCCACACGAACTCTCCGGTGGGGAACGGCAACGGGTCGCCATCGCCCGAGCCGTCCTCGGCGAGCCGGCACTGCTGCTCGCCGACGAGCCGACGGGGAACCTCGACACCGCCTCCGGTGAGTCGGTACTGAACCTCCTGCACGAACTGCACACCGCCGGGACCACCGTCGTGATCATCACCCATGATCGGGAGCTGGCCGAGCGGATGCCCCGCCGGGTGCGGATGCGCGACGGCCGGATCGTCGAGGACAGCCGTACGCCGGTCGCGGTCGCCGGAGTCTCCCGGTGACCCGGCCCCGCCCCACCCCGGCCCGGATGCGCCCCGGCGACATCCTGCGGGTAGGCGGCGTCGGACTGCGTACCCGCCCGATGCGGGCGTTCCTCTCCGCGCTGGGCATCGCGATCGGCATCGCCGCGATGGTCTCCGTCGTCGGCATCTCCGCCTCGTCCCGGGCCGAGATCGACCGTACCCTTGCGGCGCTCGGCACCAACCTGCTCACGGTGGCTCCCGGCAACACCTTGTTCGGTGCTGACGCGAAACTGCCGGCCGATTCGGTGGCCATGATCGGCCGGGTCGGACCGGTCCGGCAGGTCGCCGCCACCGGTCTCGTCCCCGACACGTCGGTCTACCGCAATGACCGGATCCCCAGCGCCGAGACCGGTGGGATCGGCGTACGCGCGGCCGAGCTGGACCTGCTCGACACGGTCGGTGCGACGGTGGCCGCAGGGACCTGGCTGAACGCCGCCACCGAGCAGTACCCGGCGGTGGTGCTCGGTGCCGACGCCGCCAAGCGCCTCGGGATCGGCTCGGCCGGAGTAGACGTGCAGGTCCTTCTCGGCGGCAGATGGTTCACCGTGATCGGCGTTCTGGACCCGGTGCAGCTCGCCCCGGAGATCGACTCCTCGGCGCTGGTGGGCTGGCCGGCCGCACAGACGTACCTCGGTTTCGACGGCCACCCGACCACGGTCTACACCCGCAGCGTCGAGTCGGCCGTGGAGTCGGTCCGGTCGGTGCTGGCGGCCACCGCCAACCCGGCAGCACCGCACGAGGTGAAGGTCTCCCGCCCGTCCGACGCGCTCGCCGCGCAGCAGGCCGCCGACGCGGCCTTCACCGGGCTGCTGCTCGGTATCGGCGCGGTGGCGCTGCTGGTCGGCGGGGTCGGGGTCGCCAACACCATGGTGATCTCGGTGCTGGAGCGGCGCGCCGAGATCGGGTTACGCCGCTCGCTCGGCGCCACCCGGGGCCAGGTGCGTACCCAGTTTCTCGCCGAGTCGCTGCTGTTGTCGGCGCTCGGCGGCACCGCCGGGGTGCTGCTGGGCATCGTGGTCACCACCGGGTACGCCCTCACCCAGGCCTGGCCGGCGGTGGTGCCGGCCTGGGTAAGCGGCGGCGGGATCGCGGCGACACTGCTGATCGGGGCGGTCGCCGGGCTCTACCCGGCGGTACGGGCCGCCCGACTCGCCCCCACCGAGGCGCTGGCCGCCACCTGACGGGTCCTGGTGTCTCTGGTCGCTGACGCGTCCTGGGGTCTCCGGTTGCGCGCCGGGCCCGGGTATCTCATCGGGGGACCCGGCGCCCGGCGCGTACTGCGGGCGGGGTAGCGCGTGGGCGCCGTCGGCCACCACGGCGGCACGTCGACGGTCACCCCAGGTTCCTTTCCCGTACGCCGATGAGCAGCCGGTCGACGGCGGCCCGATCGGGTTGCTCCGGCAGTACGGTGCCGGCCGCCGCGTCGTCGAGCTCGGCCAGCAGGTCCGCCGCCCAGGCGGTGACCGCCGGCCAGGGCAGCTCGCCGCGCCGGAGGGCGAGCAGCCGGTCTCGCAACGGTCCCACGTCGACCAGGACCTCCCCGGTCCGCAGCACGTGCGCACCGGCGGTCAGCAGCCGGATCATGTGCATGGCCTGCTTGTGGTTCGTTTCGCCGGTGCGTTTCCGGCGGGCCGCCACCCGGTCGAGCTGGTCGCGGGCGTAACCGCCGTACGTCTGGGCGAGTCGCGTCGACAGGAACGCCTGCCGGGCCGCCAGCAACTGCTCGCCGTCCTCGCGCAGCGTCTCGATCAGCGGTGACCAGAGCACCTCCAAGACGGTCGGATTACCTTGCAGTGCCAGGGTGCAGAAGCGTTCGATCTCCCAGGAGAACTGCTCCGGCGCCGGCCCGTCGAGGTGGGTGGGCGGCTTGTCCAGCTGCCAGAACGCTCGGGTCGGGGCCACGTACACGCCGCGCCGGTCGTAGTCGGAGTCCGGCCCGTGCAGCCCGTACGCCCGGGATCCGACGACGACGGCGAGGACGGTGTGCCGCTCGACAAGCTCGCTCACGCCCGGCACGTTACTCCTGGCCAGGTGGTGCCCCGGGCGGACACTGTTGCTCGACCGGGCGAGGATGGGGCGATGGTGGATTCATCCTGGGCGGCGGTCGGCCCTCGGCCGTATCTGGACCATTTCCTGCGCGAGTACGGGCTGACCGAGGCCGGCCTGGGCGAGCGGCTCGGTACCCGCCCAGTGCGGTCCTGGGTCGACGGCGAGACCTTCGACGACGAATATCTGGTGCACGATTCGGTGCTGCGTTCGCACGGCGCGTCTCCGTGCGCCGGTGACGCGCAGGCCCTCGCCTTCTGCGAGGAGATCGCGGATCTGATCGTCTCCCGGTACGGGTCGACGCGGGACGCGGCGGTGGCGGTGGTCAACCAGCAGTGGTCCGAGGCCGAACCCGGCGGGCGTACACCACGGGTGTGGATCGTCGGATCCGACATCGTCTACCACGAGACGCCGGAGTACTGGGCCGGGTTCATCGTCAACCGTCACAGCGTGAGCTGAAAGTAGCGGTAGCGGGTGTCGCCCGGGCCGGGGCGGCTGTGGCCGTCGGCCTGCCAGCCGCGAGCGGCGTAGAAGCGCTGGGCCCGAATGTTGCGTTCCCACGACTCCAGCACCCCGCCGGACCGACCGGTCCGCTGCAGGTACGCGATGAAGGCGTCGTGCAGCAGCCCACCGATTCCTCGACCCCAGCAGTCGGGGAGCACGTGGATCTGGTACAGCTGACCGACGTGGGCCGGGTCGACGTGACCGGAGGCGGCGGGTCCCATCGTTGCGCAGCCGACGACCCGGCTGTCGAGGACAGCGGCGACGGTGAACCGTTCCGGCGAGGTCACCGCGTTGGCCCAGGCGGCACGGCGTTCGGCGTACGCCTCGGGGGACGACAGAGACGGGTCGGCCGGGTCGAGCCCACCTGCCGCCGTGTAGTAGGCGGTGCGGGCCAGCGTGTGCACCTCGGTCAGCTGGTCGACATCGGCGAGCGTGGCCTCGCGTACGAGGGCCGATGCGGGCTGGCGGCGCGGGAGGCGGACACCGTCAGGCGAGGTCAACCGGTGTCCCCTCTGGTCAGTCGGCGAAGGTGAGGCCGCGTTCGGCCAGCGCGGTGGCAAGGATGCCGACGGCCTTCGGGCCGACGCCGTGCATGGCCAGCAGGTCGTCGCGACGGTACGTGGCGACCTGGGCGAGGGTGGTGACGCCGGCTGCGAGCAGGGCACTGTTCGCGGGCCGCCCGATCGGCGGCAGGTCACCGATCTGGGCGGGCAGATGGCGGGTACTCATTCGCCCACCGTAGTCCGGCCGACCTCGCCGACTGCTGCCGCGATGAGTACGGCCGGATCGACGCTGGCGGGTCGGTCACTGACCTGCCCGTCGCCCACTTCGACGACCCGCCATTGGCCGTCGGCGCGCAGCGCAAGATCGGCGGTCACGAACGGCAGGCCCAACGCATCGATCAGTGGGGCGAGCCAGTCGAGGTCGATTCCGTCCGGCGGTTGATCTCCTGGCGTGTCCGGGTGCGGCCCGACGAGGGCGCATCGACCGTGCACCCACCAGGTACGTACCTCCGCTGCGGTGAACTGTTCGAACTCGCGCAGCACGAATCCACCGGCGAAGTCGTCGTCGCGTAGCTGCCGCAAGCGGCTCGCTACCCTCCACGCGGCGTCGCTGTCCTCGACGCTCGGGATGAGGGCTGCCTCGCTCCAGTGGTGCTTCATCGACTTCACGTAGTCGCGGATGACGGCAGAGCCGTTGCCGAGAGCGAGTCGGGCCTGGTCGAAGTCCACTCGGCCCGCGCCGACGGTCCAAGCCGAGCGCGGAGTCACCGTCGCCAGCGTGGGGTACCAACCGGGGAACTCGTGGGCCCGCCGGTACTGCTCGGCGGTGGTACGTAGCGTCACGCCCCGTACGGCGAGTGCGTCAACGAACAGTGCGTACCGGTGAGCGTCCAGCATCCAGCCCCGGTAGATGGCCATGCCGCCACTGGGGACCGACGCTACTGCCCGTACCGCGTCATCGCCCCTGGCCAGCCGGTCGTGGTCGACCACCGCGACGGCGTAGCCGGCTTCCCGGGCGGCTCGGGCCTCCGGCGCGAAGTGCTCGTCTGGGCGGGTCGGCCGCAGCGGGTCGCCGGGTACGAGGAGCATCATGCGCCGATGCTGCCCGACTCGACTGCGTCGCCTCCAGCGGTTATCGGCCACCGCGCGCCGTCGGCATGAGCGTCTCGGGCGGCTGGAGCGCTCATCGATGTGAGGCTCAGATACCTTACAACGCGGTTGTAGCGTATCTCCGCCTCACATCGACGCGGCATTGCCGCCGTCAGGCCGTGAGCCACTGGCGAATGGTGGCGAAGTCAGCGTCGGTGAGGCCGAGATGTGGGTCGACGCGGTGCCCTCGACGCGGCACTCGCGGGATCTGGCAGGGTGGCTACCGGCCGCGACTCATCATGATCAGTTGATGTCCTGCTGGGCGACACGCCGGCAATCTACTGGCAGGACATCAACTGATCATGGCACTGGGGGAGAGGCGGCATTGCCGCCGTCGACTGCGAGCCACTGGCCGACGGCGGAGAAGTCAGCGTCGGTGAGGCCGAGGCGTGGGTCGACGCGGTGCAGCAGGGCCTCGCCCGGGTGGTGCGTAGAGACCCACTGCCGGTCCCGGTCGGTGATCTCGTCGTCGAGCCAGACGAAGGCGCGTCCGGCTGCCCAGCTGGTGAGGAACGGCGTCTTCCAGTGCACGCCGCGCGGGGGCTCGTCGTCGGAGTCCGGCCACGGGACGACCGGCAGTTTCGGCAGGCCGAGCAGCGGCGCGACGACGTCGTTCGCCTCGGCCTGCCACGTGGTCGCCCAGACCAGCTGACAATCGAGCGCCAGCAGCCGGCGTCCGTCCTCCGGATCGAGCCGATCCAGTAGCGGATTACCGATGGACTCACCGTCAGCTGCGACGTGGGGCGAAGGTGAGCTCCCAGTGGCACGGGCGGCGAAAGGAATCAGTACGCCGTCGACGTCGAGGAAGACGTACGGGCGGTCGGCGGGCACGGGCGTCGTCGGACGGTTGACCGGTCGCGTCAGCGGCTGGACACCGCGGTGAGGAACGCCGTCCAGGCTCCGGCCGGGAAGAGGAGCGCCGGGCCGTGCGGTTCCTTGGAATCACGTACGCCGATCGTGCCGGCAGGCAGCATGGCCACCTCGACGCAGTCTGACCCACTGGCGCTGCTGCGGCTGCTCTTGCGCCAGTGGGCACGGGAGAGGTCTGGTGCGGTCATCCGTGCCTCTGGTCGACTGTAGTTACCGGATAGACTTTTAATGGTACGAGAGTTTGGTGAGTCAAGCAATAGATGCGCTGTCTAGCTGCATCCTGGGAAGAGGATGAGTGTTCGCACAACAAAAGCGTGACGATCTGAACCCAAACAAAATTGTACCCTTGGTTGAGCTCGGTAAACTAAGCTGAAAGTGCCGGTGATGAGATTTCCGTGATCGTGCTCGATACGGCGATGAAGGACCCGGGTTGAGATTTGGCTATCTGCTCCATCTCTGATGCCTTCTTTATGACGTCTCGAACTGAGGTAAATCTGCGTCGTTGGTCCGATACTGCAACTCCTGCTGATACAGTTACTAGGGCGGCCTTGCTAATGTTGTCTCGCCATCCTTGGTGGCGATGGTTTACCTCAACGTAGCCGCGTTTCTGTGCGACTGGGTCATAGAGTGCGTCGGCGGCAAATTCGAAGGCGATAATTGCTGTCTCGAGTAGGGTTCGGACCTGGCTGGGTGTGCAGAGTACTAAGAAGTCGTCCCCTCCGATGTGGCTAACGATTGGTGTCGGAGATCCGATCCTTGCGGCCGATTCCTGGAGGGAAGACGCAAGGCACTTAATGAATTCTCCACCGCGCGCAAACCCATACGTGTCAACGACCGACTTGAGTCGGTCAATATCTATATAGATCAGCGCAAAATCCGTGGATGACTCTATGTTCGATGCGATTCTCTTGATCATCCAAGTGTGGCCAGGGAGACCTGTATCCGGGGATATCTCAAAAAGGAGCCTCGATCTGCGAGCCAAAGCCGCCACTCGTGCGGCACATTCTTCTATCTCTGTTTGCGTTTCTATTTGAAGGTCGACTGGTAGTCCGGACTGCTCGATCAGCTCCGGCAAGCACTCGTCGCCTATCGCAACGGTCGCGACTCTCTTTGATCCAAGGGTGTCGCGCGCAGCGATTGCAGCTGGTTGAATAGATTTTGCTGGTCCAGCAAATACAAGAACATCAACTCGGTTGCGTGACAGGTGATGTGTAATTGCCTTTGCGTCTACGAATCGTTTCGACGACATCTCGAACTCATCCAAAGTTGATTCGAGGACTTGGTGCGAGTTGGTTGGGTCCGCCACCAGAATTCGGTAAGGCTCGTCGTGCTGAGAGAGTTCGGCTAGAGCGTGAATTCTGTCACGCCCAGTGGGGATCACGGGCGCACTTCCTGTCTGCCGTCTTTCTGATGACGCTTGCCATCCCTTTTTGTGGAAGCTGGTCCACTCCGGCTGAACAGACTCTCGGCAGAAGTATGCAGATCGTCATCTTCTGTTTTGATGCCCTTTTCTATCCGTTTTAATACCCATGTTCTCCACATGAGGCGATAGAGTCCGAAGCGGTGTCTAATCATGTGTTCCATCCGCTGAATAGCGATCTGGCTTTCGGGTTGGGCGGATTTTCCGAGAACCATGTCAGACGCTGCGGTTATGGGTGCAGATCGCCAAGCCATCGCGCAAGCGGGTCCCACAAAGGTGGAAATCTCCCTTGTGCAGTCGTCGAAGACCAACTTCGCAACCCGGCTTTCACTTGCCATCCATGCGGCGATCGCTGCTCGTTGTTCTTGGAGAGCGTGTCCTCGTTCTGCAAGCGCGGATAGGGTTGCCGGTTCGTCGTCAGTGCGCCGACGGATTCGGTACGGATACTCGCTCCATGCCACGAGGTATCGAATGGCTTCCGCATAGCGATCCCTTCGATAGTCGGCACTCGCTTTGAGGTTACCTGTTATCGTGTTGATCAGAGTGGCTACAATGCCGGAGCTGATAGCTGCAATGACCACGGTGACGATTGCGGATTGACCTGCGCCGCTGGCAAGTTCTGCTGCTCTTATTGACTGATCGAACATTCCACTCCGTGTTGCGCCGTATCCGATTCCTCAATTTGAGGTACGCGGGCTAGTCTAGTGCCCGGACGCAAGCGGCGAGGTGAAAGCAGGGCGTCGTATGTGCGGTGCGGTGGGGTTGCGATGGCTCTCTTGACTTAGGGTAGTTGCTGATTAACGGGAAGTACTGAGTTGGTGCGGGTTGTTGCGGCGAGGGGATGTTCTGGTTTCAAGATCGACACGTAGTTGCAAGTGGCACGAGTTGCCGAACTAGCCGATCGCCTAGCGCACGCCATGGCTTGGCAGGAAGGTGAGGAAGGCGGTCCAGGTGGAGACGGGGAAGATCAATGCTGGACCGGTGGCGTCCTTGGAGTCGCGTACGCCGATCGTGCCCCCGGCCAGCGTAGCCACCTCGACGCAGGAGCCGCCGTTGTCGCCGCTGTAGCTGCTCTTGCGCCACCAGGCGTGAGGCAGGTCCGTGGCGTGCTCGGCGTAGCTCATGTCAGCTCCCTCACCAGCTCGGCGATCGTCTGTGTCGACTGCGCCGGGTCTCGTGCTTCCGCCCGTAGGTAGTCGAACTTCAGCGTATAGTCCCGGATCTCCTCCGGCTTCTCCAGGTACAGGGCGCCGGTCAGGCTCTCGACGAAGATGACAGCCTGGTCGGCGGGGTCCGGGAAGTCGATGATCGTGAACGAGTTGAGCACCGACGCGCCGGCTGCCAGCGGCAGCACCTGGAGTGAGACGTTCGGCAGGTCGGTGACCTCCAGCAGATGCTGTAGCTGGTTGCGCAGGGTGGCAGGTCCGCCGATGGGGCGTCGCAGGACGGCTTCGTCGAGCACGACGCGCATCCGTAGCCCGTTCTCGGTGAGCAGGGTCTGGCGGTCCATGCGGAGCTGTACCTTGCGTTCCAGCTCGTTGGGTGGGAGTGGGTTCACGGCTGCGTGGAGTACGGCTCGGGCGTACTGCTCTGTCTGGAGTAGCCCGTGGATGAACTGGGACTCGTAGATGGCGAGGCCGGCGGCTTCGGACTCGAGTCCGACGTAGAACTGGAACCACTCGGGCACGGCGTTGCCGTACCCGTGCCACCAGCCGCGTTGTCGGGACTCGCGGCAGAGCGTGATCATGACTTCGCGGGCGTCTGGTGGTACTTCGTAGAGTTCGAGCAGGACGCGTAGGTCGGGTGGTCGGATGCCGACCTGGGAGGTCTCGATGCGCGACAGTCGGGAGTGTGAGCTGTCGAGGTGTCGTGCTGCCTGTTCGAGGGTGAGGCCGGCGGCTTCGCGGTAGCGGCGCATCTCGCTGGCGAGTCTGCGTCGTCGCACGGTCGGGCTGAACCGTTTCGTCATGCGGTCTCCCTGCGGGTCCTGAGTCATCCAACCTGAGGTCTGCCGGTCTCGGCAAGCACAGATGGATCTTCAACTGCGAAACTGCACATTGCAGTTTGGTCAGTGCGATGGCATCGTATCGATGTCGGCGTTAGCCGCTACGACCGGGAGGTGTTGTCCGTGACCGACAACCGTTCAGCACGCTGGACCGACCCAACCCTCGATCCGACCGAGCGCAACCGGGACCTGTTCGCCGTACTCGATCGGGCTGACCTGTCCGAACCGGCGCGGGCCGCCGTGACGCACGCCCTCGGACCCGGGGTCGGCCCGGCCGGGCACGCCGAAGCGCTGGTCAACCGCTACCTCAACGAGCGTGAGCGTCGCCGCCCGGTGGCGCAGGTCAACGGCAGCGGCGACGGTCCGGGCGGGATCGGCAACCTGCCGGACTGGTTGCGGTACGACCGGCGTGGTCGGTACACGCTGCACCTGACCTTCGCCGCCGTCGACTTCGACACCGCCCGCGAGCAGGCCGTCGCGTATGCCGAAGGGCTCACCATCCTGTGCCCGGAGCTTGGGGAGCATGCCCCGTTGCTGTCGCGGGCGGAGGCATGGAACTTCAATGAGCCGCTGTTCTGCGGGGTACGCGGTCCGGACGGCGAGGTGTGCGCGGAGGTCCGTCACCACCCGGGTTTCCACCGGGCGGCCGGGCTCGGCGGACTGGGCTGGGGCGACGGTGACGGCGACGCAGACAGCGTCGGCATCGGCGACGCCGACGGCACACTGCCGTGACCGGCACACCCGCCACGCCGCCGTACCCGAGGGTCGCGCCGTGCCGGCACTGCGGACGGCCGGTGCTGCGCGACAACGACGGCAGGTGGATTCACGCCGACCTGGCGTACGCCTGCCGCGACCGTTGGGGCGGGATCACCGCCACCACCGCCGCCCCGGAGGGGCAGCTGGCAGAGTGGCGGGGACATCAGCCTGGAGGTGAGTCTGCCGGTGAGCGTGGCCGTCCTTGATCACGTGGGGCCGTGGAGCGAGGAGGAGTACCTCGCCCTCGGTGAGACTCCCAACCGTATCGAGCTGATCGACGGAGGTCTGTGGGTCAATCCGGCCCCGAGCAAGCCGCATCAGCAACTGTCGTTCCTGCTGATGTCGACGCTGTACCCGGCCGCCCGAGCGGTCGGCCTGGCCGCGTACGAGGCGATCAACGTCCGGTTGCGCCCCGACCGGATCGTCATTCCGGACCTCGTCGTGGCGGACACCAGCCGGGACGGATCGGTGACCGACGCGGCTGAGGTGGTGCTGATCTGCGAGATCACCTCGCCGAGCAACGCCGCCACCGACCGGCTGCTCAAGATGCAGTTCTACGCCGCCGCGCGGATCGGGTGGTACCTGCTGGTGGAGCCGGAGCTGCCTGCCTTCTCCGCTGTCACCCTGCGGCTGTTCCGGCTCGACGGTGAGCACTACGTCGAGCACGCGACCGCGACGAAAAGCGAGGTGTTGGCCGCCGAGCGGCCGTTCCCGTTCCGCATCGACTCCGGCGCACTGCTCGACGGGTAGCGCAAACCACGGGCACCCCGGATGTGGGGGACCGAGGGCGGTTCAGTCGTCCGGTGCCACGGGGCAGCCGTTGCCGGTGTCGCTGCCCGGCTCGCCGACCCGGTACAGGTCGCCGATCAGGAACACACAGCTAGGCTCGGGCTCGCGCGACTGTGGATCGCCCGATGGCGGGATCGCCAACTCCAGGATCGCGATGTTGCGCGAGTCGCCGATCCGGGAGGCGCTGAAACTGATCACCCCGCTGGCGCCGAGGAACTCGTACCCCGGCTCCCGGAGCAGCTGGACCAGCGCGGCGCGGTGCCACCGGTGCCGGCCGCCGAGCCGGACCAGGTCCACCAGCATCCGTACGGTGTCGTAGGCGACGCCGACCCGCTCACCCGGGTACGAGGTGGCGGGCAGCTCCGTCGCCGGCAGGTCGGCGGCGAGCCGCGCCCGCAGCCGCTGGTAGCCGGAGCAGAACGACTGCATCGGCTGCATGTCGGACAACGCGGGGGCGGGCCTGCCGTACGTCACGCAGTCCCGGCCGCCGAGCACCACCAGGCTGCCCAGGCCGACGTAGCGCACACGGGAGCCGGCGAACGTGTCGTCGGTCCGGAAGCTGGCCTGGGCGACCGCCCGGGTGACCGCGTCGTCGGCGACGATGTGCGGCGTACGGTCCGAATCGACGCAGCCGTCGTTCATCGTCCGCAGAAAGTCCCGGTAGTGGTTCTCCCGGCCGGCGTAGAAGAACAACTCCCGTTGGTACGCCTGCGCCCAGTCCAGCCGGCGGCACGGCGGCGGCAGCTCGTTGACGTCGTCGCGCCAGTCGACCAGCTCGACGGCATCGCCCATCCGGTCGGCGATGGCGTCGCGCAGTGTCTTCACGTACTCGTCGGGGTGGTCCGGGTCGATCGGCGGGTGATACACCGTCACCTTGTCCCGTCCAATGTGTGCGGCGTAGCGGGCCACCAGCTCCGCCTGCCGAGTGTTGTCCGGCACCAGCTGGAAGTACAACTGGGACAGTTCGGCCAGCCCGGTGCCGGTGAGGGTGGTACCGAAGACCGGGATGCCGGCTTCACCGAGGATCCGGATCGCCTCTTCGGTCTCCGGGACGGTGCGGTCCATGCCGATCACGCCCTTGATGCTGTCGTCGGCGTCGATCAGCGGGATCAGGTGCTGCTCCGCGACATGGTGGGCCTGCCGCATGCCCCGGCCGGCGTTGGCGATCACCACCCGTACCAGCGGCTCGGACAGCGACGACGCGGCGTGCTGTTGCTGCTGGGCCAGTGCGATGCCTTCGAGTTCCTCGGCGACCGCGTGATCGGTGTCGAGGTCGCTGCCGGCGTGGGTCAGCCCGGCGAAGTACACCAGGCTGATCATCGGCCGGTCCGGGATCTCGGCCCGCTTGCGCGCCGCGGTCCCGTTCTCGGCGAACACCCGGAGCTGCGCCGCCTGCAGGCGGGCGTTGGTGCCGAAGACCTGCGCCGCGCTGTCGCTGTGGCCGACGCACTGCGCGTCGTCGGGACCGAACCTCAGCAGCTCGACACTCACCGCAGCGTCCACCTGGGACCGTAGCACCGAGCAGTGTTCGTGCCAGTACTGCCGGACGGTGAGCAGCGGGGCGGCGAGCACCGCGACCAGGACGACGGCGAGCAGCCCTTCCACGGCCCCCCGTCGGGCCAGCCGGGGCGGCGGCGGCAGCCGCCAAGCGGTCTCGGACGGATCCCAGGCAGCCGCGTCGTCGGCGGCGAGTGCACCGACACGGCCCGGTGGGACCGGCTCGGGCAGGTCGAGCACCAGGTAACGCGCGTCGGTCGCCAGTAGCTGACGGCGATGGGGCAGCCCGCGCCGCCACAACTGCAGCGCGCGGTCGGCGTCGTGCGCCGACATCGGCCGGCCGTCGGTGCCTCCCGACCGGTCCGGTGGGCGGTCGCAGGCGGCCACGACCAGCAGCGGATCGAGTTCACCGGTCTCGTTGCGGACCGCGTTGATCAGGCGTAGCAGTTCCCAGCCGCCGTTGTCGCCAGTGGCGTGGGTGATCAGGACGGTCACGTACCCGGTGCGCCGCCAGCCGGACCGGCGGGGGAACCACCGCCACCGACGCCGCCGGTACGCGGCGCGTAGATCCTCCAGGAACGCGTGCACCAGCAGCTTCTTGACCTGCTCGGCGTTTTCGAAGCTGCGCCGGTCCAGGGTCAGCCGTTCGGCGAAGCCGAGGAAATCGGTGGAGTGCCGGGGCACCATGTACGGCTGGCGGCGCATGAACCACCGCGCCTCGCGGCCCAGCCCGGCCGGCCGCTGGCTCAGCCAGCGCCGGAACGCGCCCTGACCGACCCACATCAGCAGCCACAGCCCGAGGCGGGTCCACACCCCGGATGCCACCTCCGCCACCGACACCGACGGGTCGGTGCCGGAGGCGCCGACCGGCTGGGGGGCGCGGCCGCTCCACGTGCGCAGCAACGCCAGCACCGCGGACCGGTCGTCACGGCCCCGGGCCGGCGGCAGCCGGTGACCGGACAGCCAGTCGGCCAGCCGGTAGTGGTCGAACCGGGTCAGTCGGCCGGCACCGAACGAGTCCGCGGCCAGCCGGAAGCTGAGCTCGTCGAGCAGCGGCAGCAGCGGCGGTTCCCGGGCGGCGGCAGCAGCGGCCGGATCCTCGCCGGGCAGTCCCCACCGTGCGGCGCTGCGGGCGCCTGCGGTGTCCGCGTCGACCAGGGCGTGCGGGATCCGGGGTGAGGCGTCGCCCAGAGCCGATTCCAGAGCGGCGAGGAACCGGTCCGGGGCCTCGCCGCCGACCAGACACACCAGCGGCAGCGGCTCGTCGCCGCGTACCTGCAGGTCGGGTGCGCGGTGGGTGAACGGCGGCCGGGTGGCGAGCTGGCGGATCAGCGACAACAGACGGTGTACGCCCGCGAATCGGGGTGGTGCCGTCATCGCTGGAATCGCCGTCTCCTCACTTCCGAGTGGTACCGATGCTAGGCACCGATGTCCACTGCAGAGGTCGCCCGTACGGCTGCTCCGGCTGTCCGTTACTCGACTCGGGTCGGGTCGGACAGGTGGGTCCGGGTCAGTGGATGCGGCGGCCCCGCGCGTCGGGGACACCGGACTTACGGAAGAAGTACGTGTTGACCTGGTCGCGCCATTCCCGCGCGGAGCGGACCTGCTCGTCGAGGCGGTCGGCGACCCGGGCGTACAGGGCGGGGTCGAGGCCGGCGTCGGCGACGTCGCGCCACCGGTCCCGCATGGCGATCGCCTCGTCGGCCCCGGCGAAGTGGGTGTCGTAGATGTGCTGGATCACCGTCGACCCGCTGTGCAGCACGTGGCCGTACGGCACATGGTGGAAGAAGAGCAGCAGCTCGTCGGGGCAGTCGGCGAGCGACTCGTACACGTCCGACCAGGGCTTCGGGTACTGGCCGGCGTAGCCGGTGCCGGTGGCCCGGGTCCGGTCCACGCCGACGCCGTCGCGGTCGGCGAAGTGGTACGTGCCCCACTGGGAGTACTCGTAGCCGTCGACGGACGGGCCGTAGTGGCCGGCCGGGTTGACCATGAAGCCGACGCCGAGTGGTGCGGTGTACCGCTCGTAGGTGCGCCACGAGTCGTCCATCATCGCGTGCAACGTCTGCCGCAACTGCGCAGGATCGGCGACCGCGTCGGCCGGGAAGGTCAGGTCGATCCACTCGTCGAGCAGTGCGGCCGGGTCGGCGGTCGGGTCCCAGCCGAGCCGGCCGAACGCGTACAGGTTGGCCTGGGCGAGCGGATGACCGCACCAGAACGGGTCGTCGCCGACGTTCGACACCGCCGCCAGGGTGCCGCCGCGGGCGGTGATCGCGGCGACCGACGCACCCAGGTCGCCGTCGGCGTCGCCGTCGGCTTCCAGGCTGTCGCCGTCGAACCGGAAGCCGAGCATCTCACTCCACAGCGGAGCCAGGTAGCAGACGTGCCGCTGCTGCCCGGTGTACTCCTGGGTCACCTGCAGCTCGACGGCCAGCCGGGTCGCCGGCATCGCGGCGATCACCGGGGACACCGGCTCCCGGGGCTGGAAGTCGACGGGACCGTACTTGACCTGCACGATCGCGTTGTCGCGGAACTGGCCGTCGAGCGGGGCGAAGTGGTCGTACGCGGCCCGCGCCCGGTCGGTGGAGCGGTCCCGCCAGTCCCGCCGGTGGTTGTAGACGAACGCCCGCCAGTGCACCACCCCGCCGTGCGGGGCGAGGGCGTCGGCGAGCAGGTTGGCACCGTCGGCGTGGCTGCGCCCGTACGCGAACGGGCCGGGCTGGCCCTCCGAGTCGGCCTTCACCACGTACCCGCCGAAGTCGGGCACCCTGGCGTAGACCTGGGCGGTGGTGGCCGCCCACCAGTCGCGTACCGTCTGATCGTGCGGGTCGGCGGTGTCCAACCCGCCGAGCACCATCGGCGCGGCGAACGTCACCGACAGGTGCAGCCGGATGCCGTACGGGCGGAAGATGCCGGCGAACGTGGCGACGTCGTCGAGCCGGTCGGTGAGCAGCCGCGCCTCGGTACGCCCCACGTTGACGTTGTTGATGGTGAGCGCGTTGACGCCGCTGGCGGCGAGCAACCTGGCGTACGCCCGGACCCGGTCGGGGTCGTCGGTGATCGCGCCGTCCCGCCAGAAGATCGACCCGCCGGAGTAGCCCCGCTCCACCTGCCCCATCACCGGGTGCACGTCGACGTTGTCCCAGTGGTCGAGCATCCGCCGCCGGATCGCCGGCCGGTGCGTCCGGGTGGCCAGGTCGCCGCCGAACGCCGACTCGCCGAGCCGGACCACGTGGAACAACCCGTACAGCAGCCCGGCGGGGGCGTCAGCGGTGACCGTGGTGAGGCCGCCGGCCCGGCCGATCGTGTAGCCCTCGTCGCCGAGGCCGCCGGGAGCACCCGCAGTAGCACCGGGATGGGCGGTACCGGTGAGCGCCAGCATCAGGTCGGCCTCGCCGTCGACCGACAGCCGGGTCACCGATCCGCCGAACCGGGCGCAGGCGGCCCGCACCTCGGCGTACACGGTGGCGACGGACTCCTCGGCGCCGGAGACCAGGGTGTGCCGCGACCCGATGGCGCGCCACGCCTGCGCCGGTAGCCAGGCCGGATGAATGTCGTTTGCCCGTGCAGCAACGGCCACGCGATCCTCCCGAGGTTTCCGACATTGTTTCGGATCCGTACCCGAATCGCAGCCCTCGGATGACGCCGGGTTCGACCTGCTGGCGGCCGTCGGTCACCCTGTCGGTGTGGATCTCGACGACACACAGACGCTGGTCACCCTGCTCAGCGGCCTGGCCATCCTGATCGGGCTGATCGGCGTGATCGTGCCGATCCTGCCCGGTCTGCTGCTCTGCTGGGCCGGGGTGCTCGGCTGGGCGGTCTTCAGCGACGCCGGTGGCGGCCGGTGGCTGATCGTCGCCGCGGCGACCCTGATCGCCGTCGGCGGCACGGTGATCAAATACCTGTGGCCGGGGCGGGACCTGAAACGGGCCGGGGTACCCAACCGGTCGCTGCTGGTCGGCGGCGTGCTGGGCCTGGTCGGCTTCTTCGTCATCCCGGTGCTCGGCCTGGTGATCGGCTTCGTGCTCGGCGTCTGGCTGGCCGAGCGGCAGCGGCTCGGTGACTTCGCCGCCGCCTGGCCGGCGACGAAGCGGGCGGTGTTGGCGGTCGGTCTGGCGATACTGATCGAGCTGGGTGCCGCGCTCGCCATCGCCGGACTGTGGCTGCTCGGCCTGCTCGTGGCCTGAACCACGAGCAGGCCGGCCGGCGCGCCGGCTGCTACCAGACCGGCATCCGGGCGGCCGGGTAGCGGGATCCGGCCGCGCCGTGCGGCAGGATCTGGCGGATCCGGTCGACCTCGGCCGCGCTGAGCGGTACGGCGGCCGCCGCCACGTTCTCGGCGAGCCGTTGCGGGTTGCGGGTGCCCGGGATCGGCACGATGCCGTCGCCCTGGGCGAGCAGCCAGGCCAGGGCGAGCTGGGTGACGGCGATGCCCTTGGCGGCGGCCATCGCCGTCAGTTCGCGTACCGCCGCCAGGTTCTGTTCGTAGTTGCCCGGCTGCCAGCGTTCGTCCCAGGTGCGCATGTCACCGTCCGGGTATTCGGCGGCGGGCCGGACCGCGCCGGTCAGGAACCCGCGGCCGAGCGGCGAGTACGCCACGAACCCGATGCCCAGCTCACGGACCGTCGGCAGCACCTGCGGCTCCACCGCCCGCTCGAACACCGAGTATTCGGTCTGCAGCACCGACACCGGGTGGACGGCGTGCGCCCGCCGGATGATGTCCGGGCCGGCCTCACTGAGCCCGAAGAAGCGCACCTTGCCTTCGGTGATCAGCTCACCGACGGTGCCGGCGACGTCCTCGATCGGTACGTTCGGGTCGACCCGGTGCTGGTAGAGCAGGTCGATGTGGTCGGTGCCGAGGTGGCGCAGACTGTTGTCGGTGACCTCGCGGATGTGGTCCGGCCGGCTGTCGAAGGCCATGCCGAACCGGCTCGGGTCGGTCAGGTCGTAGCCGAACTTGGTGGCGATCACCACCTCGTCGCGGAAGCCGCGGACCGCCTCGCCGAGCAGTTGTTCGTTGCTGCCGCTGCCCATGCCGTACACCTCGGCGGTGTCGAACATGGTGACGCCGAGTTCGTACGCGCGCCTGATGGTCGCGACGCCGTCGGTCGGGTCGGCCGGACCGTACGCCATGGTCATGCCCATGGTGCCGAGGCCGATCGCGCCGACTTCGAGCCCCTGCGAGCCGAGTTTGCGCCGGGGCAGCTGCCGGCCGCCGTTCGCTGTCTGTGTCATGCCTGGACGCTATGCCGCGCCCGACGTGCCGGCATGGGGCGTGCTCCGCGTACTCTTGCCTGATCCTCTCACCGACGACGGAGCAGCCGATGATCGACGAGCTGGCGCGGGTCGTCGCCCGGCACTGCCCGGCGCAGGCGGTCGAGACCGCCGTGCCCCGGCTGCGGCTGGTCCGCTTCGACGACGCGCAGGCCGGGCCGACCGATCTGTTGTACGAGCCGATGATCTGCTTCGTGGCCCGGGGCGCGAAACGCAGCACGGCCGGTGAGCGCAGCTGGCTGGTCGGCCGGGGGGCGATGTTCCTCAGCTCGGTGGAGCTGCCGGTGACCGCCGTGTTCGAGCAGGTGCCGTACCGGTCGGCGGTGCTGCGTCTGGACAGTCGGATGCTCGCCGACCTGCTGCTGGAGCTGGACGAGCCACCGTCGCCGCCAGCCAGGTCGGCGGAGCCGGTCGCGTTGACCACCGCCGCGATGACCCCGGGGATCGTCGAGGCGGTCACCCGGTGGGTGCGACTGCTCGACGACCCGGCCGACATCCGGCCGCTCGCCGCCCGGATGGAAGGCGAGATCCTGTACCGGCTGCTGGGCAGCCCGCTCGGGCCGGCGCTGCGTCAGCTCACCGTCGCCGAGTCCCGGTTGTCGCAGGTCCGGGCGGCGGCCGGGTTGATCCGGACCCGGTACGCCGAGCCGTTGACGGTCGAGCAGATCGCGGCGGCGGCCCACCTGAGCGTGGCGACCCTGCACCGGCACTTCAAGGCGGTGACCGGGATGAGCCCGCTGCGCTTCCAGAAGTCTCTGCGGCTGCAGCAGGCCCGGCGACTGCTGCTCGCCGGCGCGGACACCGCCGCCGCGGTGGCCAGGACCGTCGGGTACGTCAGCGCGACACAGTTCAACCGCGAGTACCGGCGGGCGTACGGCGTACCGCCGGGTCGCGACGCGGCCCGGCGGCGGGCCGGCGACCTCGTGTCGGCGGCGTCGGGGCCGTCGCCGACAGCCTGAGCGTCGCCGCGCGCTGGGGCCGTCACTGCTGCCAGGCCGAGCGGCGCAGCAGCCGCATGCCGTTGAGCGCGACCAGGATGGTGGAGCCCTCGTGCCCGGCGACGCCGAGCGGCAGCGGCAGGTGGCCGACGACGTCCCAGGTCGCCAGGACGACGATGACGGTGCCGGCGATGGCCAGGTTGGCGACGACGCAGCGCCGGGCCCGCCGGGCGAGGGCGACGACCGCCGGGATGGTGGTCAGGTCGTCGCGGACGATGACGGTGTCCGCGGTCTCCAAAGCGAGGTCGGCGCCGACGCCACCCATCGCGACACTGGTGTGCGCGGTGGCCAGTGCGGGTGCGTCGTTGACCCCGTCGCCGACCACCAGCACCCGCCGGCCGGCGGACTGCAGTTGCCGTACCGCCGCGACCTTGTCCTGCGGTAGCAGGCCGGCCCGTACCTCGTCGATGCCGACATCACCGGCGAGTCTGCCGGCTGCCTGCGGGTTGTCGCCGGTGAGCAGCACCGGCGACCGCCCGGTCAGGGCGCGCAGCGCGGCGGTGACCGAGGCCGCGCCGGGGCGCAACCGGTCGGTGAGCGCGAGTACGGCTGCCGGCGTGCCGTCGACGGCGACCACGACGGCGGTCTGCCCGGCGGACTCCACGTCGGCGACCAGCCGGTGGGCCTCGTCGTCGGTGGCGGTCAGCAGTTGGGCCGGGCTGGCCACGGCTACCTGCCGGGCACCGACGCGGGCGGTGACGCCACGACCAGGTAGTGCGGCGAACGCCTCGGTGGCGTCGATCGCGAGCTGGCGGTCGCGGGCGGCGGCGACCACGGCGGTGCCGATCGGGTGCTCGCTGGGTAGTTCGGCGGCGGCGGCCAGGGCGAGTAGTTGGTCGGCGTCGTCGGTGGTCGGATTTCCGGGTACGGGGTGGACGGCGGTGACTCGGGGCCGCCCTTCGGTGAGGGTGCCGGTCTTGTCGAAGGCGACCAGATCGGCGCGGCCGAGGCGTTCGATCACCCCGGCGGATTTGACCAGTACGCCGTGTCGGCCGGCGGTGGCGATCGCGGCGAGTAGCGGTGGCATGGTAGCCAGCACCACGGCGCACGGCGAGGCCACGATCATGAAGGTCATCGCCCGCAGCAGGGCGTCGGTGAGGCTGTCGCCGACGGCGAGCGGGATGCCGAACAGGGCCAGGGTCGCCACCACGACCCCCACCGAGTAGCGCTGCTCGATCCGTTCGATGAACAACTGGGTGGGTGCCTTGCTGGCGGCGGCCTCTTCGACCATGGCCGCGATGCGGGCGACGACGGTCTCTTCGGCGGGTGTGGTCACCCGCACGCGGAGGGTGCCGGTGCCGTTGAGGGTGCCGGCGTACACGTCGTCGCCGGGGCCGCGGTCCACCGGTAGTGGCTCGCCGGTGACGGTGGCCTGGTCCACCTCGCTGGCGCCGTCGACGACCTGTCCGTCGGCGCCGATCCGCTCGCCGGGGCGGACCAGGATGACGTCGCCGACGCACAGCGAGACGGTGTCGACCCGCTGTTCGGTGCCGTCGACGATCCGGGTCGCCTGGGGCGGGGCCAGGTCGAGCAGGCTGTGGACGGCGTCGGCGGTGCGTCGGGTGGCGAGCGCCTCCAGCGCGCCGGAGGTGGCGAAGATGACGATCAGCAGGGCGCCGTCGAAGACCTGGCCGACGGCGGCGGCGCCGATCGCGGCGACCACCATCAGCAGGTCGACGTCGAGGGTGCGTTCGCGCAGCGCGCGCAGCCCGGACCAGCCCGGTTCCCACCCGCCGGCGACGTAGCAGGCCAGGTAGGCGGCCCACCAGCTCCAGGCCGGTGCACCGGCCAGGTGCAGCGCGCCGCCGAGGGCGAACAGCATGGTCGCGGCGGTCGCCCAGCGGACCTCGGGCAGCGCCCAGATCGGGGTACGGCGGGCGGCGTCGGCCAGGCGTTCGGCTCGCGACGGGGGTGCGTACGGCGCGGTCTCGGTGAGCACAACGAGCACAATAGCTGCGCAGCTACGCAGGTACGCAAGTAGGCGGCCTCGGCTAGTCTTGCCGGCATGCACACCTCGATTCCGGATTTCCGGATGCCGGTCGAGGAGCAGGTGCACCTGGCCGCGGAGACGTTCCGCCTGCTCGCCGACCCCACCCGGATCAAGATCCTTTGGGCGCTGCTGCAGGGTGAGTCGTCGGTCGCCTGCCTTGCCGAGTTGGTGAACGCCGCCCCGACGGCGGTCAGTCAGCATCTGGCCAAGCTCCGGCTGGCCGGGCTGGTCCGGGGCCGCCGGGAGGGCACTTTCGTCTACTACTCGGCCGCCGACGTGCACGTCCGGCAGTTGCTGGCCGAGGCGCTGTTCCACGCCGATCATGCCGACCGCGAGCTGCCCGACCACGGGCCGGCGGAGCAGGTCTCCGACCACCACGGGTGACCCGCCCGGCCCGGTCGGTCACCCGGGCCGAGCCGGACTCTGCCGCGTCGGTCGACCCACTTGATGAAACGAGCGGGGGCTGATCGTGCCCACCCCGGGCCACACCGCCGGGCTGGCTGCCGGGCTCGCGGCATGACGTGAGCTGCCGGATCCGTTCCCCGAGTGGGACCTCGGTGAGCTGGACGGGCATGGACATGTGTCGAGCCAGACAGGTCGGACCCCTATCGCTTCTAGTTGAAAACGATTACCGTTAGCTCTCGGTGGTCCACCAGGGACCACCGGGAGGGAGTCTGTCCTGTGTTGACCGCAACCCGCCGCCGGGCGGCCGGAGCGCTCGTCACCGGTGCGGCGCTGATCGCCGCACTAGTCGTTTCGGCGCCCCCGGCGCAGGCGCACGGCGCCGGCCTGCCCGTTGTCCTGCATCAAGGACACGTCGACGTCATCGAGGTGGAGTACGAGGACGGCGAGCTGGAGCTCGGCGTGCACGACGACACCGTCGAGCCGGGCGAGCACCGCCACCACGACGACGTGATCTTCGTCGTCAAGCCCCAGGCCAAGACCACCGTCCCCGGCGATCCCGCCTTCGCCTTCCTCGGCACGGCCGGCTCGCCGGTGTGGATCCTGCCGCAGATCGAGAACGAGGAACTGCTCTTCGCCGGCCTGGCCACCGAGGAGCTCGAAGCGGGCGTCTTCGCCGGCGACTCGGTCGACCTGACCGTGCAGCAGCTGATCAGCGCACCCAGCTCCGGCCAGCTGGCGATCTACACCGAGGACCTGTTCGGACAGCCGACCGTGCTGGCCAACAGCCGCGACGGGCTGCCGGACGTCGTCGACCTGGCGGTCGGTGAGCACCTGCACGTCAACTGGGCGTTCAGCAAGGCGGGCGTCTACCTGCTCAAGGTCAAGGCCAGCGCCACCCTGGCCGGCACCACGACCGTGGTCGAGTCCGACTCGGTCTACCTGCGATTCGTCGTCCTGCCCTGATGTGGGTCGGGAACCTGGAGGGAGCAGCGTGATGAAGACTCCTAGCCGCCGACTGCTGGCCGGTATCGCGTCGAGTGCGTTAGCCGCAGTGCTCGCGGTCGCCGTACCCACCTCGGCGCAGGCCACGATCGTCGAACTGACCAGCGGCCACGTCGACGTCATCGATGTCGATCATGTTGCCGGGGGGCCGATCGAGGTCACCGTCGGTGATGACACCGGCTCGACCTTCGTCGAGCGTGATCCATCCACCGTGGTCTTCGTGGTGCCGCCCGCCGCGCACACGGCGGTGCCGTCCGGTTCCGCCTGGTCGTTCCTCGGCAGCGGCGGGTACGCCTACGTGTTGCCGCAGACCAACACCGCCGGGCTGCTCTGGGCCGGCTGGGACACCACCGGGGTGGCCAGCGGGGCGTTGCAGTTCAACCGGGTCGTGGTCAAGCTGACCGACGTGCAGGGGCCGGGCGGGTTCAGCATCTTCACCGCCTCCGGCGGCACCCCGACGGTGCTGTTCGACAGCGGCAACGGCCTGCCGGACAGTCTCAACGTCAACCGCAACACCCACGCCCACGTCAACTGGGGCTTCGACGCGGCCGGCACGTACGTGGCGACGTTTGAGGTCAGCGGCGTGCGTGCGTCGAACGGGCAGACCGTGAGCACCACTGAGGAGTTCACCTTCGAGGTCGGCTGACCAGGCCCGACTCGAGCTGGCTGATCCGTCGACGGGTCGGTTGATCCGCCCGCCGATCAGTCCTGCCGGTGCCGAACGTCGCCCGTTCGGCACCGGCAGAACGCCGGACCGAGCATGACAACGGTTATCGTTTGCGTGCTAGCGTGCGGTGCGCGGGCGCAGGGCGTACGGAAGGTGGGTGGAACATGCGCGCACGGTGGCTCATCGGGCCGGCGCTGCTCGCCGTCAGTCTTGGTAACCTGGCGGCCTGTGTCGTCCCCGAGACGCTCAGCGCCGGCGACGGTCGGGTGCAGGTCGTCACCACCACCGGCATCCTGCGCGACCTGGTCGACAACGTCGGCGGGGACCGCGTCGCGGTCGCCTCCCTCGTCCCCGACGGTGCCGACCCCCATTCGTACGAGCCGTCGTTGCGCGACGTGCGCAACGTCGTCTACGCCGACGTCGCCTTCAGCAACTACCTGCTGCTGGAGGAGCACGCCATCATCAAGGCGCTCGACGCCAACCTGCCGGACGGCGTACCGAACATCTCGCTCGCCGAGGGGGCCATCAAGTACGCCGCCGAGATCATCCCGCTGGTCGAGGACGTCGCGCTCGACACCATCTGGCTCGGCATGCGGGTACGCGGCACCGGCGGGACCTACGGCGCCGACCGGGCCTCCGACATCCTGCTGCAGAGCACCACCGTGACCGGCCCCGGCACCATGGCCGCCTACCTCACCGAGTCGTTCGGCAACCCGGCCGTCTACCTCGACTCGGCCGACGGGTTCGACGCCGCCTCCGGATTCCGGGACGACACCGCCACCCTGCCACCCGACGCGCACACCCACATGAGCTGGGCGTTCACCGAGCCGGGCGTCTACCGGCTCACCATGTCGGCGCGGCTGGCGGTCACTGCCGACAGCCGCCCCGTCGCCCTCGGGGAACAGACCTTCACCTTCGCCGTCGGCGTCGACCCGCACAGCGTGCCCGGGATGGCCGGGGCCGACGTACTGCGCGGCGGGCACGCCGACATCACCGTCGACCTCGACGCGGCGGCGCGCGGCGAGTCGTCGCTCTACCTGTTCGCCGACCCGCACGGCGCCGGCGACGCCCACCAGCACGTACACGATCCGGCCGACACCGTCATCGAGGTGCCGAACAAGGCCCTCGCCCAGGTGCCGGCCGGGCGGGACTTCCGCTTCCTCGGCCGGCCGGGCACCGAGATCTTCCAACTGCCGCAGGCGGTGCTCGGCAAGCACGTGCACGGCGAGATCGACCCGCACCTGTGGCAGAACGTCCGCAACGTCATCGCGTACACCGAACTGATCCGCGACACCCTGATCGGCGTCGACCCGGCCGGCGCCGCCGACTACCGGCGGCGCGCGGCGGCGTACATCGCCGAGTTGACCGCGCTGGACGACTACGTCCGCGACACGATCGCGCGGATTCCGCCGGCCCGGCGGCACCTGATCACCACCCATGACGCGTTCGGCTACCTCGGGGCCGCGTACGACGTGCAGATCTCCGGGTTCGTCAGCCCGCACCCGGCGGCCGAACCGAGCCTGGCTGACCGGCGTCGGCTCACCGAGACGATCCGCAACCTGCAGGTGCCGGCGGTCTTCCTGGAGCCCAACCTGCGGTCGAGGTCCTCGACGCTGACCGAGCTCGCCGACGACCTCGACGTACGCGTGTGCGAGATCTACGGCGACACCTTTGACGACCGGGTGACCAGCTACGTCGAGCTGATGCGGTTCAACGCCGAGTCGCTGCTCGACTGCCTGGCGCCATGAGGAGGCATCAGTGAAGTCGATCGGCCTGTCGACGGCCGTCTCCGCGCTGCTGGCGATGACGCTGGCCGCTCAGCCCGCATCGCCCGACCCGGCACTGGACCAGTCACCCGATCCGGCGTTGGACCAGTCGATCGCCCCGGACCAGTCGATCGCCCCGGACCAGCCGGTCGCCGCGGACCCGGCCGTGCTCGCGGCCGGCCATGTCGACATCGGACCACGCTACGTCGACGACGAGTGGACCCTGCTGCTCCACGACGACGCGGCGCAGCCGGTGTGGCGGGATCCGGACCGGACCGTACTGCGGGTCACCGACGCCGCGCTGCAGACCGTGCCGGACGATTCGGTGTACGGCTTCCTCGACGTGCCGGCCGGCACCGAGGTGCACGTGGTGCCGCAGGTGCAGCACCCCGACGTGGTGTGGGTCGGTTGGAACACCCAGGACCCCCGGGTGATGCAGACGATCGACCGGGGCGTGACGCTGGAGCTCGCCGGGGTCGAAGGACCTGGCGAGGTCACGATGTACCTGCAGGCCGGCACGTTCAGCGAGCCGCAGGTGCTGTGGCGCTCCACCGAGCCGCCCGGCCAGCCGATGTGGGTGGAGGTCAACACCCACACCCACGCCAACTGGGTGTTCACCGCCCCCGGCGTGTACCTGGTCGCCGTCCGGGTCAGCGCCGACCTGGTCGGCGGCGAGCAGGTGAGCGCGGTACGGCACCTGCGGTTCGCGGTCGGCGACGCCACCAGCACCGACGACGCGCTCGCCGCGCAACCCGACGATGTCGCGGCCGCGCCGGTCGCCTCCGACGGCGCCGAGGACCAGGCGGCCGCGTCCGACGGAGACGGCACCGGCACCTGGCTGGTCGGCGGCCTCGTGCTGGCCACGGCCGTGCTGGCGGTCGCGCTGGTCGTCGTGGTGCTGCGCGGTCGGGCGGTACGCCGACGGGTCGAGCAGGAGCGTGCCGCCCCGTGACCGCGCTCGCCGTACACGATCTCGACGTCGACCTCGGCGGCCGTCCGGTGCTGCGCGGTGTGCGGTTGCACGTCGATCCGGGGGAGCTGGTCGGGCTGATCGGGCCGAACGGGGCCGGCAAGACCACGCTGCTGCGGTCGGTACTCGGGCTGGTCCGGACCCGGTCCGGGCGGATCCTGGTCGACGGGGTGCCGAGTCGACCGGGGCGGTGTGCGATCGGGTACGTGCCGCAGCGGCACGAGTTCGCCTGGGAGTTCCCGATCTCGGTGGAGCAGGCGGTGCTCAGCGGCCGGACCGGCCGGATCGGGCTGCTGCGCCGGCCGGGGCGGGCCGACTGGCGGGCCACCGCCGAGGCGATCGACCGGGTACGCCTGGGCGACCTGCGCCGTCGGCCGGTCGCCGAGTTGTCCGGCGGCCAGCGCCAGCGGGTGCTGGTGGCCCGCGCGTTGGCGTTGCAGCCGGCGTTGCTGCTGCTCGACGAGCCGTACACGGGGCTGGACATGCCCACTCAGGAACTGCTCGGCGGGCTGTTCACCGGCCTGGCGGCCGAGGGCACGCCGCTGCTGATGACCACCCATGACCTGATCGGTGCCGTGGACTCCTGCACCCGGCTGGTGCTGCTCAACCAGCGGGTGATCGCCGAGGGCAGACCGGCTGACCTACGGGATCCGCAGCTGTGGATGCGCACGTTCGGGGTGAGCGAACGGTCGCCGTTGCTGCGGATCGTCGGTGCCGACACCATGCCCGTCGGGGTCGCCGAGGGGAGCGGCTGATGCCGGTCACCGAGTTCATCGCAGACCTGTTCAATCCGGATCTGGCCTTCCTGCCGAAGGCGCTGCTGATCGCCGTCATGTCCAGCGTGGTCTGCGGGGTGGTCGGTTGTCACGTGGTGCTGCGGGGGATGGCGTTCATCGGTGACGCGGTGGCGCACGCGGTGTTTCCGGGGCTGGCGGTCGCCTTCGTGCTGCAGGGCAGCCTGGTGCTGGGCGGTGCGGTCGCCGGGATCGTGACCGCGCTGCTGATCGCGGTGTTCGCTCAGCGGCGCCGGGTCAAGGAGGACTCGCTGATCGGGGTGTTCTTCGTGGCCGCCTTCGCGCTGGGCATCGTGATCATCTCGCAGGCGCCGGGGTACGCCGGTTCGCTGCAGCAGTTCCTGTTCGGTTCGATCACCGGCATCCCGGACCGGGACCTCTACACGGTCGGTTTCACCGGGCTGGCCATCCTGACCGCGTTGTTCCTGCTGCACAAGGAGCTGGTCGCGGTCAGCCTGGACCGGGAGTCCGCCCGGTCGGTCGGGTTGCCGGTGTTCTGGTTGGACATCGGGCTGTACGTGCTGGTCACCCTGGCTGTGGTGATCTCGCTGCAGACGATCGGCAACATTCTGGTCCTGGCGTTGCTGATCACGCCGGCGGCGGCGGCGCGGCTGCTCACCGACCGGCTCGCCGTGATGATGCTGCTCGCCCCGCTGATCGGCGGCGGCTCGGCGCTGGTGGGGTTGTACCTGTCCTGGAGCTACGACCTGCCGGTGGGCGGCACCATCGTGCTGGTCGCGACGGCGGTGTTCCTGCTGGCCTGGGTCTTCGCCCCTCGGCACGGTCTGGTCGCCCGCTGGCGGCGGCAGCCGGCAGGGTCGGACGAGGCGCAGGTCACACCGGTGCTGACAGAGGTGGCCGAACGGCCGATAGGTTAATGAAAATGGTTGTCGTTACGTTGCGGTGGGGCTTCCGCCCCGTCACGACCACGTCCCGCACCGGTCCGCGGTGCGGGCGAGGGGAGGAAACAACGATGAGAACGACAGGTGCCCGCACGCTCGCGGCCCTGGCCGGTGCGGCGGTGATCGCCGGCGGTGTGCTGCTGGCGCCGACCGCCGCGGCCGCCGCCGAGCGGGTGGTGCTCGCCAAGGGGCACACCGACGCGGTCGACGTCCACTACCACGACGGCGAACTGTCCCTGGAGGTCCACGACGACACGGTCAGCCCGTCGGTCAACCGCGACCCGGCCGACGTGACCTTCCAGGTGCTGCCCGAGGCGGCCATGGCGGTGCCGGACGACCCCCGGTTCGCCTTCCTCGGGCCGGCCGGATCGCAGATCTGGCTGCTGCCGCTGACCCAGAACCCCGACCTGCTCTGGCCCGGCTGGAACACCACCACCCTCGGCTCCGGAGTCTTCGCCGACGACCAGGTCCGGTTGAGCCTCGTCGAGGTCACCGGGCCCGGCAACGTCTGGGTGTTCACCCAGGACAGTTTCGGCGGCCCGATCATGAAGTTCCGCAGCGACGACGGACTGCCGGACGCCATCGACGTACCGGTCCGCACCCACGCGCACGCCAACTGGGCGTTCAGCGCCGAGGGCGACTACACGCTGACCTTCCAGGCCGACGCGACGCTGACCGACGGCACGACCGTCAGCACCGGCCCGGTCGACTACTCGTTCGTCGTCGGCGAACTCGGCGGCACCGGTCCGGACACCGTGCTGAGCATCGCCGGCATGGCCGACGAGTACCAGCCCGGCGACACCGTCACCCTGCAGGCGGTGCAGACCCCGCAGACCGAGCTGGACCACTACCACTGGTTCAGCCGCTGCCCTGGCAGCGACGACTTCGCCATCATCCCCGGCGAGGCCGGCGCCTCCTACAGCTTCACCGCCACCCGCGAGCTCAACGCCTGCGAATACCAGGTGAAGCTCTACGACGACAACCACAACGTCGTCGCGACCAGCGCGGAGGTCTGGCTCTGGGTGGCCTTCACCCCGACCGACCCGGAGGCCTCGCAGACCATCACCGCGTCGATCGACCCCACCCAGGGCGCACTGGTGATCAGCGTCGACCCGGACGACCGCAGCGTCGTCCTGCCGCCGGCGCAGCTGACCAGCGGTGGTGACAGCTGGGAGAGCACCGGAAGCCTCCGCCCGGTCACCGTCACCGACACCCGGGCCGGCACCCCCGGCTGGAGCGCCTCCGGTCAGCTGCCGGAGAACTTCACCGGACCCGACGGCGCCACCTTCAGCTCCGGCTACCTCGGCTGGACCCCGCAGGTGGTCGACCAGTCCGCCGGTCAGGGCGTCGTCGCGGGTCCGGTCGTCGAGCCGTACGCCGTCGGCGTCGGTGGCGGACTCGGCAGCAGCGCCGTGCTCGGCTCGGCGCCGACCGGCGTGGGCCGGGGCACCGCGACCCTGTCGGCCGGCCTGCAGCTGCGCCTGCCGACCGAGACCGTGCCCGGCACCTACACCGCGACCCTCACCCTCACCGCGATCTGAGGATCGCACCAGGGAACGGGCCGGGCGACGACACCAAGCCGCGTCGTCGCCCGGCCCGTCCCACACCCTCCGCGAAACGGACCACCCCGCATGCGTACGCCAGCAGCCCTGCTCGCCGGACTCCTCGCCGCCGCCGTCGTGTCGACGGGCCCGGTCACCGGCCCGGCGACGGTCGGACCGCCGAGCTACACGCCCGTCGCGGCGCAGTCGCTCACCTGGGGCGTCGCCCCGTCCAGCCCCGACGGGCCGAACGGCCGGCCGGCGTTCGAGTACAAACTGGACCCCGGTGCCACCCTCACCGACTACGTGGCGATCACGAACCACTCCGACCAGCCGATCACCCTCGACGTGTACGCCAGCGACGCGTTCACCACCGAACAGGGCGGCTTCGACCTGCTGCCGGCGACCGGGGAACCGGTCGACGTCGGTTCCTGGGTGACGTTCGATTCCGGCACCTTCACCGTGCCGTCGACGTCGCGGCTGGACGTGCCGTTCACCATCGCGGTGCCGGACAACGCTACCCCCGGCGACCACCCCGGCGGCATCGTCGCCTCACTCGCCGCCACCGGCACCGACGCCGAGGGCAACCAGGTGGCGGTCGACCACCGGGTCGGCTCCCGGATCTATCTGCGGGTCACTGGGGAGCTGCGGCCGGGTCTGGACGTCGGGGACCTGGCGACGACGTACAACGGCACCTGGAACCCGGTCGGCGGTGGCACCGTCACGGCCAGCTTCACCGTGCGCAACACCGGCAACGTACGGCTCACCGGGCAGCCGCAGCTGACCGTCGCCGGACCGTTCGGGCTGGCCGGGCGCGAGGTCACCGGCGATCCGCTGCCGGAGATCCTGCCCGGCGACAGTTTCCGCACCACGATCCGGGTCGCCGGCGTACCGCCGATGTTCCGGCTCGGTGGGCGGCTCACCGTCGCACCGACCGCCGTCACCGACGAGGTGCTCGACCCGGCCCCGGCGACCGTGACCCGGGAGGTCGGCCTGTGGGCCGTGCCGTGGCCGCACCTGGTGATCCTGCTGGTGATCGGGCTGGCCGGCTGGCTGGCCGTCGCCCGTCGTCGCCGGGCCCGGCGACGACGGGCCGCCCAGCTCGAACAGGCCGTTGCCGCCGCCCGCGAACAGGGCCGTGCCGAGGCCGTAGGCGACCGCGCGGTCACCGATGCCACTGACGACGAGACGACCCAGGGGACCTGACGATGATGACGATCCACTACGCCGCCGGTGCGGCGACCCGTCGCCGGTGCGCCGTCGTGCTGGCGGTCGGTGCACTGACCGCGGCTCTGATCGCGCCGGCCCCGGTGACCGCCGCACCCGCGACCGCCGTGCCGCCGACGTCTCCGCCGCCGACCGTGCCGCCGACGTCTCCGTCGGTGAGCGCCGCCGGTGCCGACCTGGTGGCGGTCGCGATCGACGGCGAGACGCTGTCGGTGGTCACCCGGGCGGCGGCCGGGCCGGCCCGTACGGAGTCGGCGACCGGTCGAGGAACTCCCGGCGTCGACCGGCAGCCGGCGACGGTGGTCTTCGGACCGGCGGGCGGCGTGGCGGTGCGGACCCCGGACCATCCGGCGTTCCGGTTCCTCGGCGCGGCCGGTCGGCCAATGTGGGCACTGACCGGTGGCGACACCGACTTTCCGCACCTGGACACCCGGGCGGTGCCAAGCGGGGCGGTACGCGGCGACACGATCGAGCTGTCGCTGGGTCAGGTCGCCGGCCCGGGGGGATTCGCCGCGTACACTCTCGGCGGGCTCGGCCAGCCGACTCCGCTGTTCGGCACCCTCGACGCCATGCCGCGTACCGCCCGGCTGCCGGCAGCGACCAGGACCGGCGGACTGGTCTGGCTCTTCGACGCCGCAGGCGAGTACCGGCTGACGCTGTCGGCGGCGGCGACGCTGGCCAACGGCACCGAGGTGACGGCCGACGCCGACTATCGGGTGGTGGTGCCGCAGCTCGACGAGGCGCGGCCCGTCCCCGCAGACACCCGGCCGGTGCCGGCCCCGGCTCCCGCTCCGGCGGCGGACCTGGCGAGGGCGTCCGGTGCCGCCCCGGGCGACGGTGTACCGCTCGGTGCCGATTCGCCGTCGGCCGGCACCCCCGCGCGGGCGCTGGCGGCGGGTGCCGCTCCGGCGGCGGCCGGCACCGCGTCGCCGCTCGCCGCGGCGGCTCAGCAGGACGGGTCACGGGTGGTGATCGACGACGGTCATGTCGACATGGGCCCGGAGCTCACCGGTGCGGACTGGACGATCCGCCTCAAGGACGACACCGTCTCGCCTGCGGTGTGGCGCGAGCTCGCCGACGTGGTGCTGCACGTCAAGGACAACGCGAAGATCACCGTTCCGGACAACGCTGATTTCCCCGGTGCGCCGGGTGACGAGGTGTGGCTGTTGCCGCAGGGGCAGCGTTCCGGGATCGTCTGGCCGGGCTGGAACACACAGCATCCGTCGGTCGTGGCCGGGGTACGTGGCCCGGTCACCTGGACCTTCGCCGGTGTCGACGGCCCTGGCCGGTTCGCGTTGTTCCTGACCGGGTCGTTCGGCGAGTCCGAGGTGCTGTTCGATTCGTCGGCCCGGCTGCCGCAGCGGCTCGACATCCCGATCAACACGCACGCCCATGGCAACTGGGCGTTCAGCGAGCCGGGTATCTACCGGCTGGCCTTTGAGATGTCGGCCACCACGTCGTCGGGGTCGACGGTCACCGACTCCCGGTCGCTCACCGTGGCGGTCGGTGACGCGACGGACCCGGACACCGGCTTCGGCCCCGGAAGCGGCGACAACCCGGGCGGTGGCGGCTCCGGTGACGGGAGACTGCCCCGGACCGGATCGTCGTGGCACCTGCCGGCCACCGGAGCCACCCTGGTGATCGCTGGCGCGCTGGTGTTGTTCGCGGCGCGCCGGCGACGCTCCGCTCAGTGTTCGTCGTAGTGGTCGCCGTGTAGGGCGTGTCGGTGCCCGGCATGGACGAAGTCCTGGTGGTCGCCGTGGGGCACCGTTTCGTGGCCACAGTCGGGACCATGCGCGTGGTCAGCATGCGACTCGGCTGTCACGTGCTGGTCCGTGCCGCACTCGTCCCAGTGCCCGGCGTGCTCGTGGTGGACATGTCCGTCGTGCAGGTAGTCCGTGTGCCCGTCGTGGGTCACCGCAGCGTGCCCGCAGGTCGCGGAGTGGCTCTGCGGGTGTTCGGTGTGCACCGGGTGAGACATGGATACTCCCCAATACATATTTACATCGCGATACGCGCATACGTTATCCGGGCCCGGCGTGCAGGGCGGGTTCCGACGTGCAGGGCGGGTTCCGGGCCCGGGAGTGCGGCGGGCTTGCTAACATGACAATCATTATCGCTAATTCGGGGAAGGTTGGTTTTTGCGAATGAAGCCTGATATCCACCCCAAGTACAATTATGTGGTTTTCCGGGATCGGAGTGCGGATTTTGCGTTCTTGACCCGGTCGACCGCGACCAGCCAGAAGACCATCGAGTGGACCGACGGCCAGACGTACCCGGTGGTCGACGTCGAGATCTCCGCGGCCAGTCACCCGTTCTGGACCGGGCGCCAGCGGCTGCTGGACAGTGCTGGTCGAGTGGAGAAGTTCCGCGCCAAGTACGCCCGGAAGAAGCGCCCGGAGCAGGGCGACGCCACCGCCGGCTAGCGTGCGCAGCCGCTCCGCCCTGCCCGGTGTGGTCGTGGCCGGGTTAGCCGAGCCGGTCGTCGGGTAGGCAGCAGGCGCTGGTGGGTCGCGACTGTGGCGGCAGTGGCCGGCGAGGAGGCGTGATGGCTGGCATCGGTGCCCGTACCTGGGTGGTGGCCGGTGGCCGGATTCCGGTCGACAGCTCCGGCGACGAGCCGGAGTTCACCAGCTTCGACCAGCTCTGCCTGCTGAACACCGACGATTCCGTCGCTGAGGTGGAACTGACCGTCTACTACGCCGACCAGGAGCCGGTGGGGCCGTACCAGCTGCGGGTGTGGGCTCGGCGGATCCGGCACATCCGATTCAACGACCTGGTCGACCCGGAGCCGATCAGACTCGGCCGACCGTTCGGCTGCGTGCTCACCTCGTCGACTCCGTTGGTGGTGCAGTTCCAGCGCCAGGACACCCGGGTGCCGGGGGCCCTGGCGCTGGCCGATGTGGTCGCGTACCCGGTGCCGTGAGGCGTTGGCCGCGGCACGGCGCCGGGGACCCGACAGGGTCGGTTCAGCTGTTCAGGAAGGCGAGCAGTGCCGTGTTGACCTCGGCGGTGCCGTGCTGGATCAGTGCTGGCACGTCGATCCGGCGAAGACCTCCTGCGGCACGCCGGTCGGGTTGTCGTCGGTGGCCAGCAGGAACGGCTCCAGCGAGGCCAGGAAGGCGGCCTTGGCGACCGCCCGCGCGCGCCGCCGCTGGGGGTTCTCAACGGCAGCGCCATCACGTCGACCACCGACCACTGAGCCGGACCCGATCGCCGGCGGCTGAACCTCGCCAGCCGCCGGCGGCGTCCGGTCAGCCGTACGGGTGCAGGAACTGGTGCGGGCGCAGCGCCTTCGCGGTGATCCGCACGTCACCGATCCAGCCGTAGAAGCCCTGCCCGTAGCTCAGGTCGAACGAGGTCGCGCCGATCACGAACGGCAGGCCGAGGGTGGCGATCCCGGTCGAGGGCTGGGTGGGGTTGCGGGCGATCTTCGACCCGTCGACGTAGACGACGGTCTGCTCGGAGCCGTTGACCACGGCCAGGTGCATCCACCGGCCGGGCGGCAGGGCGTGGCTCCACGACGTCGGGTCGGCGTCCTGCACGTCGGCGTAGACGACGTACTGCAGGAACCGCTCGGGGGAGATGTTCAGGCTGCAGGTGCACTCCAGCGGGGACCATCCGGTGGTCTTGCCGGCGTCGCCGCTGCGCCCCTCCCAGCTCAGGATGCCCATCCAGGCGTGGTCGCCCTGGTACGGGTCGGGCAGCTTGACGAACGCCTCGATGGTGTAGCCGTCGCGGAACTTCATGCTGTTGATCGGCGCGTCCGGGCCGGCCCGCAGGATGGCACCCCGGTCCGGTCCCTTGCCGCCGTCGAAGCGCAGGCTGGCGTGTGCGGGCTGGCCACTGTGGTGCTCGTCGGAGAAGGTCAACGTCTCGGCGGTGCCGGCGCCGATCCGGCCCACGGTCAGGTCGTTGCCGTTGCCGCTGAGGTCGCGCACCACGGTGCCGTCGAGCACCGGGTTGCCGGTGACCGGGCTGCCGGTGCCGGCGCCGAAGCCGGCCGAGTCGAACCGCCAGTAGCCGACGGTGGTGTGGCGCAGCACCGCGACCGGCGGCCGGGGCGCGGCCGGCGGCACCGGTGCGAACCCGTCGAACCGGGCCGCGAAGTCGACCTCGACGCTGAACCGGTCGACCGGGCCGGTCAGCTCGACCGTCTCGGCCTGCAGCGGCGTCCGCTTGGCCGGATCCCGGGTGAGGAACCAGGGCGCGAAGGTCTCCACGTCGATCACGTTGCGGACCAGATCGAACTGGTAGAGCCGGATCATGCCGGCCCCGCCGTAGTAGCGGTCCTGGTAGTTCGCGATGTGCACGTGCACGTCGCGGCCGGCCGCGTTGGTGAGCGTGGTCCGCCCGGGCGGCCAGTAGTGGCCGTTGAGGGTGAGGAAGACCTGGTCGTTGTCGCGGATCAGCCGGTCCCACAGCCGCTGCCCGTGGCCGGACAGCTGGGCCGCACCGGCATCGTCGGCCCAGGCCAGGTCGTGGGTGGTGAGGATCACCGGCAGCGTACGGTGTGCGTCGATGACGCCCTGCGCCCAGGCGAGGCCGGTGTCGGAGGCCCGCCAGTCGAGCGCCAGGATCAGCCAGTCCCGGCCGCCGGCGCGCAGGACGTGGTAGCTGTTGTAGCCGTCCGGTGAGGCACCGCCGAAGGTCGGCGTGTCGGTGAACCGGTGCGGTCCGAAGGCTCGCAGGTAGACGCTGTCGCCGCGCTGGTCGTCGCCGCCACGGATGTCGTGGTTGCCGGCCAGCACGCTGTACGGCAGCCGGCCGTCGATGGTCCGGAAGGCGTCGCTGGCGAGGTCGATCTCGTGTTCGCTGCCGTGCTCGGTGATGTCACCGAGGTGGGTCATGAAGGCGATGTTCGCGTCCCGCCGCTCCTGGTTGAGGTAGCGGAAGGTGGCCTTCAGCGGTTCCGGGTCGGAGCTGTCGGCGTCAAACAGGTACTGCGTGTCGGGCAGCACCGCGAGCGCGAACCTCGGGCTCGCCGGGTCGAACGGCCCGCCGCCGCCGGCGGCGGCGGGGGCGTCGATCAGCGTGGCGGCGGCGCCGGCGGCCGGCGCGACGAGCGCCGCCTGCAGCAGGGAACGCCGCTGCAGGCGGCCCGGCGCTGCGCCGCGCTGCGGGTTCTCGGGGTGTCGCGGCTGGTGGGTACGCAGGGGATCGTCAGTCACCCGAGCAACGTCGCGCCCGGTGGTGAGCGCCGGGCGTCAGCCGGCTGAACGACGGTCTGCGACCAACCGAAGATCAACTCGGTGGTGCCGGTGGGCGGGCCACCCGGGCGGCGGTGCCGGGTGCCGCAGCAGCGCCGATGCCGGGTGCCGGTGCCGCGCCGATGCCGGCGAGTGTGCTGTCCACCACGGCGGCGACGTGCTTTGCCGCCCGGGTACGCCACTGCCGCTCCGGCAGCCGCCGGTGTTCCAGGAAGAACATCGACAGCGTCGAGGTGACCAGGTGCGCCGCGACGGTGGTCGAGGCGTCCGGGCGTACCGAGCCGGCCCGCACCGCTCGGTCGAGCCACCCGGCCAGACCGGCCCGCATGTCGCCAACCACGTCCCAGAACACGCTCGACAGGTCGCTGTCGAGTTGGCTCTCCCCGGCCAGGACGGCGATCAGGTCGGCGTGTTCGCGCAGGTGGGCGAGGAGCGACCGGCAGTACGCCGCCAGTGCGGTCCGGGGGTCGTTCGGGTCGAGCGGGTCGAGGACGTCGCCGATCGCGAGCCGGTAGCCGCCGTACTCGGAGACCACGTCCTTGAGCAGGTCGAGTTTGGTGGGGAAGTAGTGGAACAGCAGGCCCTCGGCGACGCCGGCCTCCTTGGCGAGCTGCTTGGTGGTGGTGGCCGCGAAGCCCTGCCGGGCGAAGACGCGTACCGCGACCTCACGCAGCTGCCGTCGCCGTTGCTCGGCGGCCTGTTGCCGACTGGTTGCCATGGTCCTCCACATCCTCGACCCACACTCGTTGAGTAAAAACTCAATGAGTGTATGCTCAACGAAGCGCCCCGGGGCCCGGTAACCGCAGCCAAAGGAGGCTCTATCGTGCACCCGTACCTGCCCACCCGACCGACCGTGCACGCGTTCACCAAGCCCGGCTGTGTCTTCTGCGCCCGCGCCAAGCGGACGCTCACCGGCGAAGGCATCGACTTCCAGCCGTACGACGTCACGGCCGACGCCCGCACCGCGAACGCCAGCGCCTACTTCTCCGGTGCGTACACCGTCCCGCAGATCTTTCTCGGCGACTACCACGTCGGCAGCGCCGACGACCTGGACCGGCTGGCCACGACCGGCCGGCTGGCCGCCCTGACCACCGCACCACACCGCGGCGACCTGGACCTCGACGGGCACACCGACGACGAGCTGGCCCACGGCGCGGCCGACCTCGCACTGTCCACTGTCATCCCCACCAGCGACGGCACCCACGACCCCGACCCGCAGACCTGGCCGATCCTGCACATGTACCGCAGGTTCTTCGGCTTCTGGCCCAACACCTTCGCCTACCTGCATCGCTGGCCGGCAGCGTACAAGCTGTTCGTCTACTGCCAGAACGCGGCAGCTGTGCAGGCCGGCGGACAGCGGCTCGGCCGGGCGGTGATGTCCGAGGTCGCCTACGCCACGTCCCGCGCGCACGGCTGCTCGTACTGCATGACCCACGCCGTCGCCGTGCCCGGCGCGACCGGCCCGGCGGACCCGGACAGCGCGACCGGCCCGGCGGACCCGGACAGCGCGGTCGGGCCGCACGAGGCCGCCCTGACCGACCTGGCGGCCCGGGCCACCCGCAACGCCGTCACCCCGCAGGCGTTGGCGAAGGTCCGGGACACCGTCGACCAGGCCCGCCACGGCGACGGGGACGCCCAGGTCAGGATGGACGCGCTCACCATGGTGGTGGCGTCGTTCGGCTTCCTCAACGTGTTCAACGACCTGGTCGGCCTGGAAATCGAGGGCGACTGGGCGGCGACGGCCAGTGCCCGGGGCGTGACCGCCGGCCGGCACGCGGTCGGCGACACCAACCCGCGCAACCTCGACCACGAGCTGCCGTCCGGCGGACCGACCCTGCCGCAGCTGATGGCCGGCTACGACGAACTGGTCGGCGACCCGGACGCCTACGCCGAACGCGAGCTGGGTTTCGTCCCGGCCTGGGTGCGGGCCTGGCCGGCCGCGCAGCGCCGCCGGCACTGTCACCTGTACGTCGAACTGATGCGTGACCGGCCACACTCCCGGATCCCCGCCGACCTCAAGCACCTGATGGCCCGGGTGTCGGCCGTCGCCCGGGACCACGCCTACCTGGCCGCGGCCGAAGGCTACCTCGCCTTCACCGCCGCCCCGGACCGGCCGGACGCGGTGGCCCGGATCGACCGCTGCGTGGCCGCCGCCACCGGCCGTGCCGACGACGGCGGTGTCTTCGACGAACGGGAACGCGCGGCGCTGCGGCTGGCCTGGCTCTCCGCCCAGGTGCCGCTGGTGACCCCCCGGCGGCAGGTGCAGCCGACCATCGACCACTACGACGCAGACGAGCTGGTCGAGCTCGCCGTGGTCTGCGCGGTCGCGTCGATGGTCCAACGGTTCGCCGCGCTGACCGGCCCGGCCGTCGAACCACAGGTACGCGAGTTCCTCACCCGGCACGGTCTGCCGACCGACCCACTGGTGCTGCGCTACCCGCTGCCGGACGCTCCGGTGTCGGACGGCGGCCGGTAGCCGCTCACCGCGACACCGTCAGCTCACCGAACCACCGGCCGGCGTCGCGGAACACCTCCCGGACGGTCAGCCCACCGGCGGTCGCGGCGGCCCGTACCGCGTCGGTGTCCAGCCGCGCCCACCGGAACGCCGGCCCCAGCCGGGGCCGGCCCCGGGCGGCGGTGCTGACCACGTGCGCGTACCCGCGCCACAGCCCGACCCCGGGCGGATCCAGCTCCACCAGCAGGGTGCCCTGCGGATGCAGCAACGACCGGCACCGGCGCAGCAACGCCACCGGATCACCGCCGATGCCGATGTTGCCGTCCAGCAGCACGGCGTGCCGCCACCGCCCTTCGGCGGGCAACCGGTCGAACAGGTCACGGTGGATCGCCACCCCGCCCCGGGCCCGGGTCAGCGCCACCGCCCGGGCCGACACGTCCACCCCGACCGCCGTCACCCCGGCCCGGGTCAACGCCACCGTGACCCGGCCCGGCCCGCACCCCAGGTCCAGGGTCGGACCGCAGCACCGGGCCACCACCGCGTCGGCCGTCGGCTCCACCGGACCGTGCCAGCGCTCCACCGGCAGCTGCCAGCGGACCCCGTCACCCTGCACCAGCCAGTGCCCGCCGGAAGCCGGAGCCAGCAGCGCGGCGGCGAAGCCGTGGTCGGCCGCGTACCGGCCGGGCACGCTGGCGGTCACCGCCGTGCCCCAGCCGCAGGCGTCGCCACCGTCACCGGTGTCCGGGCCAGGGCCGGTACGCCCACCGCCGCCACCTGGTCGGCGAACCGGCTGCCGGGAACGGCGTCGGCCACCGTCAGCGCGTCCGGCCACTCGTCGACGTCGCGTAGCACCGGCAGCGGTGCGACCCGCAACCCTCGCGCGCGCAGCGCCGACCAGGTGTCGCGGCCGGTGTGCGGGGTCGACATCGGCACCCGCCGCAGCACCTCGGCGTGCCGGGGGTCGGTCAGGCCCAGCGCCCACCAGCCGCCGTCGGCCGCCCAACCGAGCACCGCGCCGGTGCCGGCCCGCACCCCACCCGCCTGGGCCGGCGCCCCACCGGCACCGGTCAGCGTCTCGACGGCGGCGGTCAACGCCGCGCCGGTCAGCTGCGGGGTGTCCATCCCGATCTGCAGCACCGGCCGGCCCGGGTACGCCGCCGCCACGTCGGCGTGCGCGTTGGCCAGCCGGTCGGCGAACCCGTCCCCGCGCTGCGGCAGTACCCGCCAGCCGGCGGTCGCCACGATCAGTTCCTCGGCGGCCCCCGGGTACGCGTCGGCGTCGGACAACCGGCCGGCCAGCGCCAGCACCGGCGTCACCGCTCCGGTCGTCCGGACCGCGTCCATCGTGTCCAGCAGCGCGGCGGTGGCGATCCGGGCGGCCTGGCCGGGGGTGGCCGGCGGGCAGAGCCGGGTCTTCACCCGCCCGGCCACCGGTGCCTTCGCCATCACCAGCAGGACGGTCACCGGGCACCGTCCACGGTGCGCAGCACCCGGCCGAAGTCGCGGGTCGCCCGCAGCGTGCCGCGTACCGAGCCGGACACCTTCGACCGGGTGCCGGCCGCCCGGGGCGCGTACGTCACGTCCAGCTCGACGATGCGCCACCCGGCACCGGCGGCCCGGATCATCAGCTCCAACGGGTAGCCGAAGGCCCGGTCGGTGACGCCGAGCGACAGCAGCGCCTCGCGGCGGGCCACCCGGATCGGGCTCAAATCCCGCAGCGGTACGCCACGCTGTCGCAGCAGCGCCGCGACCAGCGCCGTACCGGCCCGGGCATGCCACGGCCAGACCCGCGCCGACACCGGCCGGCGGCGTCCCACGGTCAGCTCGGCGTGCCCGTCGGCCACCGGCCGCACCAGCGCCGGCAGCTCCGCCGGGTCGAACGACCCGTCCGCGTCGAGCACGCAGACCAGCTCGGTCTCGGCGGCCAGCAGGCCGGTGTGCACGGCGGCCCCGTACCCGCGCCGGGGCTCGTGCACCACCCGGGCGCCGTGCGCGGCGGCCACCTGCGGGGACCCGTCCCGGGACCCGTTGTCCACCACCACCGCCCGGTAGCCGGGCGGCAGCGCGGCGAGTACGCCCGGTAGGGCGGCTGCCTCGTCGAGGCAGGGCAGCACCACGTCGATCGGTGTCGGCATACCGCCGACGCTAGGACGAACCGTCCCTGACCGGGTGGCGTTCCGCGCTTACGGAAGTCTTACAGGCGGCAATTCTTACCGGAGGGTTACGGTCCGGCCGTTGCCCGGCCCGGGCGCCGGCGCAGGCCGTACCGTCCAGTGGCCATGACACCACCAGAACCCGTAACCCGGCGGTCCGGCCGCGCCGACCTGATCGTGCTCGGGGTCGAGTTGGCGCTGATCGCCGCCGCCGTCGTCGTCGGCGTGGTGCTCAACCGGCGTGGCGTCGGACTCTACGCCGATACCGCGCCGCTGTACGCGTTCTGGCGTCCGCACGTCGGCTGGGGCACGCCGCTCGCCGTCGTGGTCGCCGTCGTGGTCGTCGGTTGGGGGGTACGGTGGGCGCGCAGCGCCAGCTGGGGCCGGCTGCTCGGCGTCGGGTACCTCGTCGCGGTGGCCTGGATTCTGTCGCTGGCCCTGATCGACGGCTGGACCGCCGGGGTCACCGAACGCCTCACCAACCAGGCCGAGTACCTGCACGAGGTGCACCGGATCACCAGCATCCCGGTGATGCTGGCCGGGTTCAGCGACCGGATCATCGACTTCCAGCCCGGCTCCTGGTCCACGCACACCGCCGGCCACCCGCCGGGGGCGCTGCTGGTCTTCGTCTGGCTGGACCGGATCGGCCTCGGCGGTGGCACCGCGGCCGGCCTGGCCTGCATCCTGATCGGCGCGACGATGGTGGTCAGCGTGCCGGCGACGCTGCGCCGGCTCGGCGCCGAGGACGCCGCCCGCACCGTACTGCCGTTCCTGGTGCTGCTGCCCGGCGCGGTGTGGATCGGCTCGTCCGGCGACGGGGTGTTCACCGGGGTGGTCGCCGCCGGGCTGGCCCTGCTGGCCGCCCGCCACCCGGCGGCGCTGCTCACCGGCGGTCTGCTGCTCGGCTTCGCGCTCTACCTGTCGTACGGGTTCGTGCTGGTCGGGGCGTTGGCGTTGGCGGTGCTGGCGATGCGGCCCGGCCGGTTCCTGCCGGCGTTGCTGATCGCCGGCACCGGGGTGGCCGCCGTCGTGGTCGTCTTCACCGCCGCCGGTTTCTGGTGGTGGGAGGGCTATCAGCTGGTCGTCGAGCGGTACTACCAGGGCTGGGCCGCCGAACGTCCGTACAGCTACTGGGTGTGGGCCAACCTGGCGGCGATGCTGCTCTCCGCCGGCCTGGTCGTCGGGCCGGCACTGCGGCGCACGGTCGGGGCGGCCCGGCAGGCGGTACGGCAGGCCGCGTCGACGGTACCGGCCGCCCCGACCGAGCCGGCCGGCGCGCCGCGCGGGCGACGGCTGCTCGCCGGGTTGCGGGCCGCCGCACGGCCGACGGTGGTGCTACCGCTGACGGCGGCCGCCGCGATCGTCGCGGCCGACCTGTCCGGGCTGAGCAAGGCCGAGGTGGAGCGGATCTGGCTGCCGTTCGTGGTGTGGCTGCTGGTCGCCACCGCCCACCTGCCGGCCAGCGCACGCCGCTGGTGGCTGGCCGGGCAGGCGGCGACCGCGCTGGCCGTCAACCACCTGCTGCTGACCTTCTCCTGACCGGGTCCCGGGCCGGCGCCAGCGGCGTGGCCGGCCTGGGTTCAGGCCGGCACCGGCAGCGCGGCCGGCTCACGCCGCAGGACGGCCGGCTCCCGCAGCGGGTCGGTGGCGAACGCGGTAACCCCGTCGGCGAAGCCGACCCGGGCGGTGAAGCCGAGCAGTTGCGCCGCCCGGCCCGGGTCGGCGACCACGTGCCGTACGTCCGCCGGCCGGGCACCGCCGACGATCACCGGCTCCGGCCCGCCCATCGCCGCCGCCAACTGCCGGGCCAGCTCACCGACCGGGTGCGGTTCACCCGAGCAGACGTTCACCGGCACCATGCCGGCCGGCTGGTCGGCGACCATGGCCAGCAGGTTCGCCCAGGCGACGTCGGTGACGTGGACGAAGTCCCGCTGCTGCCGGCCGTCCTCGAGCACCTGCGGTGCCCGCCCGGCGGCCAACGCCGACCGGAACAGCGACGCCACTCCCGCGTACGGGGTGTCGCGCGGCATCCGGGGGCCGTAGACGTTGTGGTAGCGCAGCGCCCAGCCACCGCCGCCGGTCTGCCGCGCCCACGCCGCCGCCAGATGCTCCTGGGCGAGCTTGCTCGCCGCGTACGTGCTGCGCGGCTCCAGCGGCGCGTCCTCCGGCACCCGTGTCCAGCGCAGTTCACCGGCGCACCGTGGGCATCGCGGGTCGTACCTGCCGGCGGCCAGGTCGTCGGGGCGGCGCGGCGCCGGCCGGACGACGCCGTGCCCGGCGCAGGTGTAACGGCCCTCGCCGTACACCACCATCGAACTGGCCAGCACCAGCCGGGTCACGCCGGCCCGGTGCATCGCGGCCAGCAGCACCGCGGTGCCGTAGTCGTTGTGGCCGGCGTAGGCCGGCGCGTCCGACGGGTCGAGGCCGTGGCCGACCATCGCCGCCTGGTGACAGACCACGTCGACGCCGGGCAGCAGCCGGTCCAACAGTTCGCCGTCGCGGACGTCGCCGCGTACCAGGTCGTGCCGGCGGACCCAGTCGGGTGGCTCGTCGCCGTGCGCCTGCGGCAGCAGCGCGTCCAGCGCGACCACCTCGTGTCCCTCGTCGACCAGCAGGTCGGCGACGTGCGATCCGATGAACCCGGCCGCGCCGGTGAGCAGTATCCGCATCCGCTCACGGTATGGCCGGTCGGTGGGTCGCCGGTCCGGTTCCGGCCAGCCGTCAGAATTCCGTAATCGTCGAACCGGGCCCTGACCGGGTCGTCGCGAACTAGCGTCCCGGTACATGGCCGCCACCACCGATCCGGTTCCGGACCCCGGCTCCGGCCCCGCCTCCGCCGGCCCCGCCTCCGCCGGTCCCGCCTCTGCCGGTCCTACCGCTGCCGGTCCCACCTCCGCCGGCCCGTTCGACGTTGCCCGCCGCTGGCGCAGCCCGCTGCGCGGCCCCTGGCTGACCTCGGTCCTCGGCCTCGTCCTGCTGATCGGCCTGCCGGTGGTGATGATCACCGGGCTGCTCGACTACATCGCCTACGGGCCGCAGTTCGGGCAGGCGTTCCCGCGCGACGTCGGCTGGCTGCGGCTGCCGTACTTCGACTGGCCGACCCGCCCATCCTGGCTGTTCCGGGTCAGCCAGGGCCTGCACGTGGCGTTGGGGATCGCGCTGATCCCGGTGATCCTGGCCAAACTGTGGTCGGTGATTCCGAAACTGTTCGCCTGGCCGCCGGTGCGGTCGGCGGCGCAGGCACTGGAGCGGATCTCCCTGCTGCTGCTGGTCGGCGGGATCCTGTTCCAGACCGTCACCGGTGTGCTCAACGTGCAGTACGCGTACCTGTTCGGGTTCGACTTCTACACCGCGCACTACTTCGGGGCGTGGGTGTTCACCGCCGCGCTCGTCGTCCACGTCGTACTCAAGCTGCCCCGGATGGTCACCGCGCTGCGGTCCCGGTCGCTGCGCACCTCGCGGGCCGACACGCAGCCCGAGCCGCCCGACCCGGACGGCCTGGTCGCCCCGCGCCCCGCCCCGGCGACGATCAGCCGCCGGGGAGCGCTCGCCCTGGTCGGCGGCGGGTCGCTGCTGCTGGCGGTGCTCACCGTCGGGCAGAGCCTGGACGGTCCGTGGCGGCGGCTGGCCCTGCTGCTGCCCCGTGGTCGGCCGGCAGGTGACGGGCCGAACGGCTTTCCGGTCAACCGCACCGCCGCAGCGGCCGGGATCCGGCCGGCCGACCACGGCGACGGCTGGCGGCTGGAGTTGCGCGGCGGCGACGGCCGGGTGGTGAGCCTGAGCCGGGAACAGCTGCTCGGCATGCCGTCGCACACCGCGCGGCTACCGATTGCCTGTGTGGAGGGCTGGTCGACGCTGCAGACCTGGACCGGGGTACGGCTACGCGACCTGGCCGCCGAGGCCGGGGTGCCCGAGCCGGCGTCGGCCCGGGTCACCTCGATCCAGCGCAGCGGCCTGTTCAACAGGGCGACCCTGCAGGCCAACCAGGTGCTGGACCCGGACTCGCTGCTGGCGTTGCGGGTCAACGGGGTCGACCTCTCCCTCGACCACGGCTTCCCGGCCCGGATCATCGTGCCGGCGCTGCCCGGCGTGCACTGCACCAAATGGGTGGCGACCATCGAGTTCAGCGGGGACGGTGACGGCGATGGGTGACCGGAGCACGCAGCTGATGGCCGGCCGGTTCCGGGCCGGCTACGGGGCACCGCTGTGGCACCTGCTGTTGCTGGTGGGGTGTTTCACGGTCGCCGGCTGGGTGGTGCTGCGGCTGGCCGGTGAGGCGACCGCCGTACGGATGCTGATCTGGTTCGTGGCCGCGGTGATCATCCACGACCTGGTCATGTTCCCGATCTACGCGGCCGCCGACCGGGCGCTGCTCACCGCTACCCGGGCAGATGTCGGCAACGGTAGCCGCCCGGCGCGGCTGTCCGTGGTGAACCACGTCCGGGTGCCGGCGCTCGGGTCGGCGCTGCTGTTCGTCGTCTACCTGCCCGGCATTCTGCAGCTCGGTGGCGGCACGTTCACCGCCGCGACCGGCCTGACCCAGCAGCCGTACCTGACCCGTTGGCTGCTGGTCAGCGCGGCGATGTTCGTCGTCAGCGGGCTGTGGCTCGCCGTCCGCCGGTACCGCGTCCGGTCGCGGAACCGTCGATGATCCACAGCGCCTGCTCGACCTGACACGCCGAGGACGTGTCAGGTCGACCGCATCCGATCTTCCGGCAGCCCGGTGAGTCACTGCTTGGCGCGCACTCCGGCCGCCACCCGGTCGCCGAGGTGCTTGTCGACGTTGCGCCAGTACTCGAAGGCACGCTGCAGCACCGGCTCGCTCACCCCGTTGAGCAGGTGCCCGACGATGTTGTCGACCAGCCGGTCGCGGGCCGCGTCGTCCAGCACCTGGCGGACCATGGTGCCGGCCTGCCCCCAGTCGTCGTCCTCGGCGTGCGACGAGTACGCCGCCCGGACCATCTCGCCGTCGGCGTACCAGGTGCCGCCGTCGTCGGTGAGATTCGGCTGCGCCTGCGGTCCGCCGTACGAGTTCGGCGCGTACACCGGGTCGGTGACGTTGCGCACGCGCATGGCGCCATCCTTGGAGTAGCTGTGCACCGGCACCTTCGGCGAGTTGACCGGGATCTGCCGGTAGTTGACGCCGAGCCGGGCGCGGTGCGCGTCGGCGTAGCTGAACCCGCGGGCCAGCAGCATCTTGTCCGGGGACAGCCCGGTGCCGGGTACCACGTTGTTCGGCTCGAAGGCCGCCTGCTCCATCTCGGTGTGGTAGTCGGTGACGTTGCGGTTCAGGGTCAGCCGACCGACCTCGTGCAGCGGGTAGTCGCCGTGCGGCCACACCTTGGTCAGGTCGAACGGGTTGAACCGGTACGTCCGGGCCTGCTCGAACGGCATCACCTGCACGTACAGCGTCCAGGACGGAAACTGTCCGGCGGCGATGTGCTCGAACAGGTCCCGCTGGTGGTAGTCGGTGTCGGCCGACGCCATCTGGTCCGCCTCGTCCTGGGTGAAGAACTCGATGCCCTGGTCGGTCTTGAAGTGGTACTTGATCCAGAACTTCTCGCCCCGCGCGTTGATCCACATGTAGGTGTGGCTGCCGTACCCGTTCATGTGCCGCCAGGTACGCGGAATGCCCCGGTCGCCCATCAGCCAGGTGACCTGGTGTGCGGATTCCGGCGACAGGGTCCAGAAGTCCCACTGCATGTCGTGGTCGCGCAGGTTGTTGTCGGCCCGGCGCTTCTGCGACCGGATGAAATGCTGGAACTTCATCGGATCCTTGATGAAGAAGATCGGCGTGTTGTTGCCGACGATGTCCAGGTTGCCGGCGCTGGTGTACAGCTTGACGGCGAAGCCGCGTGGGTCGCGCCAGGTGTCCGGGCTGCCCCGTTCCCCGGCGACGGTGGAGAACCGGACGATCGCCTCGGTCTCGGTGCCGGGCTGGAACACCGCTGCCCGGGTGTACGCGCTGACGTCGCTGGTCACCTGGAACGCGCCGAACGCGCCGCCACCCTTGGCGTGCGGCTGCCGCTCCGGGATCCGCTCCCGGTTGAAGTTCGCCATCTGCTCGATCAGGTAGTGGTCCTGCAGCAGCAGCGGGCCGTTCGGGCCGACGGTGAGCGAGTGTTCGTCGCTGGCGACCGGTACGCCAGCGTCGGTGGTGGTCGGTGGGCGTTGTCGCTGGTCGGTCACGGGTTCTCCTCGGGTCGGCTGAAATCTGCGCTACTGGCACTCATACCCAGCCAACGACAATCCCAGCCCTGCGTGCGCGGTAGCCGGGCCCGACACTGGATCCCCGATCAGGCGACGCGGGTGGCCGGCGGCTCGTCGCACTCGAAGGTCACCCCGACGAGATCGTCGTCCAGCCCGAGCGCATAGACGATCTCCGTCGCAGACGGCAGCAACGACACCAGGCGCATCAGATCATTGTCCGGGCTGGCAAGCTGTCCGACCAGCGGCGAGCGTCGCGACACGGTGGTGTTTCAATCGATTTCGGGCCAACACCAGGAGCCCTGACCGAGGAGGTCGTCCATGCCGGCAGCAGCCGAGATGTCCGTACATGGTCGTCGTGGCGTCGCCCTCGCCATGCGGGGCCTGGGCGTGGCCGCGTCCGTCCCCGCTGTGGTGATCGCCGTCGTGGCTGCCGTCCTGCTGCTGCCTGCGTCGCCAGCGGCGGCGCACAACGCGCTGGTGAGTTCGCAGCCGGGGCAGAACACCCGGGTGGTGCAGGCGCCGGAAGAGATCGAGTTGGTGTTCACCGAGCGGCTCAACGGTGAGTTCACCACGATCGTGGTCAGTGACGCCGCTGGTGCGCAGGTGCCGGTCGAGGGCCCGGTGGTGGACCAGCAGCGGAGTGTGGTGCGGCCGGTGCAGCCGTTGCCGGACGGCGTCTACACGGTGGCGTACCGGGTGGTGTCGGCGGACGGCCACCCGGTGCAGGGGTCGTTCCGGTTCGCGGTGAACGCGCCGCTGACCGCCGCGTCCGGTGCGGCGACGGCGAGTGCCGCCGCGACCGGGAGCGCGGCAGCGGAGCCCGGGCAGGCGCAGACGGAGGAGCCGTCGGGTGGCCTCGGATGGTGGCCGTACCTGGTCGGCGGGGTGGTGCTCGTGATCGTCGGGGCGACCGTGGCGGCGGTCTTCGCCGCGCGTCGCCGACGGGTGACCTAGGTCACTTCCGGAACTGGTGTGGATCACGGCGCGACTACTCGGATACCACTCGTGAGGAGAACGCGCATGTCAACAGCGGTCCAGGCTGGTTCGGTACGGAAGCGGGCACGGCGGCTCGCGGCGCTGTCCGGCTTCGCCGGTGTCGTGCTCGCCCTCGCCGGCTGCGGTGGCGACGGGCCGTCGACGACCGCCGAGCCTACGCCGTCGGACAGCCCGGCGGTGACGCAGACCGCCGGGCTCGTCATCGAGGATCCGTGGGTGAAAGCCGCCGACGAGGGCATGACGGCCGCGTTCGGGGTGCTGGTCAACGACACCGACGCCGACATCACCGTCACCGCAGTCGAGACCGCGATCTCCCCGATCGAGCTGCACGAGATGGCGATGCAGGACGGCGCGATGGTGATGCGGGAGAAGGGCGGTGGGATCACCGTACCGGCCGGCGGCAGCCACACCCTCGAACCCGGCGGCGACCACATCATGCTGATGGACATCGCCGAAGCGGTGCAGCCCGGTGACGAGATCACCTTCACGATGACGTTCGCCGACGGCGGGACGTACGAGTTCAGCGCGGTGGCGAAGCCCTTCGCCGGGGCCGAGGAGAGCTACGACCCGGACTCGGGCATGGACATGGACAACGGCTGAGCGCATGCCTGCTGAGGAACACGTTGCCCGGCCGGCGGTGAACCGCCGTCTGCTGTTCACCGGCGGTGCCGCCGCGCTCGGCGGAGCGTTGGCCAGCGGTGCGGCGGTCGCCGCGGCGGTGTCCGGTGGCCGGCAACCGGCCGATCCCGGTCCGGCCGCCGCCGAGCCGCCGCCGGTCGACTTCGGCACGGAGACGGTGCCGTTCCACGGGGCGCGGCAGGCCGGGGTGGCGACCGCGCCGCAGGCGTACGCCTCGTTCGTCGCGTTCACCTTGCACACGGGAACGGACCGACCGGCGCTGGGCCGGCTGTTGCGGCTGCTCACCGACGACGCGGCCCGGCTGACCGAGGGCGTGGCGCCGTTGGCCGACACCGAGCCGGAGCTGGCGGTGCTGCCGGCCCGGTTGACGGTGACGTTCGGGTTCGGCGCCGGGCTGTACGCGGCGGCCGGGGTGCCGGACCGCCGGCCGGACTCGGTGGCCGACCTGCCGGCGTTCGCGATCGACCGGCTGGAACCTGGGTGGTCCGGTGGCGACCTGCTGCTGCAGATCTGCGCCGATGATCCGCTGACGGTGGCCCACGCGCAACGGATGCTGATCAAGGACGCCCGGCCGTTCGCCCGGGTGCGCTGGGTGCAGCAGGGGTTCCGCCGGGGCCGGGGCGTCGAACACGAGGCACACACCCAGCGCAACATCATGGGCCAGATCGACGGTACGGCGAACCCGACGCCCGACACCGAGGCGTTCGACACGGCGGTCTGGGTCGCTGACGGTCCGGACTGGCTGCGCGACAGCACCACCTGTGTGGTGCGCCGGATTCGCACCGAGATGGAAACCTGGGACAAGCTGGGCCGGGTCGACAAGGAGCTGGTGATCGGGCGGCGGCTGGACAGCGGGGCACCGCTGACCGGTGAGAAGGAGACCGACGAACCGGACTTCACCGCGGTCAACGAGGTCGGGCTGCCGATCATGCCGGACTTCTCGCACGTCACCCGGGCGCACATCACTGACGACCGGTACAAGATCCTGCGGCGGCCGTACAACTACGACGGGGTGCCGGGTCCCGACGGTACGCCGGACAGTGGGTTGATCTTCGCCGCGTACCAGGCGGACGTCACCGCCCAGTTCCTGCCGATCCAGCAGCGGCTGGCCGACCACGACCTGCTCAACGAGTGGGTGACCCCGATCGGGTCGGCGGTGTTCGCGATCCCGCCCGGCTGCGGGCCCGGTGGCTGGATCGGCGAGAGCCTGCTGGCATGACCTGCCGGCGGTACGTCAGACGCCGCTGTGCCGGACCGCGGGGGAGCGGTCCGGCACAGCGGTGGGGGGAGGGAAGGTCAGATCATCCAGCGGTTGCGCTGTACGAAGGGCAGCTTCGCCCAGAGCCGGCCGAGACCCCAGGTGTGGCCGGCGTACGCGGCGGCGAGGACGACCAGGACGACCGCGTAGACGATGTGGTAGTCGATCAGCGGGTTGGTGGCGTGGGCGGGTTCGCCGCTGGCGGTGACGCGGTCGAGCGGGAACTCGGCGAGCCACATGAACACCATCATGAGGGCGCCGGACGCGGCGGCGACGCGCAGCCCGATGCCGGCGATCAGGGCGATGCCGATCGCGCCGAGACCGGCCATGAACAGGGTGTCGGCCCACCAGGTGCCGGCGATCGAGTGGAAGAACGACTGCAGCGGGCCGACCTCGACCGAGGAGAGGAAGCCCTTGGTCGGCGAGCCGCCGTTGACCCAGGCCCGCTCGGCCGGGGTGGCGAAGCCGAAGCCGAAGGTCTTGTCGAGGAACGCCCAGAGGAAGACGAACCCGGTGGAGATCCGCAGCACGGCCATGGCCCGGGCGGCGGTGGTGGTCAGCATCGCGCCGGGGAGTTCGGCGCGCTCGAGGGGCCGTTCGATCGACCGGTGGCTGGTGTGCTGGGTGGTGGTCATCGTCGCCTCCGCGACTCGTATCTCGCTGTGACGAGATCAGCTTCCCGCGTTGACGGGTCCCGCCGCCTGAGGCGGAACACCCGTGGTGGTCGGGACCTTGGTCCCGACCACCACAGGGCCACCTGCCAGTCGAAGGCCGAGGTCGAGGGCCTGGCTGGGCCCTGCCGCATGCCGCCGGTCCGCTGACCCAGCCGGATCCACGGGTCCCGAGCTGAGCTGTTAGGCCGGTCAGGAACACGACATGACGATTGTCATGGATTTCCGTATCCTCTGGTGATGAAGAATGTGAAGCTCCGAGTTGGTGACTATGAGGCCTATTCACAGGCGATCCTGTAGAAGTGCAACCCGATGACACAGGAGATCGTTTCTGTGAAGGTCGCAAGCGGTCTGCGGTAGTCGGTGTGCAGGATTCGCCATGTCTTCAGGTTCGCGATGACCTGTTCCACAACCCAGCGGATCTTGTTGACCTGCCGGTTGTATTCCTTCTGCCATTCCGCGAGCTCGCCACCTTTGGGCTTCTTGTACGGGGTGATCATTCCGTTGCCGACGTAGCCCTTGTCACCGATCCAGTCTCCGGGATTCAGGGTGACGAGGACCTCGGTGTCGTTGATCGCGTACGAGTCGTGGTGGTTGCCGGTGACGGGATCGGAGATCCAGGCGAGCGCGCCGTCGACGATGTACTGGGCGGTCGGGCTGAGGTCGTCGGCTGTCGGTACGAACTCCGTCAGCACGCGGTCGAGGACCGGGGTGATGCCGGTGACCGCTCGGGAGATCGTCGGCTGGGAGACGCCGTGTGCTTCGGCGATCTCCGCTTGGACGCGGTTGCGACGCAGGTAGGTCAACGCGACGACGACAGCGCGGTAGAGACCAAGGACCGGGGGCCATGGCTCCACATCCAGATCCTGGCATTCCGGGCTCCTCGAAGAGCCGCATTCCGCACGGACCAGCACGCAGAGGTCGCGGATCTGGTCCGTGGTGAAGCCAGTGGTATGATACATGTTCGGCGGTCCGCTTTTCTCTGTGATGTGGTGTGGTAACTCCATCCTACGGAAGAGCGGATCGTCCTTTTTATTGGGGGTCTACTGTAGCGGGTCGGAGGCCTGCTGAATAGGCCTCTGTGTTGACGAATTTTGCGCCTCGATGTCATCGACGGGATCGGCGATGACCCCCGATTGGTGACCGGGGTAAAAGCAAAGTAAGTCCCTGTGTCCTTCGGCGGGCGTATGTCCGCAGGCCCCGATTTCGAGTCGGCCCCCGTACCTGCTCCCGGCGGAACCGGGCGGCGGCGTACGCCCCGGCTGGTGTCCGGCCGACCCACCGGCTCCCGGGTCAGAGCCCGGCGGCAGCGTCGTACCGGCGGCGCAGATCGGCCATCTCCGGTTCGGCCAGGGCCTCCTTCATCGCCAGCTCGGCGTACTTCGGTGGGAACATCTGCCGCAGCCGGTCGACGAACATGATCTCGGCGGTGGCCTCGACCACCTGGATGCCGGGTGGCTCGGTGGACAGGTCCATGATCACCGGCCCGGCGAGCTTCGGTGCGACGTCCCAGGGGCGGTCGGGTCCGGCGACCCCGCAGAGGTGGAAGCCGTAGACGGTCCGTACGTCGGCGAGCGTGTCGACGTCGGTCGGCTCGTGGCCGTAGACGTGGACCCCGCAGATCACCGCCGGTGACGGCTCGTCCCCGTTGGCCGCCTGCACGATGTGTCCGGCGTGGTTGTGCTGCTCTGGGTCTGCCTGTTCGAGCGTGGCGCGCATCCGGGTCATGATCTGTCCGCGCAGATCGGCCGGTGTCAGTTCCGGGTCGGCCGAGTTGACCAGCACGACCACGCTGACCGACGTCGCGAGCAGGATCACCGCTACCCAGGCGAAGCGGTTTCGGTACCACCTGGCGGATCTCTCCGGGGAAACCATGGCTACTTCTCACCTCGTCGCCGAATCCGATGCCTTGGCAGACCAGAGTGGATGTTGCCGACGGGTAGCCCGTCGGGCGGTGCGGCGCGGGTGTCTGCCAGGTGCCGCGCTGTCGACGCTGCGATGCTCCCGGCTGGCCGTTCCCAGCGCGGTTGCCCCCGCGCTGCGGCGATGTGAGTCATTTCAGCACGAGCGAACCCAATTCAGCAACATCGATGCTGGTGTGGATGTAGGGGATACCCAAGAGGTGCGTGGTGTTCGAGGAACGCCCGCGTGATACTCCGTGCACAAGGGGCGGCGAACCGGGTGCGGACCGGGTTCTGGGGTTGGAGGTCGTCCGAGGAAGGATCACCGAAGGAGGCTCATCGTGAGATTGTCGTCCCGTTCGGTCAAGGTGGCGCTCGCCGTGGCAACCGGCCTGGCACTGACCTTGGCGATCAGTCCATCGACCGCGTCGGCGGCCGGTGGCGCAGGTTCGGCGGCTCCGGCCCCCGCCGCCGGCACCTCGCAGGCGACCTGGGATCTGGCCGACTCCGAGCAGCGAGTCTGTCTCCCGGCCAACCAGTCCAACTTCACGTACTTCGTTGGATTCGTCGCCGGCTCGTGGTCGGCGCCCCTGCACGTCGACATGCACGGTCTGCCCGAGGGTACGGACTACGGCCTGCCGCATCCGATCGCGCCGGGGTCGAACGGCGACCGGTATGTCGGCATCGCCTGGGTGGCGATGACCCTGCCGCCGCTGGACTTCGGCGAGTACCGGGCCGAGATGACGCTGACGGACGGTGTGGTGACCCAGAGCATGCCGATCCTGATCAAGATGCAGGAGCGGTGGGGGTGCGGGCTCTGATCAACTCGCCGGAGGTCACCCGTGATCTCGTGAGTTGATCCAGGCGCCTCGATCCAGGTACCAAAGTGAGGACCTCGCCGTGGGGGTGGCCGGCTTGTCGTCGACCACCCCCCGACGGGGTCCTCATGGTTCCGCAAGCGGACTACCCGGCTGAGCAGGTGGGGGTCATGCCGGTGCCGGTACCGGTGCCCTGGAAGCCGAACTCGGTCGACTGGCCGGCACCGATGTTGCCGTTGTAGCTGACGTTGCTGAACTGGACGGTGCCGCTGTTACCGCTCCGGCTGGCGTTCCAGGCGTTGGTCACGTTGGCGCCCGACGGCAGGGCCATGGTGACCGACCAGCCGTTGACCGGCGAGGAGCCGGCGGTCACCCGTACGGTGGCGACGAAGCCGCCCGGCCACTGGTTGACCGACACCGTCGCCGTGCAGCCGCCAGCCGGTGGTGGAGTCGTCGGCGGTGGGGTGGTGGGTGGTGGAGTCGTCGGCGGTGCGGTGGTCGGTGGTGGAGTCGTCGGCGGTGCGGTGGTCGGTGGTGGAGTCGTCGGTGGAGCCGTGGTCGGCGGCGGGGTGGTTGGGCCGTCGGCGAGGGTCGGCGTCGTCCAGTCCCGCCACTGGGCCAGGTTGCCGGACTTGTTGCTGGCGATCCGGAAGGTGCCGGCCGCGCTGCCGGTGTTCAGCAGGTACTTCTGGATGTGCTGCTGCAGCGGGGTGCGCCACTCCGACCGGCTGGCGCAGTGGGTGCCGTCGGAGACGGCGGACCAGTAGGTGATGTTCTCGTACGCCCCGAGCGCGCGGTAGACCTCGGCGCCGCCGAGCGCGGCGACGCTGCCAGACTGGGCTGCCAGCCAGTCGATGTGCGGGTTCTCCATGATGAACAGGCCACGCGGGGCGACCATGCCGACCATCTGGTGGGTGTCCACCGGCAGGCCGGCCGGGTTGCCGGTGTACGAGCCGAACGCGTCGCCGAGCCATGGCTGCTCGCCGTACGCGCTGCTCAGCGGCTGCGCCCCGGCTTCCTGAGCGATCGCGCGAAAGGCCGGCGCACCACCGCTGCCCGATTCGATCGGCATGGTCAGCGCGACCCGTTGGTCGAAGACGCCGGCTACGAAGGCCCCCTTGCCGAAGCGGGAGCAGCCGGTGACCCCGATGTCGGTCCGCAGGATGTTGCCGCCGGACTGCTCGATGACGTCGATGATCCGGCTGACGCCCCACGCCCAGGCCATCAGCAGTCCGGTGCTGCTGGACGAGCCGTAGATGCTGTAGAAGGCACCCTGCTTGTTGCTGCGTCCGGTGCCCTCCTGGCCGACGGAGAACGGGTCGAAGCTGATCACGGCGGCACCGGCGGACCGGATGGTGGCGGTGTCCGCGCCGAATCCGCCGTAGACGATGACGGCCGGGTGGGGTCCGGCGCCGCTGGGCAGTTGCACGCTGGCCGAGAAGCTGGAGCTGCGGCCGTTGTGCGAGACGTTCACCGTGATGGTGGAGCTGGTCACGGTGCCGGTGACGGTGGCCGGCTTGGCCGGCTTGTCACCGTAGACGTACCGTTCGGCCTGCTCCCGGATCTCGGCCCGCCGGCAGACCCACTCGGCCTTTGTGGTGATCCGTGAACCGTCGATCTTCCGGAACGGATCCGGAAGCCGGGAATTGGGGCTGAAGGAACCTGGATTGGGTACGGGGCAGTCGGCGCCCTCGTCCTCGACGTCCGAGGCGAAGGCGAGGCTGCCAACGGCGGCGTCGGCGGTGTGGGTTCCCGCCAGTGCTGTCATGGCTCCAGCGACCGCGAGGGCTGCTGTGGACAACACGACGACCGCCGAACGGAGCTTCGAGCGGCCCGAGTTTATGGTCACCAGGGCTCTCCCTTCCGGCTAGGTGATGGCAGTGACATCAATCGAAGATCACTGATGTCACTGCGACAAGTTTCGAACAATTAAGCGAAACGTGTCAATGGGTTGGTGGCTAGCCGGCGCCGAAGCAGACAAAAGCGGCCGCCGTCGCGTGCCGGGCTGCGGCCCCACCGTCCGGCCCGGCCCCACCGTCCGGCCCGGCGGCGAACGCCTGCTGCGCCCGCGCCAGCGCCACCGCCGGAGCATGCCCGGCCAGCATCTCGCCGTGCAGCTCCAGCATCAGCGCGGTGGTCAGCTCGCCCGGCACCGGCAGCACCGTCGCGATCAGGCAGCGGGCGCCCAGCGCCAGCAGCACTGCGGTGAAGCCCATCACCTCGTCGCCGGGGCGGACCCCGGCCAGCCCGGAATCACAGGCCGACAACACCACGCAACCGGGCGGGCTGGTGATCCGCTCCAGTTCGTACGCGGTCAACGGTCCGTCAGCTAGCTCCAGTGTGGAGAATAGCGGGTTGTCCGCCCGGAACCGCCCGTGCGCGGCGATGTGCGCCAGCCGCGCGCCGTTGAGCGCCCCGGTCACCGCGTCGGCGGTGGCGGCGGCCCCGGTGAGCGTGCGGGAGCCGGGCAGCACCGCACTGAGCTGCCGTACCTCGGTCTCGGCGGCCGGCAGCCGCGGCCCGGCCACCAGCACCGCCGGTCCGCCGGCAGGCTGCGGGTCTGCCCCGCCGGTGCGCCGGCCGGTGGCCCGCAGCCACGCCGTCGCCGACGGTGCCACGGTCACCGCCCGGCCCGCACAGGTCGGCAGACCCGACCACGGTACGGCGTGCAGCTCGCCGATCGGCACGATCACCAACGGCCGGTCGGCGATCAGGTCGCGTACCGGATCGAACAGTTGCCGGTCCAACGCGCCGGCGGTATGCCGCACCCCGGCCTCGGCGTCGGCGCTGTCGCCGGTGGTGACCAGCCGGCGCAACCCGAACCGGTGCAGCCGGGCCACCCGCACCGCGTCGGTCAGCGACCCGAGATCGTGCAGCGTCGGCCGGCCGTCGTGGACCAGCACCGCGAGCAGCCGTTCGCCGTGCGCCACCAGCTCCAGCAGTACGGCGGCACCGAGCGCCGTGGCGAGGTCGGTGACCCCGGGCGGCGCGAGCAGTTCGCCGCCACCGTTGACCCCTCGGGTCAGCTCCCGGATCCGCTGCTCCAGCCGGGCCTGACTGCCGCGCAGCGTCTGCACCGGGTTGCCAGCCAGCAGCGCGTCCTCCAGTGCGGCGCTGACCATCCGCAGCTCGGTCAGCGCGGTGGCCAGGTCCGGATCCGGTGGCGGTGAGACCCGCCGCATCCGCAGCGCGTTGGCCCGCCACCGTTCCGCCCAGGTCAGCACCTGCGCCGGTGCGCCCCGCCGGATCGCGATGTCCAGACCTTCGGCGGCCAGCTCCTTGCCGTACGTCCCGCTGTTGGCCCGCAGCTCGGTCGCGCCGAGCGAGGCGCGGTGCCCGTCGAGTACGGCCAGACCGTGGCGCAGCGCGCGGGTCGCCCCGGACTCGTCGCCGGCCAGCCGGTGGCGCAACGCCAGGGCGTACCACCCCTGGGCCCGCCGCGGTGCGGTGCCCCGACGCCGGGCGTCCGCCGCGACCTCCAGCAGTTCGACCGCCCGGCTGTGCCGGCCCAGCGTGGTGGCCAGCCGGGCGGCCTCGATCCTGCTGGTCAGCGCCGGTCCGGGCCAGCCGGTGGCGTCGAGCTGATCGGCGGTACGGATCATCGCGGCGAGCAGCGCGGGGGACCGGGTGCCCCGGGCGTACCCGGCCCGTAGCTCGACGTGCCGGGCGAGGGTGGCCCAGGCTCGCCGGCCCTGCCGTCGGAACCGGCTACGCGCCGCCCCGGCGGTGTCGGCCGCGGTGGCCAGGTCGCCGGCGAGCAGCGCGGCCCGCGCCTGGGCGAGCAGCGCCTCGGCCAGGTCCGAGGCCATCCCGAGCCGGCGCAGCTCGGTCACGGCGGTCTCGGCCACCGTGACCGCCTCGTCGATCAGCGGTACGGACAGCAGCAGCTCGAAGCGGTCCAGCAGCAGCGCGGGGCGGGGCACCGCGAGCCGGCGGTACTCGTTGTCGACCTCGGCGAAACAGTGCAGCGCGCCGGCCACGTCGCCGCGTTGTCCGGTGGCGATGCCGCTGTTCCACCGGGCGTCGGCGGCGGCCAGGTCCAGCCCGAGCTGACTGAAGATGGCCGCGGCGCGGTTCAGGTCGTCGTCGGTGTCGGCGTCGAGGTGGGCGTTGAGGTGGGCGTTGAGCAGCCCCCGGTTGTTGCGGGCGCGCGCCTCCAGCAGCAGGTCGCCCTCGCGGCGGGCGATCTCCACCGCCTGGTCGTAGTCGCGGACCGCTTCGTCGAACCGGCCCCGGTAGTGCAGCACCACGCCGCGCTGCATCCGGGCCCGACCGGCGTCGGCGCCGGTCAGCTGCGGCAGGGCCAGGGTGACGACCCGCAGCGCGGCGGTGGTCCGGCCGGCACTGGCCAGTACGTAGCCGAGGCTCATCCGGGCCAGTGCCCGCAGCCGGGCGTCGTCCCCGGCCCGTACCGCCCGACGCAGGTGGAGTGCCGCGCCGGTCAGGTCGTTGAGCTCGCGTAACGCCAGGCCGATGGCGCGTTCCGCAGTGGACCGGGTGTGGGCGTCGGGTGCGTCGGCAAGCACCCGGTGGGCGATCGAGATGGCCTCGTGTGGGTAGCGCTGGACCGTGTCCAGGGCCCGCTGTGCCAGGTCGACACCGGAATCGGCGCGTTCGGTCACAAGACAGAGAATTCCCCACCCGTGCACCCCGGGTCAACGCCGGCACCCGGGCGCCAGTCACTTAATTGACACCTAACTATCCTTTGAAATAATCGTGTCGGTCCCGTAACCTTCTGTGGTCGCCCTCGTGGTGCCGGCCCCGTCTCCCACCCGCTTGGAGGGTCAGGTGTCGTCCGACCACCGTCACCCCGTGCCGGGTCTCCCCGGGCAAGTCTCCCGCCGGCGGCTGCTGGGGTGGTCCGCGTTGGCCGCCGCGCTGCTGCCCCTCGACCCGGCGACCAGCTGGTCGCACCTGACCGGCCAGGCCGGCGCGCCAGGACCCGCCGACCGGTCCCTCGACCAGAGCTATCAACGGGCGTTCCTGGAGATCCTGGCCGCTCACCCGGCGGTACGGCGGTACACCGCGACAGCCGGCAAGGAGTTCCTCTACCGCCCCCGGCAACTACTGGTCGCCCCGGCCGACGTGGACCGGGTGGCGGCCCGGCTGCGCGCCGACGGCCACCAGGTCACCGAGGACGACGGTTTCGCCCAGGTCGGCCGGCTGCGCTTCGACCGGGAAACCGACGTCCCGGCTGTGGTCGACCAGCTCCGCGACCCGCGCCAGTGGCCCGGCGGGCGGGCCCCACAGGTGCAGCCACACCACGTACTGCTCGGCTTCGGCAACATCATGGGCAACCCCGGCGGGCCACCACGGGTCGCGGCCGCGCTGCCACCGCCGGACCCGGCCCGGCTCGGTGAAGGGGCCGACGTCACGGTCGGCGTCTGCGACACCGGCATCTGGCGGCTGGCCGGCGACGTGCACCCGGACTGGCTCGGCGGCAGCTACCTGCCGGAGCCCGACGACGAGGACCCGCTGTACCTCGGCGGCACCCAACTGGCCCTGCAGGGCGGGCACGGCACCTTCGTCGCCGGTGTCGTACGGCAGGCCGCCCCGGGCGTACGGGTCGACCCGGAGTCGGCACTGGACGCCAACGGCATCGGCGACGAGGAGGGCCTGATCGCCGCGATCGGCCGGCTCGGCCCGAAGGTGTCGGTCATCAACCTCTCCCTCGGTTACTTCACGCAACACGACCAGCCGCCGTTGCCGCTGGCCAACGCCCTCGCCGCGCTGCCGAAGACGACGGCGGTGGTCGCCGCCGCCGGCAACGCCGGCACCAGCCGCCCATCCTGGCCAGCGGCGCTGCCCGGTGTGCTGGCCGTCGCTGCCCTCGACGCGACCGACGGCGTCCCGGTGCCGGCCGACTACAGCAGCTACGGCTCCTGGGTGGACGCCAGCGCGTACGGCGACCGCACCAGCACGTACGTCGACGGGGAGATGGTCCTGCCCGGCCAGCCGGTGCTGCACTTCGACGGCTTCGCCGCCTGGGCCGGCACCTCCTTCGCCACCGGCCACGTCTCCGGCCGGCTCGCCGCCCTGATGACCAGCGCCGGGCTGGACGCGGCGGCCGCCGCGGCGGTGCTGACCGCCGGCCCGGCCTGGCACCCCGACTACGGCGTGCTGGTCGGATGAGTGGCCCCGACGCCGTCCCCGAACCGGCGCCTGATCCCGATCCGGCGCCGGCTACCGTCCCCGAGCTGGTTTCCGCTGCGGCCACCGGCGACGAGACCGCCTGGTCCGCGCTGGTCCACCGGTACAGCCCGCTGGTGGCGGCGGTGATCCGCAGCTACGGGCTCGGCCACGCCGACGCCGCCGACGTCAACCAGACCGTCTGGCTGCGGCTGGTCGAGCACCTCGGCCGGCTGCGCGAGTCGCACGCACTGCCTGCCTGGCTGGTGACCACCACCCGGCGGGAGTGTCACCGGATGCTGCGGCTCGGCCGGCGTACCCAGCCGTTCGACCCGTACGACGAATCGACCGACGCGCATGTCGGCGTCTTCCGGCTGGTCGACCCGGCGACTCCCGACGAGGATCTGCTCCGGGAGGAGCGGCGCCAGGCGCTGCGTGACGCGTTCGCCGAGTTGCCGCCGCGCTGCCGGGAACTACTCACGCTACTCGTCGCCGACCCGCCGGCCAGCTACCGTGAGATTGGCGAGCAACTCGGCATGCCCACTGGAAGCGTCGGCCCGACCCAGGTCCGATGCCTGGCGAAGCTGCGCAACTGCCCAGCCCTCGCCCCGTACGTCAGGATCGGCCCGCCCGGGCAGCAGCAGGGGAACGGAGGTGAACGTGATGCGGCAGTGGCCACCACACAGTGACGACGCGCTGCTGATCGAGCTGGGTGCCGCCCTGCGCGACTCCGGACCGGTGCCGGAGCACTTCCTGGCCGCGGCACTGGCCGCGTTCAGCTGGCGGACCGTCGACGCCGAGCTGGCGGTCGCCGAGTTGACCTTCGACTCGGCCTGTGACCTGGAGCCAGTCGGGTCGACCCGGTCCGGCGGCACCGACCGGACCCTGACCTTCCGGTCCGGTCCGGTGGTCCTCGCCGTCGAAGTCACCGCGAGCGGGGTGGTGGGGCAGCTCTCCCCGGCCGCGCCGGGCCGGCTCAGTGCCCGGTCCGCCGCCGGGCAGTACGAGGACGTGCCGGTGGACGAGGCCGGGTTCTTCTCGATGGGCGTACCGCCGACCGGCCCGGTGCAGCTGCGGGCCAGCACCGCGACATACAAGGTCCGGACCTGCTGGGTCAGCCTGCGCTGAGCCAGCAGATCCGGACCTCGCCGGGACGGAGGTCACGGGTCCCGGACGCCACCTCCGTCCCTGCCCTGCGAGGTGGCTAACGGTCCTGCTTGCTGACGGTCACGTCGTAGCGGACACCACCCAGGTCGGCCCAGTCCTTGCCGTCGGCGTCCGGGCCGAACTGCGTCACCATTACGGCGATCGGCTTCTCGACCGGGTTGGTGGCGGTGAACAGCAGCCGCATGGTCAGTCGTTCGTTGCCCCGCAGCATCAGGTTGTCCAGGCTGGCCTGGCCCGGGTCGACGATCTCGACCCGGTTACGGCCCGCTTCCCGGATGCCCTTGCCGGCCATACCGCCCTCGACCCAGCGCGCGAACAACGTCGGGCCGAGATCCACCACGAGCCGTCCACCGGCGGTGCGCAGCGGTGCGCCGTCCTCGCTGAAGACCACGCTGTTGCGGGTCGGCTCCCGCAGGACGTTGCCGATCGCGAACGGCCGGACCTCGGTCTGCCCGCTGGTCGACAGCGCCACCGAGTCGACGTTGCGCCAGGCGATGTTGTTGTTCTCCCGGGTGTTCACACTGTTGCTCGGACCCTCGAAGGTCATCGGGTCGTTGGGGGAGACCCAGCG